>NZ_CP108352.1:3305729-3606250 GCF_036237275.1 Streptomyces sp. NBC_01353 | reverse complement strand
CCCGTGGTGTCCGACGGGACCGGGTGGTCCGCGAACGGCTGCTGCACTGGGCGGCGTTGGACCAGGACCCGGTGGGCGACGCCCGGCTGCGCGAGCCGGTGCTCAGCGCCGTCTGGCTGGTGCTCTCCTTCCTGATGTGCGCGGCGGGCCTCTGGGTCTCCTTCGCGGCGCCCGCCGAGCTCGTCGGCCCGGGACTCGGCGGCTATGGCACGGTCGTCTATCTGATGGGCACCGCGCTGGGGTTGTGGATCTGCGGCCTGATCGGCGTGACGAAGGCGGTGGGCCACTACCGGCTCGCCGTCCGCCTCGCGTCCTAGGACCGGTCCGGCGGATCATGGCCGGGGCCCCGGGACAGGCCCTGGCCCCGCAGTGCCCGAGGCGCTTATGCGGCCGGGCCGCCGATCAGCATCGTCGGGGCGCCCGCGACCCGGGTCAGGAAGACCGTGGCGGAGTTCGGTCCCTTCGGCTTGATCCTGCGGCGGATCTCCTCGGGTTCGACCGCCGACCCGCGCTTCTTCACCGTCAGCGTGCCGACCTCCCGTTCGCGCAGCAGGGCCTTCAACTTCTTGAGGTTGAAGGGGAGTTCGTCGGTGATCTCGTACGCGGTGGCGAAGGGCGTGGGGGTGAGGGCGTCCGCGGTGATGTACGCGATCGTCTCGTCGATCAGGCCCCCGGCCAGCTCCTCCGCGATCTCAGCGACGAGATGGGCGCGGATGACCGCGCCGTCCGGCTCGTAGAGGAAGCGGCCGACCGGGCGCGGCGCGGGGTCGGGGAGGTCGCGGCCGGTCAGGCTCGTGCCGGCCGGCAGGAGGGTGGCGCGGCGGGCGCCGGGGGCGGTGCCGAACCACAGCACGGCCTCCTTCACGTCCCCGCCGTCCGAGATCCACTCGGCCTCCGCCTCCTCGGGCACCGCCTCGTGCGGCACACCGGGGGCGATCTTGAGGGCCGCGTGCGTGGCCTTGCGGGCGGCCTCGATCGCCCACGAGAGCGGCGGGGAGTACGCCTCCGGGTCGAAGATGCGCCCCCGCCCACCGCGTCGGGCCGGGTCGACGAAGACGGCGTCGTACGGGTTCGTGTCGATCTCGGTCACGTCCGCGCACCGGACCTCGATCAGGTCGGCGAGCCCGAGCGCGGTGGCGTTCGCGCGGGCGACCTCGGCCGTCAGTGGGTCGCGGTCCACGGCCAGGACGGAGATCCCGGCCCGGGCGAAGGCGATCGCGTCCCCGCCGATCCCCCCGCACAGGTCGGCGACGCTGCGCACCCCGAGTGCCCGGAACCGCTCGGCGCGGTAGGCCCCGACCGTCGCACGGGTCGACTGCTCGACCCCGTTGGGCGTGAAGTACATCCGGTGGGCGTCGTCGGTCCCGAACTTCGCCACCGCGCGCTGGCGCAGCCGGGCCTGCCCGAGGGCCGCGGAGACCAGCTCAGCGGGGTGCTCGCGGCGCAGCCGTGAGGCGACCGCCAGCTCCTGGGCGGGGTCGTAGTCGCGCAGGGCGGCGAGCAGCGTCTGGCCCTCGGGGGTGAACAGGGCGGTGAAGGCGGCGAGGTCGGTCACCCGTCCCATTGTGGGCCAGCCGGGGGATGGTGTGCGTCCGGGCGGCGGTGTCGGGGGTCCGCGGGGGGTCGGCGCTGACAGGATGCGGCGCCATGCAGCTAGTACGACAAAAGGAACAGATGCCTTCAGTGCGGACCGTTCGCTCGCGTCGGCTCAGACGGTCGACGGGTGCGGTGCTGGTCGTCGCCGCGCTCGGCCCGGCCTGTGCCGGACCGTCCGGGGAGACCGACGACGCACGTAAGGGCCCCGCGAAGCCCGCCGCAGGACAGCCGCAGGAGCAGGGTGCCGCCGGCGCTCTCGACGCGTACGTCGAGAAGGTCCGCAAGCAGCGGGCCGCCCGCGCGCTCGCCGCCAAGAAGTGGGGCCTCGACCGGCCCCCGCTGGACGCCCCGGCCCCGCCCAAGGTGAAGCCGAAGATCACTACCCGCAAGGGCTTCGAGACCGACGGCGAGGGGTTGCCGCCCGTCTTCACCACCGTGCCGACCAAGGAGAAGATCGTCTTCCTGACGATCGACGACGGCGCGGAGAAGGACCCCGAACTGCTGCGGATGATGAGCGAGCTGCAGATCCCGTACAGCGCCTTCCTGAGCGACTACGTCGTCAAGGACGACTACGGCTACTTCAAGAAGATGCAGGCCGCCGGCGTCTCCCTGCACAATCACACTCTCAACCACCGCTACCTGCCCGGGCTTTCGTACGCCAAGCAGAAGCGGGAGATCTGCGGGATGCAGGACGTCATCAAGGAGCGGTACGGAAAGCGGCCACCGCTCTTCCGCCCGCCGTACGGCAACTACAACGAGGACACCCTGCGCGCGGCCAGGACGTGCGGAGTCAAGGCGGTCCCGCTCTGGGCCTCCGAGGCGTTCCCCGACCGGATGGAGTGGCGCGAGTGGGACCGGGACCTGCACCCCGGCGACATCGTGCTCACGCACTTCCGGGGCAAGGAGGACTGGAAGGGTTCCATGCCGGACATGATCCGGCGCGTGATGAAGACGATCACGGCCAAGGGGTACGCGGTCGCGAAGCTCGAGGACTACGTGTGACCGGGGCGCGCCGGCTGGCGACCGGCCTCGCGCTCGTCGGCGCACTCCTGGGCGTGACGGGGTGTGCCTCGTCGGTTGACCCGATCGAACGCCTGGGACGGAAGGCGGCGGAGCGGGTGGGCGGCGGGGAGGGCGAGGGACTGGCCGGTCGCCCGGAAGCCGGGGTGTGTGGCACCGGTGAGGCTGCAGCGGACGCGCGACGGTTCGGTTCCTCAGCCGTGCCGGACGGAAGCACCCTGCCAGGCACCGCCTGCCGGTGGGAGCGGTGAGGCCGCCGACGCCGGTGTGTCCGCGGCCGCGGGATGCGCCGTCGTCCACTCCTCCGCCGCGATGAGCAGGGTGACGAGGGTGAGCAGCCCCGCCGCGAGGAATTGGCCTCCGGCCGTCCAGACCCAGCCGCCGCGCAGCATCGCCCACGCGATCAGGAGCACGGCGCCGGTGATCACGCCGAAGGTGATCACCGGCGCCCAGTCCATCGGGGGTGGCGCCGAGCCCTGCGGATCGGGTGCGCCGCTCCAGCCCCGCAGGGCCAGGAAGAGGGCGGCGCAGAGGGAGATCGCGCCGTCCAGGACCAGGAGCAGCAGTCCGCATGCGACGTCGGCGCCGGTGCGCACCGGCGGGCTGGAGGTGTTCATGCCCGCACATTCGTACGGAACCATCGGCTCCGTGGCGCTGTTGTCCGTACCGAGACCGAATCGCCACACCGCACTGCATTGGCACTCCGCTTGACCGAGTGCTAACCACAGTCATAGTCTCGGCTCTGGCACTCCCCATTGGAGAGTGCCAACACAGCGACGGGCAGGTCCGGCACCCGCGACGACGGATCCACCTGGTCGCCACCTCAGACAGTTAGCCCCGTGAGATCTCCGAAGGGGGAGGTCGGATCGTGACGACCACCAGCTCCAAGGTTGCCATCAAGCCGCTCGAGGACCGCATTGTGGTCCAGCCGCTCGACGCCGAGCAGACCACCGCCTCTGGCCTGGTCATCCCGGACACCGCGAAGGAGAAGCCCCAGGAGGGCGTCGTCCTCGCTGTGGGCCCGGGCCGCTTCGAGAACGGCGAGCGCCTGCCGCTCGACGTGAAGACCGGCGACATCGTGCTGTACAGCAAGTACGGCGGCACCGAGGTGAAGTACAACGGCGAGGAGTACCTCGTCCTCTCGGCTCGCGACGTGCTCGCGATCGTCGAGAAGTAATTCACCGAAGTATCGAACCCGATGCTTGAGCTGCGCCCCTGACCCCGCACCGGGCGTCCGGGGCGCAGTTCGTTTCACCAGTTGCACACGAATTCCGAGAGGGCTGAATCGCTCCCATGGCGAAGATCCTGAAGTTCGACGAGGACGCCCGTCGCGCCCTTGAGCGCGGCGTCAACAAGCTTGCCGACACGGTGAAGGTGACGATCGGCCCCAAGGGCCGCAACGTCGTCATCGACAAGAAGTTCGGCGCTCCCACCATCACCAACGACGGTGTCACGATCGCCCGCGAGGTCGAGATCGAGGACCCGTACGAGAACCTCGGTGCCCAGCTGGTGAAGGAGGTGGCGACCAAGACCAACGACATCGCGGGTGACGGCACCACCACCGCCACCGTGCTCGCCCAGGCGCTCGTCCGCGAGGGCCTGAAGAACGTCGCCGCCGGTGCCTCCCCGGCCGCCCTGAAGAAGGGCATCGACGCCGCGGTCAAGGCCGTCTCCGACGAGCTGCTCGCGACCGCCCGTCCGATCGAGGACAAGTCCGACATCGCCGCCGTGGCCGCGCTCTCCGCGCAGGACCAGCAGGTCGGCGAGCTCATCGCCGAGGCGATGGACAAGGTCGGCAAGGACGGTGTCATCACCGTCGAGGAGTCCAACACCTTCGGCCTGGAGCTCGACTTCACCGAGGGCATGGCCTTCGACAAGGGCTACCTGTCCCCGTACATGGTGACCGACCAGGAGCGTATGGAGGCCGTCCTCGACGACCCGTACATCCTGATCCACCAGGGCAAGATCTCCTCGATCCAGGACCTCCTGCCGCTCCTCGAGAAGGTCATCCAGGCCGGCTCCTCCAAGCCGCTGCTGATCATCGCCGAGGACGTCGAGGGCGAGGCCCTGTCGACCCTGGTCGTCAACAAGATCCGTGGCACCTTCAACGCCGTGGCCGTCAAGGCCCCCGGCTTCGGCGACCGCCGCAAGGCGATGCTCGGCGACATGGCCACCCTCACGGGTGCCACCGTCATCGCCGAGGAGGTCGGCCTCAAGCTCGACCAGGCCGGTCTGGACGTGCTGGGCACCGCCCGCCGCGTGACCATCACCAAGGACGACACCACCATCGTCGACGGTGGCGGCAACCACGATGACATCACCGGCCGCGTCAACCAGATCAAGGCCGAGATCGAGTCCACCGACTCCGACTGGGACCGCGAGAAGCTCCAGGAGCGCCTCGCGAAGCTGGCCGGCGGCGTGTGCGTGATCAAGGTCGGCGCCGCCACCGAGGTGGAGCTGAAGGAGAAGAAGCACCGTCTGGAGGACGCCATCTCCGCGACCCGCGCCGCGGTCGAGGAGGGCATCGTCTCCGGTGGTGGCTCCGCTCTGGTCCACGCCGTCAAGGTCCTCGAGGGCAACCTCGGCCTGACCGGCGACGAGGCCACGGGTGTTGCGGTCGTGCGCCGCGCCGCCGTCGAGCCGCTGCGCTGGATCGCCGAGAACGCCGGCCTCGAGGGCTACGTCATCACCTCGAAGGTGGCGGAGCTCGACAAGGGCCAGGGCTTCAACGCCGCGACCGGCGAGTACGGCGACCTGGTCAAGGCCGGCGTCATCGACCCGGTGAAGGTGACGCGCTCCGCGCTGGAGAACGCCGCCTCGATCGCCTCCCTCCTCCTCACCACCGAGACCCTCGTGGTGGAGAAGAAGGAAGAGGAGCCGGCGGACGCGGGCCACGGCCACGGCCACGGTCACTCCCACTGAGGCACGTAGCTGAGAGCTGAGGCCCGGTGTCCCCGTCGCGGGGACACCGGGCCTCGGTGTTTCTCGGGAGACTCTCGGGATCTCCCTACGCCTCCACGGCGCCGAGCTGCCCCATGAGCCCGAGCAGGTCGTACTGCCACCACCCCTCCGCCATCTTCCCGTCCTGACGGAACTGGTGGATGGTCGTGCCGGTCATGGAGACCTTCATGCCGGTGGGCTGGAGCCCCATGAAGTCGCCGGTGTGGGTGCCCAGCCAGGTCCACCGCGTGCACACCCGGTCGCCCTCGGCGATCTGGTCGTGGATCGTGAAGGTGAAGTCGAAGCCGCCACGCCACATCTCCACCTGGCGGCGGACCGCGTCCATGCCGATGACGTCCTGCTCGGTGGTCGGATCGTGGTCGTGGAACCCCTCCGCGAGCACCTCGTCGAGCGGCGGAAGCTCGCCCTCGGAGGAGATGAGCTCGAAGAACCGGCGCGAGTTCGACTTGTACAGCTGGATGTCCCGCACGATGTCCAGGTCCGTGAACGTCGGCATCTCGTCACAGAGAGCGACCATCTCCCGGAAGATGCGATCGGTCTCGGGAAGCTGTGAGTTGGTCATCGCCACCTCGTAGGAGGGGAACTCCACGATCTCCACGAGGTGGTCGGAGTCGGAGCGGTCCTTGCCGATGACACTGTGGCTGGCCGTCCGCTTGCCTTGGGTCTGCTCGACCCACTTGTCCATGAGCCGGTTCAGATCGTCGAACCGGCTGGTCTTGCAATCGATTATCTGTACGAATGTCATGACGCCTCCCGGACCGGGTGGGGACCCTTCCAGTTTAGGACCAGGGCCTTCGCCTGCCCTGGCCCACGCCCTAGGCGGACCTGGTCAGGTCCGACGGCCGTACCGGGTCCGTGAACGGCTCCCCCCGTCCGTACCGCGCCACCTCCTCCAGCGCCTGGTCCGCCATCCGGTGCAGTTCGTTGCCCAGCGAGCCCGCCACATGCGGGGTGAGGAGGACGTTGGGCAGCGTCCAGAGCGGTGAGTCCGGCGGTGGGAGCTCCGGGTCCGTGACGTCGAGGACCGCGTGGAGCCGGCCTCGGCACAGGTGGGGGAGGAGGGCCGACTCGTCGATCAGGGAGCCGCGGGCGGTGTTGATCAGGGTCGCGCCGTCGGGCATCGAGGCCAGCTGCGGCGCGCCGATCATCCGGTACGTGGCGGGGAGCTGCGGCGCGTGGATGGAGACGATCGAACTCCGGGCGCACAGAGTGTCGAGGTCGGTCAGCTCCACGCCGAGCGCGCGGGCCTCGGCCGTCTCCATGTACGGGTCGTACAGCAGCACTTCGAAGTCGAAGGGGCGCAGCAGGTCGATGACCCGGCGGCCGATCCGGGAGGCGCCGATCAGGCCGACCGTGCGCCGGTAGTTGCCCCAGGCCGCCGACTCCGCCGTCCATGCGTCGTCGGCGCGGACCGTCCCGTAGCGCAGGGCCGAGGGGAGGATCCGCTTTCCCGCGAAGAGGATCGCCGCGAGCGTGTACTCGGCGACGGGAAGCGCGTTGGCCGCCGCCGCCGAGGTGACCGCGAGGCCGCGCTCCCAACAGGCGTCCGTGATGTGGTGCTTCACCGAGCCGGCCGCGTGGACGACCGCCCGCAGGCGCGGCGCGCGGTCCAGGACGGCGGCGGTCAGGGGCGGCGCGCCCCAGCAGGTGAGGAGGACCTCGGCCTCGGCGAGGGCGGCGGCGACGCGCGGGCCGGGCGTGGCGAGGTCGTGGGCGACGAGGTGGGGGTCGGTGCGGGTCAGGGCGGTGAGGCGGGCGCGGTGGGCGTCGGTCAGCAGCCGTTCGGCGATGCCGGGGCCCATGGAGAGAAGGAGGGGCGGACGGTTGTCGGTGGCGGGGTGCATCGTGGAACCCGGGCTCCTCACTTGACGCTGCCGGCGGTCAGACCGGCCTTCCAGTGGCGCTGCAGGGAGACGAAGGCGACGACGAGGGGGACGACGGCGAGCAGGGACCCGGTGACGACGAGGGGGTAGAAGTCGGGTTCCGCGTGGGCGTTGCTGTTCCACGCGTACAGACCGAGGCTCAGCGGGTACAGCTTCTGGTCCGAGAGCATCACCAGAGGGAGGAAGAAGTTGTTCCAGATGGCGGTGAACTGGAAGAGGAAGACGGTCACGAAGCCCGGCATGATCATGCGCAGACCGATCGACCAGAAGGTGCGCAGCTCGCCCGCGCCGTCGATACGGGCGGCCTCCAGTGCCTCGTCCGGGATGTAGCCGGAGCTGAAGACCCGGGAGAGGTACACCCCGAAGGGGTTGACCAGGACGGGGATCAGCACGGCCCAGTAC
This sequence comes from Streptomyces sp. NBC_01353, assembly GCF_036237275.1. Lineage (GTDB taxonomy): Bacteria > Actinomycetota > Actinomycetes > Streptomycetales > Streptomycetaceae > Streptomyces. The sequence continues at coordinate 3,598,388 of NZ_CP108352.1, read as the reverse complement.
GTGTTCACGATGCCCACCTCGCTGGCGAGGAGGTACATGGGCAGCGCGAGCGCCGTGGTGGGGACGAGCACGCCCAGGAGCACGAGGCCGAAGAGCTTCTCCTTGCCCCGGAAGTGGTACTTGTCGAAGGCGTAGCCCGCGGCGACGCTGACCAGTGAACAGGCGAGGGCGCCCAGACCCGCGTACAGCAGGCTGTTGGCGTACCAGTGGAAGTAGATGCCGTCGTTGTACTCGGCGAGGCGCGAGAGGTTCCCGCCGAGGTCGAAGCCCTCGAAGGAGAAGGCGTTGCCGGCCAGCAGATCGCCCGCGTCCTTGGTGGCGGCGGTCAGCAGCCAGACGAGCGGGAAGAGCATGTAGACGACGGCGAGGACGAGCGCGCCGTTGACGGCGGTCTTCGAGAGCCAGACGTTCGTGGGGCGGGTGCGGGACGGGCTCATGCGCGCTTCCCCTTCCGGCGGCCGGTCAGTCGGGTGACGGCGAAGGAGAGCAGCGCCGCGGTCAGGGCCAGCAGGACGGACGCGGCGGCGGCCAGCCCGTAGTCGTTGCGGTCGAAGGCCGCGGTGTAGGCGTACATGTTCGGCGTCCAGGTCGAGGTGACGGCGGAGCCCGTTCCCTTGTTGAGGATCAGCGGCTCGGTGAACAGCTGGAGGGAGCCGATGATCGTGAAGAGGCAGACCATCAGGAGCGAGGCGCGGATCAGCGGGATCTTGATGCTGAAGGCGATGCGCCAGGAGCCGGCGCCGTCGACGGTGGCCGCCTCCAGGACGGAGCGGTCGATGGCCTGCAGGGCGGCGTAGAAGATCACCATGTTGTAGCCGAGCCACTCCCACAGCGCGATGTTGACGATGGAGGGCAGTGCGCCCTCGGGCGAGAAGAAATCGAAGCCGATGCCGCCGGCCTCCATCGCCTTCACGACCGGGCTGAGTTGGGGTGTGTAGAGGTAGACCCAGATGAGCGCGGCGATGATGCCGGGGACGGCGTGCGGCAGGAAGAGCGCGAGCTGGAAGAAGCGGCGGGCGCGGGCGAGCGCCGAGTCGAGCAGGAGGGCGAGGCCGAGGGCCCCGGCGAGCAGCAGCGGGATGTAGAAGAGGCAGTATCCGAGCAGTACGCCGAAGCCCTCGCGGAAGGCCCGGTCACCCAGTGCCGCGGTGTAGTTGTCGAGCCCGCTGAAGACGGTCTCGGTGCCGCCGAAGCCCAGCCCCGACTGCTTCTCGGTGAACAGGCTGAGCCAGACCGCGTATCCGATCGGCACGACCATCACCACGACGAACAGGGCGAAGAAGGGGGTCAGCAGGAACGCTGCGGCACGGGTGCGGGCGTTCATCCGGTCAGCCCTCGACCTTCAGACCGCGCTTCGTGAGCTCGGTGACCGTCGCCTCGTGGCCGGTCCTGATCGCGTCGGCGATCGTCGGGCCGCCCTTGGTGACCTTGCCGAACTGGTCCTTGATGGCCGTGTTGGTGGTGCCGGTGGTGGGGCCCCAGGTCCAGTTCCGGTTGATGGAGGCACTGGACTGCTCGAAGAGGGCGTAGATGTCCTGGCCGCCGTAGTAGCTCGCGTCGAAGGCGGCCTTGGCGACCGGGCGCAGCGCGGCCGCGGCGGGGAAGGCGCTGGAGGTGCCGGAGGCGATACGGGCCTTGACGCCGGCCTCGGTGGTGGCCATCCACTCGGCGAACTCGACGGCCGCCGCGGTCTTCTTGCTGTCCTTGGTCACGGCGAAGGTGGTGCCGCCGAGGATTCCGCTCGCGGGCTTGCCGTCCCAGCTGGGCATGGGCGCCACGGCCCACTTGCCGCTCTGCTCGGGCAGGGTGCCCTTGAGGACGCCCGCGCCCCAGGACGCGCCGAGGTAGCCGATGGTGGTGCCGTTCTTGAGCGAACCGGTCCACTCGGGGCTGAACGAGGCGTTCTTGTGGATCAGGTCGGCCTCGATCAGGCCCTGCCAGTAGTCGGCGACCTTGGTGGTGGCCGGGTCGGTGGTGTTGATCTTCCAGGTGTCGTTCTCGGCCTTGAACCACTGGGCGCCGGCCTGCCAGGCCATCGCCTCGAAGGTGGTCGGGTCGTCCGGGAAGAACGTGGCGATACGAGCCTTGGCGTCGGCCTTCTTCACCTTCTCCGCGGCGGCCTTGAAGGCGTCCCAGGTCGTGGGGACCTCGACCTTGTACTTCGCGAAGAGGTCCTTGCGGTAGAAGAAGGCCTGCGGTGCTGCGTCGAAGGGGACGGCCCAGGTCTTGCCGCCGAGGGTGGTGAGCTCCACCGCCTGGGGGAGCAGCTTGCCCCGGTCGGCCTCGGTGAACTCGCCGCCGATGTCCTGCAGGGCGCCGGAGCTGACGAACTCGGGGAGCGAGGGGTACTCGATGGAGACCAGGTCGGGCGCGTTGCCCGCCTTCACCGCGTTGGAGATCTTGGCGTAGCCGCCGGCGTTGCCGGAGGGGATCTCCTCGAACTTCACCTGGATGTTCTTGTGCGAGGCGTTGAACGCGTCGACCACGTCCTTGGAGCCCTTGGCCCAGCCCCAGAAGGTGATGGTCACGGGCCCGTTCGACGCGGCGTCGGTACCGCCTTCACCGCCGCCGCAGGCCGTCAGAACGGCGAGGGCGGTGGCGGTACCGGCTATGACACGGGACGTTCTGCTCCAAGTACGGCTCACGACACGGCTCCTGAAGGACGGGGGCGACACGGGGTGTGTGGCCGTGATCCTGTGACCGTTTATGAGCGAAGTCAAGAGCGAAAGATTGATTGATCGAAAAAGGATCGAATCGATCAGATGGGGCGAACCCCCGAAGGAGCCCCGCAGGAGGCGCGCACGCGCAGTCGCGGCAACAGGCTCAGATGACGCCGTGCCGGCTCCTCGTCGGGGGCCTCGTGCGCCTCCGTCAGCCGTTCCACCAGCAACTCCGTGGCGTGTCTGCCGACCTGGCGCTTGGGCGGGGCGACCGCCGTCAGCGGGGTGTCGGCGAGCGCGGCGACCTCGTCGTCGTACGCGATCAGGGCCAGATCCTCCGGCACCTTCACCCCCAGGTCCGCCAGACGCTGGACGATCTCGATCGCGTCCACGTCGTTGTGGACCAGGGCGGCGCTCACCCGGCCGGAGGTCACCGCCTCGTACAGGGCCCGTACGGCGCGCTCGAAGCTCTCGGGGTCCTGATCGGCCGGTACCGAATCGATCACCGGGCCGGGCGCGTCGAGGTCCAGGGTGCCCAGCGCCTCGGCGTACCCGGCGCGCACCGCGAGCGCCGTCGGGCTGTCGCCGCGGGCCACCAGGAGTGGGGTGCCGTGGCCCAGTTCCAGCAGGTGGCGCAGGGCGAGCAGGACGCCGTGGCCATGGTCGGAGACCACCCGGTCCAGGGCGTCGAGGGGCGTGCCGGGGTCGGCCCGGCGCTCCAGGAGCACGGCGGGTACGGGCAGTTCGGCCAGCCAGTCCCCGTACGCCTGCCGGTCCTCGGGCCCGCGCCAGCCGGGCGCGACGAGCACGCCCTCGGCGCCGGCCGCGAGCAGGCCCTCGGTGCGCGCGCGGTCCTCCTCCGGGCGGTAGTCCGAGATCCGCAGCACCAGCCGGGCCCCGGCCCGCGCCGCGGCCTCGTGGGCACCCCGGATGACCTCGGCGAAGTAGTACGTGGCGGAGGGCGCGAGCAGCCCGAGCACCAGACCCTCGCCGGTGCGCCGGGCACCCGGATCGCCCTGGCGCTCGGGCCGCTCCGGCCGCTCCGGCCAGGAGACCTGGCCGTGCACCCGGTCGAGCAGGCCCTTGGTCGCCAGCGCCTCGACATCGCGGCGAGCGGTGACGGGGGAGACCCCGAGGAGCGTGGCCAGGTCGGCGACGCGCGCCGTACCGCGCTCGCGCACCAGGGCCAGCAGTCGGTCGTGTCGTTCGGCGGCACTCTCACGCACGGCGTGTCTCCCCCTTGCGGTGGTGGGTGGTCCGGCGGTCCGCCGGCCTTGTGGTCAGACCTTCTCACGCCGAATGATCGAATCGAAGGTATTTCGATCATTCGGTCGGAGCTGTTGACGTTCGATCGGGGCGCGTTCATGATTCCCGGCGACGCCGAAGTCCGCCTCAGGAGCATCATGCCCACGCCGCCCGAGAACCGTGAGCTCAGCCCGTTCACCGGCTGGACCCGCGCCCACTGGGAGGACACCGCCGACCGTCTCCTCCTCGCCGTACGACCGTACGCCTCCCCCCGCCACGGACTCCTCGCCCTCCCGGGCCCCCGCCCCAGCTGGTCCGGCGCCCGCTCCGACGGCCTCGAAGGCCACGCCCGTACGTTCCTCCTCACCGCACTCCGCGTCGCGGGCGCCCGGGGGGAGGACCCGCACGGCCACCTCGCCTTTCACGCCGAGGGCCTCGCCGCCGGCGCGGAGGCTCCGGGCGGCGACGGCCCCGACTCCTGGCCGCTCCTCACCGACGTACGCCAGGCCGTCGTCGAATCCGCCTCCGTCGCCCTCGGACTGCGACTGACCCGCCCCTGGCTCTGGGACAGCCTCGACGACCGCACCCGGCAGCGCACCGTCGAGTGGCTGCTGCCCGCCCTCGAACCCTCCCCGGTCGACAACAACTGGTGGCTCTTCGGCCTCACCGTCGCCGGTTTCCTCCAGGACGCCGGCATCGAGACCGACCGCGCCGCCGCCACCATCGACCGCTCCCTCGACCGCATCGAGAAGTGGTACCTCGGCGACGGCTGGTACAGCGACGGCGACAACCGCGCCTTCGACCACTACAACGCCTGGGCCCTGCACCTCTACCCCGTCCTGCACGCCCACCTCGCCGGCGACCAGGACCTCCTCGACCGCTACGGCCCCCGGCTGCGGCGCCACCTCGACGACTACGCCCACCTCTTCGACAGCGACGGCGCCCCCCTCCCGTACGGCCGCTCCCTCACCTACCGCTTCGCCGCGGCCGCCGCCCCCTGGCTCGGGGCCCTCACCGGACACACCCCGCTCACGCCCGGCGCCACCCGCCGCCTCGCCTCCGGCACACTCCGGTACTTCCTCGACCGGGGCGCCACCGACGAGCGCGACCTGCTCACCCTCGGCTGGCACGGCCCGTACGAACCCGTCGTCCAGAGCTACTCCGGCCCCGCCTCCCCGTACTGGGCCGCCAAGGGTTTCCTCGGCCTGCTCCTCCCCGCCGACCACCCGGCCTGGACCGACCCCGAAGAACCCCTCCCCGCCGAACGCGCCGACACCGTGCGCCCCGTCGCCCCCGCCGGGCTGCTCATACAGTCCACCGCCGCCGATGGACTCGTCCGCCTCCACAACCACGGCAGCAACCACGTGAGCAGCGACCCGTCCGGCGCCGACGACTCCGGCTACGCCCGCTACGCCTACTCCACCCGCACCGGCCCCACCACCCCGCCCGACCAGCCCGACAACCACTTCGCCCTGGTTCTCGACGGGAGGGTCACGCGGCGCGGCCCCGCGACCCTCCTGGGAACCGGCCCAGGCTGGGCCGCCTCCCTGCACACCCCGCTCCCCGGCATCCGGATCCTCTCCGCGACCCTGGCCCACGGCCGCGCCGAGGTCCGCGCCCACCTCGTCCTCGGCGCGCCCGACGGAACTCCCGTACGCCAGACCGGCTGGGCCACCACCCCCGAGGGCCCCACGGCCCAACTCCACCCGGTCCACGGCTTTCCACCGGCCACCGAGCCGGTCGAACTCTCCACCGGCGCCACGCTCCAGGGCGGCCCGGACACCCGTACCGCTGCCCTGCACGGCTCCACCAGCGGCCCCGAGAGCCTCTTCGTCACCCTCGCCTCGCTCACCGCAGAGCCCGCCCCGGCGCCCGCGTCCACCCTCGCAGCCGTCCAGGTCACCGGCCGCACCATCCAAGTAACCTGGCAAAACGGCCCCACGACCCACCTCGACCTCGCAGCCCACCCCGTTGTGGGCACAACGGAACGGCGCCCTAGGCGGGCGTCCGCCCCGTCCCCCTACGTCCACCTCCGAGGTACCTGAACGCGCAACGGCCCCGGGGCACGGGTCAGGCTCATGTGCGGAAGGCGCCCGCATGCGGCGCCGTCCCGTGTGCCCACCCTCCCCCAGACTTCGTCCGGGGGACCCCCACCGCCCCAGCGGGACGATTGCCCACACGGGGGCGGAAGGTCACTTCGGTCCGTACTTGCGGCCTGCCTTGGAGGAGACCCCTCCGAGCAGGCCGCGAGGCGCCAGCTTCACCACACCCATCAGCGCCTTGTAGCGGGGGTCCGGGATGGACAGCGTCTTGCCCCGCGCCAGATCGCTCAACGCCGTCGCCACCAACTTGTCCGCGTCGAGCCACATCCAGCCCGGGATGTTGTCCGTCCCCATCCCGGCCCGCTCGTGGAACTCCGTCCGGACGAACCCCGGGCAGAGCGCCATCAGCCGCACCCCGCTACCCCCCAGGTCCCGCGCCGCACCCTGGGTGAACTGCACGACCCACGCCTTGGACGCCCCGTACGTGCCACGCGGGACGAAGGCGGCCATCGAGGCCACGTTCACCACCCCGCCCCGACCGCGCGTCCGCATGGACTCCGCCGCCGCCGACGTCAACCGCAGCACCGCCTCGCAGTGCACCGTCAGCATCTTCAACTCGTCGGCCATGGAGACTTCCAGGAACCGGCCCTTGTTGCCGAAACCGGCGTTGTTCACCAGCAGGTCCACGGGCTGTCGCGCATCGGAGAGCCGGGCCTCCACGGCCGCGATCCCCTTCTCGTCGGACAGATCGGCGGCCAGTACCTCGGCTTCGATGCCGTGGCGGTCGTGCAGTTCGGTCGCCTGCTCGCGCAGTTTCTTCACATCGCGGGCCACGAGCACCACATCGTGACCGTCCGCCGCCAGTCTCCGCGCGAAGGCGGCGCCGATGCCCGCCGTCGCGCCCGTAATCAATGCAGTCGTCATACGCGGCACGTTAGTGCCCCGCGTGAGCGTGCGGCGTACGGGCCTTTCCCGCCCCCGGGCCTGTCCCGAAGCGCCCTGGATTCGCCCTCCGCGGGCCCCGATGCCCGGCCCGGGAGGCGACTTACGCGCCTGTGCCGTACTTCTCCGTATACGTGCGCGCGACCCGGAGCAGGCCCGACTCCATCCACTCGGCCGCGACCAGCGTGCTCGGCAGCAGCGCGCGTTCGGTGGTCGCGGCCCGGTGCAGGAGCGCGACCGTGACCGGGTGCGCGGGCCGGTGCACGACCGCCACGGCGTCGCCGGCGGCGATCTCGCCCGGCTCGATCACCCGCAGCAGTGCGCCCGGGCCGGCGGTCGACCGCGTGAAGCGGCGGACCCACCCCTTCTCCCGGACGAAGCCCTCGAACGTACGGCAGGGGATGCGGCCACCCGTCACTTCGAGCACCACGTCCGAACCGACCCGCCAACGCTCGCCGATCAGGGCGCCGTTCACATCCAGCCCGAGCGTGGTGAGGTTCTCGCCGAACGAGCCGTTGGCCAGCGGCCGGCCCAGCTCGCGCTCCCAGACGTCCATGTCCTCCCGCGCGAAGGCGGTCACGGCCCGGTCGTCGCCGCCGTGGAAGCGCAGATCGCACACCGTGTCCCCGGCGAGCCCGCTCGCCCCGACCCCGCGCGCGCTCGGCGCCTCGACCCGTACCCGCCCCTCGACCGGACGCTTGTCGATGCCCGACATGCCCGAGGGGGAGTCGGTGTACGGCACGGCCTCGGCCCGTCCGGCATTCACGCTGATCAGCTTCATGTCGGGCACCCTAGGCCACCCCTTCTCAAAGTCAGGAATGAGTATTCGCCGCAAGGCCCAAGACTCGCTTATGCTCGACCCATGATCGAGGCCCGCCATCTCCGCGTCCTGCGCGCCGTCGCCGCGACCGGCTCCTTCTCCGCCGCCGCGCGCGAACTCGGCTGCACCCAGCCCGCGGTGAGCCAGCAGATGAAGGCGCTCGAATCCTCCGCCGGAACGCCCCTGCTGATCCGGACCGGCCGCGAGATGCGGCTCACCCAGGCGGGCGAGGCCCTGGTCAGGCACGCCTCGGGCATCCTCGCGGGCCTCACGGCCGCCGAGGAGGAGGTGGCCGCCATCGCGGGCCTGCGCGCCGGCCGTGTCCGCCTGGTCTCCTTCCCCAGCGGAAGCTCCACCCTCGTTCCCACCGCCCTCGCCGCCCTGCGCGCGGCGCACCCGGGCACCCGGGTCTCGCTCGTGGAGGCCGAGCCGCCGCGCTCGGTGGAGATGCTGCGGGAGGGCGACTGCGACGTGGCCCTGGCCTTCCGCTACGGCGCGGGCCCCGACGAGTGGAACGACCTCGTCGTCCGTCCCCTGCTCGCCGACCGCCTGGTGGGCCTCGTGCCGGAGGCGCACCGGCTCGCCGACGCCGAGTCGGTGGGCATCGCCGAACTGGCCGACGAGTCCTGGATCGCCGGCTGCCCGCGCTGCCGCCGCCAGCTCGTGGACGTCTGCGAGGAGGCGGGGTTCACCCCGCGCATCGACTTCGCGACCGACGACTACCCGGCCGTGGTCGGACTGGTCGGAGCCGGGCTGGGCGTCGCCGTCCTGCCGGCGCTCGCCATCGAGTCCGTACGCCCCAAGGGGGCGCGGACCGTGGTGGTGGAGCCGTCCGTGGAGCGAGAGATCGTCGCCCTCACGCTGCCGGACCTGGCCCAGGTCCCGGCCGTCGCGGCGACGCTCGACGAGCTGACCCGCGCGGCCACACGCGCGTGAGCGCCGTCCGTGCGGCCACACGGGTCCTCGGCGCGGTCACCCGTGCGTAGCGACTTTGCGGTCACGCGTGCGTAGCGACTTTCGCGTGGCCACGCGCGCGTAGTCCGCGGGCGCACCGCGCTCCCTCCGCACCGCACGCCCCCGGGCCGCGTGCGGTGCGGCTCCGTGGAGCCGGGTGGGATGCGGACCCGGCCCCGTTCCCTGCACGAGCAGAAACGTTCCTTCAGACCTTCAGGCGCGCCCCACGCCTGCCGAACTCGATGCCGATGCCGTGATCAGGCGATTGCGGGCTCGTCCCATGAGCTCTTCGCGTTCGTCCTCGGTGAGGCCGCCCCAGACGCCGTAGGGCTCCCGCACGGCGAGTGCGTGTGCCGCGCACTCCGCGCGTACCGGGCACCGCATGCAGACCTCTTTCGCCGAGTTCTCACGCGCACTCCGTGCCGCGCCGCGCTCTCCCTCGGGGTGGAAGAACAGGGAACTGTCGACTCCGCGGCAGGCCGCGAGCAGTTGCCAGTCCCAAAGATCGGCGTTGGGTCCAGGAAGGCGGGAGAAATCTGCCATTGCGCTTGTCCCCTTGAAACCGTGTCGAACGGATAGGTGGGCGGGTGGATGGCTGATCGGGGGCCCTTCGCCCCCCATGGGTCTCGCGTACCCGCTCTCGCGGGCACGACCCGACCGTACAACTACTGTCTAAGTAGATGTAAATATGACTCATTGCGAATCTAGCCACAGACACCACAAAAAGGGAAGAAAACCCGCTAAATGGGGCATGGCTTCCGGGCGATGGGCGGATGACCTGCGTGGCTCTCCTCCGCGCACGCTCCCTCACGTAGAGTGCCGAAGGCGGCCGTCCGACCCGTAACTCTTTCGAGTGACCGTCGTTGAGTGTGCGGAGGCGGTTGAAGGAACAAGCGCTCGGGCAGGTGTCCGAGAGCGTCAACCGCACAGGTGACGATACGTACCAGCCCTGGAGGCTTAAGGTGACGCGCATCAGCTGCGGAGGGCGGCCATGACATCCGTCCTCGTCTGCGACGACTCCCCGCTTGCCCGAGAGGCGCTTCGCCGCGCGGTCGCGACCGTGCCCGGCGTGGAGCGCGTGACCACCGCGGCCAACGGCGAGGAAGTCCTCCGCCGCTGGGGCGCGGACCGCTCGGACCTGATTCTGATGGACGTACGCATGCCCGGTCTGGGTGGCGTGGAGACCGTCCGCCGGCTGCTGTCCGCGGACCCCGGCGCCCGCATCATCATGCTCACGGTCGCGGAGGACCTGGACGGTGTCGCGCTCGCGGTCGCCGCGGGCGCCCGTGGCTATCTGCACAAGGACGCCTCGCGCGCCGAGCTGCGGGCCACGGTCACCCAGGCCCTCGCCGACCCGACCTGGCGGCTCGCCCCGCGCCGGCTGCGGTCGGCCGAGATGGGTGCGGCGCCGACGCTCACCGCGCGTGAGATCCAGGTGCTGGAGGGCATGAGCCACGGCCGGTCGAACGCGGAGATCGGGCGCGAGCTCTTCCTCTCCGAGGACACGGTCAAGACCCACGCCCGACGCCTGTTCAAGAAGCTGGGCGCATCGGACCGGGCGCACGCCGTCGCCCTCGGTTTCCGCTGGGGTCTGGTCCGCTAGCCGAAGCCCTGCCGCGGCGGCCTCGTGTCCCCGCTGCGGCAGCGGAGTCACGGCCCCGCGGCGGGAGCGCTCGTACTGGCGCTGCGGAGCAAGCTTGTGGGCCCGGCGGGAGTGCTCGTATCCCGGCACGGGTCCCGCTGTGGGGCAGCCTGCGTCGCCGCCGCGGGGCGGCTTGCGTCCCCGGTGTGGAGCAGTTGGTGTCCCTGCGGTGGAGTGGCTTCTGTTCCCGCGGTTGAGTGGCTTCTGGCCCCGTGGTGGAGCGGCTTCTGTTCCCGTGGTGGAGCGGCTTGTCTCCCCGCTGCGGAGCAGCTTGTGTCACTTACGCGCCGGATGCCGCATCCTTGAGGGTGTGGAGTTCCTCGGGGACGAGTCGATCAAGCGTGAGGGGAGGGCGCAGGAGATGAGTTCCGGCGCACCTACTCATAACGCTTCGGTGCACAACTACGAACGCGGTGCCGCGAATTCTCAGGCGTCAAGGCACCATGGAGCGATGCGCGACGACGAGCCCACGGTGATCGGTGCACTCGTTCACCGTGCCGTCGAGGGCGACGAGCAGGCCACGCACGACCTTCTGGCGCGTGTGCACCCGCTCGCCCTGCGCTATTGCCGGACGCGGCTGAACCGGTTGCCCGGTGATGCTCGCCACTTTGTCGAGGACCTCGCACAGGAGGTCTGTGTCGCCGTCCTGATGGCGCTGCCGCGCTACAAGGACACGGGCAGGCCGTTCGAGGCCTTCGTCTTCGCCATCGCCGGACACAAGGTCGCCGATCTGCAGCGGGCCGCCATGCGGCACCCGGGCTCGACGGCCGTGCCCTCCGACGAGATGCCGGAGCGGCCCGACGACTCCCTCGGCCCGGAGGAACGTGCGCTGCTCAGCGACGATGCCGAATGGGCCAAGAAGCTGCTCGCCAATCTGCCGGAGAACCAGCGGGAGCTGCTGGTGCTGAGGGTGGCGGTCGGACTCACCGCCGAGGAGACCGGGCAGATGCTCGGGATGTCTCCGGGGGCTGTTCGGGTGGCGCAGCACCGCGCGCTCAGCCGACTGCGCGCACTGGCCGAGCAGTAAGGGTCGGCGGGGGCCGGTGGCCCTCACGTATACGTACGAACGTCCAAAGCTGCTCTCTGATCTTGATCGTGGAATGAGACACCGTCGAGGCCCGTTAGCATGGACATCCGCACCGATCAAGGCCATTTGGGGAAGGTGTCATGACTGTCTACGTCGACGGAGTGCCCGAGAAATTCGCGACACTCGGGCTCACATACGACGACGTGCTGCTGCTGCCCGGCGCGTCCGACATGGCGCCCGACCAGATCGACACCTCCTCGTACATCTCGAAGAACGTGCGGGTGAACATCCCGCTGCTCTCCGCCGCGATGGACAAGGTCACCGAGTCCCGCATGGCGATCGCCATGGCGCGACAGGGCGGCGTGGGTGTCCTGCACCGCAATCTCTCGATCGCCGACCAGGCCAACCAGGTCGACCTGGTGAAGCGCTCCGAGTCCGGCATGGTCACCGACCCGATCACGGTGAACCCCGACGCGACGCTCGGCGAGGCCGACGCGATCTGCGCCAAGTTCCGCATCAGCGGTGTCCCGGTGACCGACGCGGCGGGCAAGCTGCTCGGCATCGTCACCAACCGCGACATGGCCTTCGAGTCGGACCGCAGCCGCCAGGTGCGCGAGGTCATGACCCCGATGCCGCTGGTCACGGGCAAGGTCGGCATCTCCGGCGTCGACGCCATGGAGCTGCTGCGCCGCCACAAGATCGAGAAGCTGCCGCTGGTCGACGACTCGGGCATCCTCAAGGGCCTGATCACGGTCAAGGACTTCGTCAAGGCGGAGAAGTACCCGAACGCCGCCAAGGACAAGGAAGGCCGCCTGCTCGTCGGCGCGGCCGTCGGTGTCGCCGGTGACGCGTACGAGCGCGCCCAGGCGCTGATCGAGGCAGGCGTCGACTTCATCGTCGTCGACACCGCGCACGGTCACTCCAGGCTCGTCGGGGACATGGTCGCCAAGATCAAGTCGAACTCCGCCGTCGACGTCATCGGCGGGAACATCGCCACCCGTGACGGCGCCCAGGCGCTGATCGACGCCGGTGTGGACGGCATCAAGGTCGGTGTCGGCCCCGGCTCCATCTGCACCACCCGTGTGGTCGCCGGCATCGGCGTCCCGCAGGTCACCGCCATCTACGAGGCGTCCGTCGCCGCGAAGGCGGCCGGCGTGCCGGTCATCGGCGACGGCGGCCTGCAGTACTCCGGCGACATCGCCAAGGCCCTCGTGGCCGGTGCCGACACGGTGATGCTCGGCTCGCTGCTCGCGGGCTGCGAGGAGTCCCCGGGTGAGCTGATGTTCATCAACGGCAAGCAGTTCAAGTCGTACCGCGGCATGGGTTCGCTCGGCGCGATGCAGTCCCGTGGCGAGCAGCGCTCCTTCTCCAAGGACCGTTACTTCCAGGAGGGCGTCGCCTCCGACGAGAAGCTCGTGCCCGAGGGCATCGAGGGCCAGGTGCCGTACCGCGGCCCGCTGTCCGCGGTCGTCCACCAGCTGGTCGGCGGGCTGCGCCAGTCGATGTTCTACGTCGGCGGCCGTACCGTTCCGGACCTTCAGGCGAACGGCCGGTTCGTCCGGATCACCTCGGCGGGCCTCAAGGAGAGCCACCCGCACGACATCCAGATGACCGTCGAGGCGCCGAACTACAGCAGGAAGTAACAGAGCGCGACGCGTGGGGCGGTTCCGGCATGTGGCCGGAACCGCCCCACGCGCTTGTGTCGGGGATACTGGTAGGCGCAGACGTAGAGGGAAAGGCCACACATCGTGACTGAGATCGAGATCGGGCGCGGCAAGCGCGGCCGCAGGGCGTACGCGTTCGACGACATCGCCGTCGTACCGAGCCGGCGCACCCGGGACCCGAAGGAGGTCTCGATCGCCTGGCAGATCGACGCCTACCGCTTCGAGCTCCCCTTCCTGGCCGCCCCCATGGACTCGGTCGTATCGCCGCAGACCGCGATCCGCATCGGTGAGCTGGGCGGCCTGGGCGTGCTGAACCTCGAGGGTCTGTGGACCCGGTACGAGGACCCGCAGCCGCTGCTCGACGAGATCGCGGAGATGGACGAGGCGACCGCGACGCGCCGTCTGCAGGAGATCTACGCCGCCCCGATCAAGGAAGAGCTGATCGGGCAGCGTATCAAGGAGGTGCGCGACTCGGGCGTGGTCACCGCCGCCGCTCTCTCCCCCCAGCGCACCGCGCAGTTCTCGAAGGCCGTCGTCGACGCAGGCGTGGACATCTTCGTCATCCGTGGCACCACGGTCTCCGCCGAGCACGTCTCGGGCGCGGCCGAGCCGCTGAACCTCAAGCAGTTCATCTACGAGCTCGACGTCCCGGTCATCGTCGGCGGCTGCGCCACGTACACCGCGGCCCTGCACCTGATGCGCACCGGCGCGGCCGGTGTCCTGGTCGGCTTCGGCGGCGGCGCGGCGCACACCACGCGCAACGTGCTCGGCATCCAGGTCCCGATGGCGACCGCGGTCGCCGACGTGGCCGCGGCTCGCCGCGACTACATGGACGAGTCCGGCGGCCGGTACGTCCACGTCATCGCCGACGGCGGCGTGGGCTGGTCCGGCGACCTGCCCAAGGCGATCGCCTGCGGTGCCGACTCGGTCATGATCGGCTCCCCGCTGGCCCGCGCCACGGACGCGCCGGGCAAGGGCCACCACTGGGGCATGGAGGCCGTCCACGAGGACGTGCCGCGCGGCAAGCTGGTCGACCTGGGCATCGTCGGCACGACCGAGGAGATCCTCGCCGGTCCGTCGCACACCCCGGACGGCTCGATGAACTTCTTCGGCGCCCTGCGCCGCGCGATGGCGACGACGGGCTACAGCGAGCTCAAGGAGTTCCAGCGCGTCGAGGTCACGGTCGCGGACGCGCAGCACAAGCGCTGACGTCCTTCCGTCGCGTACGAAGAGGGGCCCCGCACCGGGTGGTGCGGGGCCCCTCTTCGTACGCGCTGTTACTGGGCGGCCTTCTTCGAGCCCGCGAACGCGGCGAACGCGGCCAGGGCGAAGAACAGGAACGTCATGAAGTCCTTGCTCCCGCTCCAGACCTCCGTCAGGAGGTCGAACTGCTCGAAGAACATGTCCGACGCGGACACGTTCAGCTCCTTGCTGAGGATGATCGAGATCGCCAGAAGCTGGCCGAGGTAGACGGCCCCGAGGGACAGTGCGGCGCTGACGACCGGCAGTGCCGGGTTGGCGCCGCCGACCTTGCCGGCGGCGAAGCCGACGAGGATGCCGACGCCCACCGCGGCGTAGCCGATCTCCCGGTCGACGGCCCCGGCGAGACCGCCGTAGAGGCCCGCGCCGACGAGAGCCGCGACCAGGGCGGCGACGAGGCCGAGGCCCACGTTGTTGCGTGCCGGCGCCGGCGGCGGGGTGGCCGGGTACGGGGTGGGCGCGGCGCCGTCGGCGAAGGGGTTGCCGGGCGGCGGAACGGGCTGAGACATGGTGCTGATCCCCCCAGGGACACGTGTGCACGGATGTGCGAGCGAAGAGACCGGAGACTAACAGTCCGCTCCGACGTGCCGCCTCCGGGAATTCAGAGGCGGTGTGCCGCGCCCGCCGGCGTGGCGCCGCGGGTGTCCAGGAGCAGTTGGGCCTTCACCGCGAGGCCCTGGAGGTCGTAGGTGCGGTGGTGTTGCAGAAGGACCGTCAGGTCGGCGTGGGCGGCGGCCTCGTAGAGCGAGTCCGCGCGGGGGACCGGGAGGTCGCGGACACGCCAGTCCGGGACATGGGGGTCGTGGTAGCTGACCACCGCGCCCAGGTCCATGAGGCGCCGGGCGATCTCGTCGGCAGGCGAGCCCTCGCGGTCTGCGAGATCGGGTTTGTACGTGATCCCCAGCAGAAGGACCCGCGCGCCTCGGGCCGACTTGCCGTGCTCGTTGAGGAGGGTGGCGCAGCGCTGGATGACGTACTGCGGCATCCGTTCGTTGACCTGGCCGGCCAGTTCGACCATGCGGAGCGGGCGGTGGGTGCTGATGGTGTCGACGGGGACGCCGTGGCCGCCCACCCCGGGGCCGGGGCGGAAGGCCTGGAAGCCGAAGGGTTTGGTCTCGGCGCAGCGGATCACGTCCCAGAGGTCGACGCCGAGTTCATGGCACAGCACCGCCATCTCGTTGACGAGGGCGATGTTGACGTGCCGGAAGTTGGTCTCGAGCAGCTTGACGGTCTCGGCCTCGCGCGGGCCACGCGCGCGTACCACCTTGTCGGTGAGCCGGCCGTAGAAGGCGGCGGCGGACTCCTGGCAGGCGGATGTGAGGCCGCCGATGACCTTGGGGGTGCCGGCGAAGCCTTGGGCGCGGTTTCCGGGGTCGAGCCGGCCGGGGGAGTAGGCGAGGTGGAAGTCGCGTCCCGCGCGCAGCCCCGAGCCCTCCTCCAGGAGGTCCCGCAGCAGACCTTCGGTGGTGCCGGGTGGGACGGGTGACTCCAGCAGGACCGTCGTGTGGGGGCGCAGCTTGGCGGCGAGGGCGCGGGCGGCGTCGTCGACGGCGGTCAGGTCGAGCGTGCGGTCGGGGCCGAGTGGGGTCGGGGCGCAGATGACGGCCGTGCGGACCCGGCCGAGTTCGGCGGGGTTGGTCGTGGGCCGGAAGCCCCCCGAGAGCATCCGGCGGATCTCCGACGCGGAGAGCGAGCCGTCGACGGGCGGGCGGCCGGCGGCGAGTTCGGTGACGGGGCGCGGGTCGGTGTCGTAGCCGATGGTGTCGATGCCGGCGGCGATGGCGGCCTGGGCGAGGGGGAGTCCGAGGTGGCCGAGGCCGATGACGGCGAGATCAGCGGGCATGAAGGGTGGGCCGTCCTTCCCAGTAGCCGGAGGGGACGAGATGCGCAACCCCGGTGGACAGAACGGGTTGAGCGCAATGTCAGACTAGGCGTAAATATGACCGATACGCGGCATTGCGGGGCCGAAGGTCGCCGAGTGTTATCCACAGGCGGTGGCTGAAGTCGGAGGGCCGGGACAGAATCGAGTCTGTGAGCCCGACCACGCGGGGGGACGACGGGAGGCAGCGGTGAGGACAGCGACACTGGGACCCGCCGAGCGCGCCGAAGCGCTCGCGGGGATGGCCGAGCGCGAGCTGGACGTGCTGGTCGTGGGCGCCGGAGTGGTCGGCGCCGGGACCGCGCTCGACGCGGCCACGAGAGGCCTCTCGACCGGCCTCGTGGAGGCCCGGGACTGGGCGTCCGGCACGTCCAGCCGGTCGAGCAAGCTCATCCACGGCGGTCTGCGCTATCTCGAGATGCTGGACTTCGCGCTGGTGCGGGAGGCGCTGAAGGAGCGCGGGCTGCTCCTGGAGCGGCTCGCACCCCACCTGGTGAAGCCGGTGCCCTTCCTCTACCCCTTGCAGCACAAGGGCTGGGAGCGGCTCTACGCGGGCTCGGGCGTCGCGTTGTACGACGCGATGTCCGTCTCCTCGGGCCACGGCCGAGGCCTGCCGATCCACCGCCACCTCTCCCGGCGCAACGCCCTGCGGGTGGCGCCCTGTCTGAAGAAGGACTCCCTGGTCGGGGCGTTGCAGTACTACGACGCCCAGATGGACGACGCCCGTTTCGTCGCCACGCTCGTGCGGACCGCCGCGAGTTACGGCACGAAGGTCGCCAGCCGCGCGCGGGTGATCGGCTTCCTGCGCGAGGGCGAGCGGGTCGTCGGCGCGCGCGTCCAGGACGTGGAGGCCGGCGGGGAGTACGAGATCCGGGCCAAGCAGCTCGTGAACGCGACCGGGGTGTGGACGGACGACACCCAGGCGCTCATCGGGGAGCGGGGGCAGTTCCATGTACGGGCGTCGAAGGGCATCCACCTGGTGGTGCCCAAGGACCGGATTCACTCGAATACCGGACTGATCCTGCGGACAGAGAAGTCCGTGCTGTTCGTGATCCCGTGGGGACGGCACTGGATCATCGGCACGACGGACACCGACTGGGACCTGGACAAGGCCCACCCGGCCGCCTCCAGCGCCGACATCGACTATCTCCTGGAGCATGTGAACAGCGTCCTGGCGGTGCCGCTCACCAGGGACGACGTCCAGGGGGTCTACGCAGGGCTGCGGCCTCTGCTGGCGGGCGAGTCGGACGCCACGAGCAAGCTCTCTCGCGAGCACACCGTCGCGCACCCGGTCCCCGGCCTCGTGGTCGTGGCCGGCGGCAAGTACACGACCTACCGCGTGATGGCAAAGGACGCCGTGGACGAGGCCGTCCACGCCCTCGACCAGCGGGTCGCGGCCTGCGTCACCGAGGACATCCCGCTCCTGGGCGCCGAGGGATACAAGGCGCTGTGGAACGCGCGGGCCAGGATCGCCGCCCGGACGGGCCTCCACGTGGTGCGTGTCGAGCATCTGCTCAACCGGTTCGGGTCGCTGACGGAGGAGGTCCTGGAGCTCATCGCCGCCGACCCGAGTCTCGCCGAACCGCTGACCGGGGCCGAGGACTATCTGCGCGCCGAGGTCGTCTACGCGGCCTCGCACGAAGGCGCCAGGCACCTCGACGACGTACTGACCCGGCGCACCCGGATCTCGATCGAGACCTTCGACCGGGGGACGCGCAGCGCCCGGGAGTGCGCGGAGTTGATGGCGCCGGTGCTGGGCTGGGACGAGAACCAGATCGAGAAGGAGATCGAGCACTATGACAAGCGGGTGGAGGCGGAGCGGGAGTCGCAACGGCAGCCGGACGACCTGACGGCGGACGCGGCTCGGCTCGGAGCTCCGGACATCGTTCCGATCTGACGCACCGGCAGAAGTGGTCCGCCGGTGGGGCTCCTTGGGGGAGGTTGCGGCATCCTGTTCGTACGGACGGGGAACCCGAGAGGGTTGCCTCGGCGTCGGGTGCCATGGTGGGAGCGCTTTCCTCCGGGGCCGTCCTCTCGGAGTGCGGACCCGGGATCGGTATCGGTCCCTGCGTGAGAGACAATGAGCTCTCTTCCAGGGTGGGTTACCGCATCGCGCGGGAAGCGGCGGACGCGGGCGGAGATCAGGGATCGCAGAGGGGACGCATGTCGGAGGCGGAGCAGTCGCGGGACACGGCGCGGGACCCTCGGCGGAACGCCGCAGCGGGTGCCGGAACCGACGGCGACCGAGGTGTGGTTCCAGCGGCGCGTGAGGCGGAGCCGGGTGTGACGTCCGGTAAGGATTCGTCCACGTCGGCCGAGTCCACCGGGACCGGTGGCACGGCGGGGGTCGAGTCCGACTCGACGCCCGAGGACGGGGCGGCCAAGGGCGCTGAGTCGAAGGGCGGGACACCCGAGGGTGGCGCGTCCAAGGCCGAGGCGGCCGAGGGCGAGGCGCCAAAGAGCGCCGCGCCCAAGGACGCGGCGCCTGCGGACAAGGCGCCCAAGGACGCGGCGCCTGCGGACAAGGCGCCCAAGGACGCGGCGCCCAAGGACGCCGCGCCCAAGGACGCGGCGCCTGCGGACAAGGCGCCCAAGGACGCGGCGCCTGAGGACGCGGCGCCCGAGGGCGAGGCGCCCAAGGACGCGGCGCCTGAGGACAAGGCGCCCAAGGACGCGCCCCGGGACGCGGCGCCCAAGGCCGACGCGCCGGTGCTCAAGAAGGCCGGGGGCGCGGGGCGCTCCGGAGCGGCCGGGAGCGCGGCGGCTACGGCCGAGGGGCGTCTGCTGGCCGGGCGGTACCGGCTGGGCGTGGTGCTCGGGCGTGGCGGCATGGGCACGGTGTGGCGCGCGGTCGACGAGACCCTCGGGCGCACCGTCGCCGTCAAGGAACTGCGGTTCCCCAACAGCATCGACGAGGAAGAGAAGCGACGCCTCATCACCCGGACCCTGCGCGAGGCCAAGGCCATCGCCCGGATCCGTAACAACGGCGCCGTGACCGTCTACGACGTCGTCGACGAGGACGACCGTCCCTGGATCGTCATGGAGCTCATCGAGGGCAAGTCCCTCGCCGACGCCGTGCGCGAGGACGGCACGCTCACCCCGCACCGCGCCGCCGAGGTCGGCCTCGCGATCCTCGACGTGCTGCGCTCCGCGCACCGCGAGGGCATCCTGCACCGCGACGTGAAGCCGTCCAACGTGCTGATCGGCGGGGACGGCCGGGTCGTCCTCACCGACTTCGGCATCGCCCAGGTGGAGGGCGACCCGTCGATCACCTCCACCGGCATGCTCGTCGGCGCCCCCTCGTACATCTCGCCCGAGCGGGCCCGCGGCCACAAGCCCGGCCCCGCCGCCGACATGTGGTCGCTGGGCGGACTGCTGTACGCGAGCGTCGAGGGCAGCCCGCCGTACGACAAGGGCTCCGCGATCGCGACGCTCACTGCCGTGATGACCGAGTCCGTCGACCCGCCGAAGAACGCGGGGCCGCTCCTGGAGAAGGTCATCTACGGCCTGCTCGCCAAGGACCCCGCCCAGCGCCTCGACGACGCGGGTGCCCGGGTGCTGCTGCGGGCCGTGCTCGACGCACCCGTGCCCGAGCCCGAGCCGTCTCCGGAGGCCACCCGAGTGGTGCCGCTTCCGCCGCTTCCGCCCACGCCGCCGTTCGCGCCGTCCTCCACGAAGGAGAAGGGCGCCGACGCGGCCGCCGACCGCGTGCGCGGGGCGCTGAGGTCCGTACGGAACGCGGCCGCCTCGGCAAAGCCCGAGCAGAAGGCCAAGCCGAAGCCGGAGCCGCTCCAGGGCGGGAACCGGCCGGCGCAGCCGCGGGCCTCGCTCACCGACGTCGTGCCGCGCCGGACCCTGGTGATCATCGCCGCGGTCGTGGTCCTGGCCCTCCTCGGCACGATCCTGGCCGTCGCGCTGAACGGCGACGAGGACGGCAAGGACAACAAGGGCGGTGGCAAGGGCAGCGGGGACAAGGTGACCTCGGCCGGCGCCACGGCCGGGAACGGCGACGGCCAGAACCAGGGCACGACGCCGAGCGACCCCGGCCAGCAGGGCGGTGACCAGCCCGGCGGCTCGGGCTCCGGTTCGGGCTCGGGCGAGCAGAGCGGTACGCCCTCCGGGACGCCGGGCACCGCCGCGCCCGGAGCCGGTGGCACGCAGCTGCCCGCCGGCTACACGATGGTGACCAACGACCGCTTCCACTTCACCATGGCGATGCCGGCCTCCTTCCGGCTCAACGGCATCGCCGGCCGGAACTCGGGCGGGATATTCAACGCGGACGGTGGTTACCCGCGTGTCCAGGTCGACTTCAACAGCAGCCCCAAGGACGACGCGGCCAGCGCGTGGTCCGCTGCCATGGCCGGCGTCGCCGCCACCAGCAACGGATACCGGCACATCGGCATCAGGCCCGTCTCGTACAAGGGTTATCCGACCGTCGCGGACTGGGAGTTCGAGCGCACCGAGAAGGGCATGAAGATCCGGATACTGAACCGGGGCTTCAAGGTGGACGCCAAGCGCGGCTACTCGATCATGATCAGCTGCAAGGCGGACGAGTGGGACGCCCCCGCGTGCAAGACGCTGCGGGACACGGCGTTCGCCACGTTCAGCCCCAAGGACTGACCGGCGCCACGTATCGTGAGAGGTCGCGGACCGTACGCAGTCGAACAGAGCCGTTAACTGCACAGGCCCGGACCGGAATTGACGGTTTCGCGCGATCCGTGGGATCCCATGAGCTGAACGGGATCCCACGGGGTAGGTGGGACCTGGGGGACAGCGCGCTCGGTGGGGAGGCGTCGTGGAGGACTACGCGGGAAGGGTGCTCGCCGAGCGATACCGCCTGCCTGTGTCTCCCTCGGACGCCCATGAGCTCGTGGAGACCCGGGCCTTCGACACCTACAGCGGGCAGGAAGTCCGTGTCCGCCAGGTGCCGTTGCCCGAGGTGGTCGACGCCGAGTTCCTCGACGCCGACGGCTCCGGCTACCGGCCGGACCGCGGCCACGGCGGGGCGACCCGCAGGCCTGCCGACCCCGCGGTGCGGCGCGCCGTCGAGGCGGCGCAGGCCGCCGCGCAGATCCCCGACCACCCCCGCCTCGACCAGGTCTTCGACGTGTTCGCGGAGGCCGGCTCCTTGTGGATAGTGAGTGAACTGGTCGGAGCCAGGCCGTTGGCCGCGCTGCTCGTCGAGCGCCCGCTCAGCCCGTACCGCGCGGCCGAGATCGGCTCCGACGTCCTGACCGCCCTGCGCGCCCTGCACGCGCACGGCTGGACCCACCGGAACATCACCACCCGCACCGTGCTCGTCTGCGACGACGGCCGCGTGGTGCTGACCGGCCTGGCGGCCGGCGCGGCGGAGGAGGCCCTGTGCGGCTACGCACCGGTGCCGCTCGCCGAGGAGGACGAGCGCGGGACCGGTGCCGGTTACGCGCCTCCGTACGAGGAGCGCCCCGCGGTCGGGCCCTCGTACGAGGATCGACCGGCGGTCGGGCCCTCCGCCGAGGAGGAACCCGAGCCGGACACGGTCGTGCCCGAAGCACGCGGACGTACGGAGATCGAGGCGGGCTCGCGACCCGAACTGCCGGGAACGGGACCGGCCGCGGGGGACGTACGGGCCGCCCGTGCGGGTGCCATCGCCGCCTACCGCGCGGGAGCGCGCGCCGCGGCGCGGATCGGCGACACCGGGGCCGTCCCGGTCCAGCGCCCGAGCCCCGAGCCGGAGCCCGACCCCGAAGGGTCACCCGCGCTTCCCACGGCTCCCGCCCAGGGCCTGGGCCCGGAGCCGCAGTGGTGGTCCCAGGCCGCGGACGAGGACGACGAGGACGACACCGACGACGAGTACCCGGCCCCGTACCGGAAGGGGTACGGGACCGAAGGCGGCGGGCCGCCGCGCGCGTTGCTCGCCGGATCCTGGAGCGACGGACCCCATGCCTCGCGCGACAGCTCCGGCCCCGTCCCCGCGGGCGGCGGCTCCACTCCCGGCCCGGCGCTCCCCGCCCTCCCGGCCGGCTACACCCCCGCGCCCGCCCCCCAGCCGCCCGTACCCGTACCGGCACCCGCCTCCGGAGGCTGGGGCGATGCCGCCGAGGCGACCGGTACCGCGAGCGTCTACCGCGGCCCGGCCACCCGCCTCGCGGGCGAGCGGGCCCGCCAGGCCCGGATCGCGGTCGTCGGCGCCGTCACCGAACGCTGGGCGCCCGAACAGGCGGGGCCGGTCCACGAGAACTGGCGGCTCGCCCCGCCCATCGGCCCCGCCACCGACCTCTGGGCGCTCGGCGCGCTGCTCTACCGCGCGGTCCAGGGCCATGCCCCGTACCCCGAGGACAACGCCGCCGAGCTCGTCCAGCTCGTCTGCGCCGAGCCCCCCGCCTTCGCGGAGGAGTGCGGCCCGCTGCGCCCGGTCGTCGAGTCCCTGCTGCGCCAGGACCCCACCGAGCGCCCCGACTTCGAGGAGCTGAGCGGCTGGCTGCGCTCCCTCGTACGGTCCGCCCCGGAGCCCGAGGCCGGCCTGGGGATCGTGCCGCTGCCCGCCGTGGACGCGACCCGTCTGCCCGTCGTGCGCCGCCGCGGTGAGCTGGTGCGCAGGCGCCGCGGGGGGGCGGCCGGTGGCCGTCATCGCCACCGGAAGAGCAAGGAGCCCCGAGGCGTACGCCCCGACCGCCGTGTGGAACACCGTCCCGACCTCAGGGAAGGCCGCCGTGACGGCCGTCGTGCCGAGCAGCGTCAGGACTTCCGCCAGGAGTACTTCCACGAGGAACTCCCGCAGCGCGCACCGCGTGCCCCCCGCGCTCCGCGCGCGACCGGCGGCGCCCGTTCCCCGCGCTCCCTCGGGCGTGCGCTCCTGCTCCTCATCTTCCTGCTGCTCGCCGGCGTGGTCGCCTACGCCGTGATGTTCATGCCCAAGGAAGGCGCCGAGGGCGAACAGCCCGGCGGCCGCCCCTCGAACCGGCCCGCCGGGCTGCAGCCCACGGGCCAGTCCGCCCCGCCCACCACGCAGAGCCCCAAGCCGAGTGCCGCGAAGACGACCCCGCCGCCCGCCGACCCCAGCACACCCGCCCTCGCCGCCGGATACACCCTGCGCAAGGACCCGGAGGGCTTCCAGATCGGTGTCGCCAAGGACTGGCGTCGCAGCCCGATCAACGATGCCGGACAAGTCCGCTACACCGGTGGCGATTTCACCCTGATCGTCGTCCCCGGCCGGGACACCGTGCAGGCCAACGGCTCCGACCCGATGGCGTACCAGCGCACCAAGGAGCGCGAGCTCCAGCCGTGGCGGGACTCCTCCTGGTCCAGCGCCTCGGGGCTGCGCAGGATCGACGTCGGTCAGCAGGCCATGGCGGTGGGCCAGTTCACCTGGCAGGACACCACCGGTCGCGACGTCTTCGTCCGCAACCTCGCCCTGATCCACGGCGGGCGCTACCACGTGGTGCAGGTCATCGGTCCGGAGAGCGAACGGGACAAGGTGTCGGAGATCTACGACCAGGCAGTGAAGGCGTACCGAGCGAACCGCTGACCTCGCACCGACGGCCCCCGATGCCGGGCCGGACGACCCTCACAAACGTGGCTGAAAAGCGCTGGTCTCCGTCGGCCTGGTCACAGTGCTGTTCCTTTGCCCGCCCCGATGTTCCGTACCCCGTCTTTCCCTCCGTAACCTGGCATCCGAAGGAACAGGCGGGGGACAGTGGAACATTCACAGAGTGCGGACACCGCGGCGGGGCTTCTGCTCGCCGGTCGCTATCGGCTGGCCGAGACCATCGGCCGTGGTGGCATGGGCAAGGTCTGGCGGGCGCACGACGAGGTCCTGCACCGGGTGGTGGCGGTCAAGGAGTTGACGGCGGGTCGGTTCGTCGCCGAGGCCGACCGGCTGGTTCTCCATGCCCGTACGCAGAAGGAGGCCCGGGCCGCGGCCCGGATCACTCACCCGGGCGTGGTCACCGTGCACGACGTGCTGGAGCACGACGACCGGCCGTGGATCGTGATGCAGTACGTCGACGGGCCCTCGCTCGCGGACGCCGCGAAGGAGGCCGGCACGCTCGAGCCCCGCGAGGCGGCCCGGATCGGCCTGCACGTCCTCGGGGCCCTGCGCGCCGCGCACGCCGCGGGCGTCCTGCACCGGGACGTCAAGCCCGGCAACGTCCTGCTGGCCCGCGACGGTCGGGTCCTGCTCACCGACTTCGGCATCGCCGCGATCGAGGGCGACTCCACGATCACCCGGACCGGTGAACTCGTCGGCTCCATCGACTATCTGGCGCCCGAGCGGGTACGGGGCGGGGATCCCGGCCCGGCCTCCGACCTCTGGTCGCTGGGCGCGACGCTGTACACGGCGGTGGAGGGGACCTCGCCGTTCCGGCGGACCTCGCCCATCAGCACCATGCAGGCCGTGGTGACCGAGGAGCCGCCGCACCCGGGCAAGGCCGGCGCGCTGGCCCCCGTCATCGTCGCGCTGCTCCGCAAGGATCCGGCGGACCGGCCGCGTGCGGACGAGGCCGAGCGGATGCTGCTCGACGCCATGGAGGGCCGTACGCCCCAGGCCGCGCAGGCGTACGTACCGACGCAGCGGGTGGGGCAGCAGGAGCTGATCTCCGCGACCGCCCAGCTCCCGGCGCAGGATCAGCCCGGGCCCACGGCCACCCCCGTCTCCACCCCCACCGTCGTGCCCCGGACCGGAGCGCCCGAGGCCAAGGGGCGCGGTCGGTGGCGTTCGGCGGTGCTGGCGGCCGTTCTCGCCGGCGTGGTCGCCGGTGGAGCCGTCTTCGCCGCCATGAACTACTCCGGCGGAGGCGGCAAGGCCGGGGACACCGGCCACAGCACGCAGCCCGAGGCGAAGCCCGACACGGACGCCCTGCCGGCCGGCTGGCACCGCGTCGAGGACCCCAAGGGCTTCAGCCTGGCGGTGCCCAAGGGCTGGAAGCGCCAGACGGAAGGCGACAGCATCGACTACACGCCGGACAACGGACGCCACCGGATCCGGATCAGCGTCGACCCCACGCCCGATTTCGAGAACCCGTACATGCACGTGCTGGATCTGGAGAAGACGCTGAAGAAGCGGCTCCAGTACAAGCGCATCAAGCTGAACCAGAACACCTACCGCGACCAGGTCCGCTCCGCCCGGTGGGAGTTCACCTGGTACGAGAAGCAGGAGTTCCCGGGCCCGAGACACGCCATCGACCAGTTGTACTTCACGGACGACGGCACCGAGTACGCCCTGTACATGGCCTCGCCGGAGTCGAGCTGGGAGACCACCCGGGAACAGTTCGACATCGTCGTGCAGCACTGGCGGGCGCCGGGCGACTGACCGGGCCGGAATCCGCGAAATCGCCCTCCCTGGCCGCCGTAAGCCCCTGATCAGGGCTTATGTGCCAGCGATCGCTGGCGCGATTGTGCGCACCCGGTGAAAACGCGTTACCGACGGGTACCCAAAGACCGGAATGCGGCCTACTCTCGCCCTCATGACGGACTCGCAGGCACTCACCACCCCGGCCCCCGCCGCCACCGGCACGAACCCTCTCGCGCCCTCGCCGGCCGGTGCCCGCACCGCCGCCGACGTGGTCACGCCGGAGGTGGTCGCCCAGCTCACCCGCGGAGTCGTCGGCTCCGGCCGCACCGCGAACCACACCCCGTTCACCGGGGAGAAGCTGGCCGAGCTGCCCGAGTCCACCCCCGAGGACGTCGCCGAGGCGTTCGCCCGCGCCCGCGCCGCCCAGGCCGCCTGGGCCGAGACGCCCGTCCGCGCCCGCGCCGCGGTGCTGCTCCGCTTCCACGACCTGGTCCTCGAGCGCCAGGCCGAGGTCCTCGACCTCATCCAGCTGGAGACCGGCAAGGCGCGTCTGCACGCCCACGAGGAGGTCCAGGCGGTCGCCGTCGCCGCCCGCCACTACGGCCGCAAGGCCCCCTCCTACCTGCGCCCCAAGCACCACACCGGCGTCGTACCGACCCTCACCAAGGTCACCGAGCTGCGCCAGTCGCGCGGCGTCGTCGGCCAGATCGCGCCCTGGAACTACCCCCTGGAGCTGTCGGTCGGCGACGCGCTGCCCGCCTTCGTCTCGGGCAACGCCGTCGTGATGAAGCCGGACACCGAGACCGCGCTGACCGCCCTGTGGGCCCGTGACCTGCTCATCGAGGCCGGGCTGCCCGCCGAGGTCTTCCAGGTCGTCATCGGCGAGGGACCGGTCGTCGGCCCCGAGGTCGTCAAGCACGCCGACTACGTCTCCTTCACCGGCTCCACCCGCACCGGCCGCGAGGTCGCCCAGGGCGCCGCGGCCCGGCTCGTCGGCGTGACCCTGGAGCTCGGCGGCAAGAATGCCATGCTGGTCCTCAAGGACGCCGACATCGAGAAGGCGGCCGCCGGCGCGGTCCGCGCCTGCTTCTCCTCCGCCGGACAGCTCTGCATCTCCATCGAGCGCCTGTACGTCCACGAGTCGATCGCCGACGACTTCGTCGCCCGCTTCGCCGCCCGCACGAAGGCGATGCGGCTCGGCAACTCCCTCTCCTACGGCGCCGACATGGGCTCCCTCGTCGGCGAGCGGCAGCTGGAGACGGTCACCAAGCACGTCGAGGAGGCCGTCGCCAAGGGCGCCAAGCTCGTCGCCGGCGGTGTCGCCCGCCCCGACATCGGCCCGCTGTTCTACGAGCCGACCATCCTCGACGGCGTCGAGGCCCCGATGGCCGTCTGCACCGAGGAGACCTTCGGCCCCGTCGTCTCCATCTACCGCTTCAAGGACGAGGACGAGGTCGTCGAGCTGGCCAACGGCACGCCGTACGGCCTCAACTCCTCGGTCTGGACGAAGGACTCGCGACGCGGCCACGCCGTCGCCGCCCGGCTGCGCACCGGCACCGTCAACATCAACGAGGGCTACGCGCCCGCCTACGGCAGCGTCCAGGCGCCGATGGGCGGGATGAAGGACTCCGGGCTCGGCAGGCGCCACGGCTCGGAGGGCATCCTCAAGTTCACCGAGGCGCAGACCGTGGCCCAGCAGCGGCTGATCCCGCTCGCGCCCTCCTTCGGGATGGACGACGAGAAGTACGCCGCGTTCATGAGCCTGTCCCTGAAGGCGATGAAGGCCCTGCGCCTGCGCTGACAGCACTGCCCGATTCCGCACCTTTTCGTACGAGGAGAGCCATGACCGCGGTACCCCCTTCCCAAAATCGGGAGCAGGAAGAGGACGAGGCGTACGACTACGACGTCGTCGTCGTCGGCTCCGGCTTCGGCGGCTCGGTCACGGCCCTGCGTCTGACGGAGAAGGGCTACCGGGTCGGTGTCCTGGAGGCGGGCCGTCGTTTCACGCGTGCCGATCTGCCGAAGAACTCCTGGGACCTGAAGAACTTCCTCTGGGCCCCGGCCCTCGGTCTCTACGGCATCCAGCGCATCCACCTGCTCGGCAACGTCATGGTGCTGGCGGGCGCCGGCGTGGGCGGCGGCTCGCTGAACTACGCCAACACCCTCTACGTGCCGCCCGCACCGTTCTTCAACGACCCGCAGTGGAAGAACATCACGGACTGGCAGGAGGAGCTGGCGCCCTACTACGACCAGGCCAAGCGGATGCTGGGCGTCCGGCTCAACCCGACGACGACCCCCTCGGACGTCCACCTGAAGGCCACCGCGCAGGCCATGGGGATCGGCGACACCTTCCACATGGCACCGGTCGGCGTCTTCTTCGGAGACGGACGTGACGCCGTCGGCGGGGACGGGGTCGGTACGGCGAAGGCGAAGCCCGGCACCGAGGTCGCCGACCCGTACTTCGGCGGCGCGGGGCCGTCGCGCAAGGCGTGCACCGAGTGCGGCGAGTGCATGACGGGCTGCCGCCACGGCGCCAAGAACACCCTCAACGAGAACTACCTCCACCTCGCCGAGAAGGCCGGCGCCGTCGTCCACCCCATGACCTCGGTCGTCGCCCTCACAGAGGACTCGCGGGGCGGCTTCGCCGTCAAGACCCTCCCCACCGACAACAAGAAGAAGGGGAAGGGCCGGACCTTCACGGCCCGCCGGGTCGTCGTCGCGGCCGGCACGTACGGGACGCAGACGCTGCTGCACCGGATGAAGGACACCGGGCTGCTGCCCCGGATCTCGGGCCGGCTGGGCGAGCTGACGCGTACCAACTCCGAGGCGCTGGTCGGCTCGCAGACCACCGACCGGCGCTACCGCAAGAAGCACGGCGCGGAGAAGGTCGACTTCACGCGCGGAGTCGCGATCACCTCCTCGATCCACCCGGACGAGAACACCCACATCGAACCGGTCCGCTACGGCAAGGGCTCCAACGCCATGGGCGGCATGACGATCCTCCAGGTGCCCTACGGCGCGCACCGGGTACGGAACTGGCTCCTCCAGATGGCGAAGCACCCCACGCTCGCGATCCGGGCCCTCTCCAACCGCCGCTGGTCGGAGCGGACCATCATCGGTCTCGTCATGCAGTCCCTGGACAACTCCCTGACGACCTTCCGCAAGCCCGGTGGCCTCGGCAAGGGTCTCCTCACGGCCCGCCAGGGCCATGGCGCGCCCAACCCGAACCAGATCCCGGAGGCGACCCGGGCGGCCTCCCTGCTCGCCGAGGAGATCAACGGCTTCGCCGGCTCCAACATCGGCGAGCTGATGGGCACCCCGCTCACCGCGCACTTCCTGGGCGGCTGCCCGATCGGCGCCGACGCCGAGTCCGGCGTCATCGACCCGTACCACCGGCTCTTCGGGCACCCGGGCATCTCGGTCGTCGACGGAGCGGCCGTCTCGGCCAACCTCGGGGTCAACCCCTCGCTGACGATCACGGCCCAGGCGGAGCGCGCGATGTCCTTCTGGCCGAACAAGGGCGAGGAGGACCCGCGGCCGGCTCAGGGCGAGGCGTACGCGCGTCTGACGGCGGTCGCCCCGAAGGCCCCGGCGGTCCCGGCGGACGCCTTCGGCGCGCTGAAGCTGCCGTTCCTGGGAATGCCGGCCGTCCCGCCGAAGAAGTCGTAAGCCATAGAAGCAGGACATGGAAGAGGCGCTGCACCCCCCTCCGAGTGCAGCGCCTCTCCAGTTTCTGGGTGGTGCTGCATACATGACCTGTGGCCAGGGGGATTGGTTGTAGGCGACGGACGGAAATGTCATGTGACGCGCGTCACGTCGAAGAGGGCGTACGCAAGGGCCCCGCTGCGCGATTCCGGTCGCACGGCGGGGCCCTTGGAGATCGGCACCGGTGTCAGGGCAGCGGCGGTGCCGAGGGGAGCGGCGCCGGGGGGTTGCGCCGCGTGTGGTGAGGAGGTGCGGTGGGACAGGGGGTGGGGTGTGGGTGTCTCGCATCGTGCTGGACGGGTGCGGCCGGGCATCCGTCTTGACCGGTTGCGGTCGGCCCCGGGCGTCCCCGGAGCCGACCGCCCTTTCTGGGTGACCGGGCTGCTGTCCCCTGCCGTCCGGTCACGCGCGCTGGTGCGAGGTCCCACGACGTACTTGCGGTACGTCACACGCCCCAGCGAAGCCACGCGTGGTTTTTTCGGGCCCGCCCCTGGCTGGCACGGACAACGGGACCAACGAAGGGGTGCGGGAGCCGGTCACGCGCCGTACGGGTGAGAGCGGGCCCGAACTCAGATGCGGGGACGCACTCGGATACGCGAGCGCTCGTCGATCCGTGAGCGCGCGCACTCGGGTACGCGTACGCGCGCCGGTCCGCACGCTCAGATACGGCCCCTGCACAGCTCCAGCATCGTCATCGCCAGCGCCGTACCCGGCTTGCCCAGCGCGTCCCGGTAGTGGCCGAGCACCTCCATCTCGCGGGCGAGGTTCACGCGGCGGCCGCCCGAGCCGATCCGGGCCTCCTGGATCACGGCCGAGACGGCCATCCGTTCCTGGATCAGGCCGATGATCCGGTCGTCGAGGGCGTCGATGCGCTCGCGGGCGTCGCCGATGAGCGCGGCGGCCTCGTCGGTGCGGGCGCCGGTCTTCTCGGTGTGGGTCATGGCGGTCATGGTGGGGCTCCTCGGGGTGTCGTCGTCGGAGGCCCCCGGAGCGACACGGCCCGGAAACGACAGACGCCCCGGGCCTTGTCGGCCCGGGGCGCCTGGGAAGTCGCTTGTCAGCTAAGCAACACGACCATGGCAGCCGGTCGGGCCGGTGCCATAGGTAAAGACGAAGGTCGTGAGCGTGCGCATGGCGACAGTATGGACCCCCGCCCGGGGGCCCGGCCAAACCGGGTTCGGATGGTGAGACGAAAAGCGACTCCGGCGCGCCGGTAGAATCGACAAATAGCCCCCCCTTCGGGGGACCCCCTCCCTACCGCCGGAAGGCCGCCGTAGTGTCATCAGCGACTCCCGCTGCCGCGCCCGACGTCACCAACCCGGACGTAGTCCTCGTTGTCGACTTCGGCGCCCAGTACGCCCAGCTCATCGCCCGACGCGTCCGTGAGGCGCGGGTCTACAGCGAGATCGTCCCGTCCACCATGCCGGTGGCCGAGATGCTGGCCAAGAACCCGAAGGCGATCATCCTCTCCGGCGGCCCGTCCTCCGTGTACGCGGAGAGCGCCCCGCGCCTCGACCGCGCGCTCTTCGAGGCCGGTGTCCCCGTCTTCGGCATGTGCTACGGCTTCCAGCTGATGGCGACCACCCTCGGTGGCACCGTCGACAACACGGGCGCCCGCGAGTACGGCCGTACGCCGCTGCACGTCTCCAAGGCCGGATCGACCCTCTTCGAGGGCACCCCGACCGAGCAGTCCGTGTGGATGTCGCACGGCGACGCCTGCTCCGCCGCCCCCGAGGGCTTCACCGTCACCGCCTCCACGGACGTCGTGCCGGTCGCCGCCTTCGAGAACGACGAGAAGAAGCTGTACGGCGTCCAGTACCACCCCGAGGTGCTGCACTCCACGCACGGCCAGCAGATCCTGGAGCACTTCCTCTACCGGGGTGCCGGCATCGAGCCGACCTGGACCACCGGCAACGTCATCGACGAGCAGGTCGCGGCCATCCGCGAGCAGGTCGGCACCAAGCGCGCCATCTGTGGTCTGTCCGGCGGCGTCGACTCCGCCGTGGCCGCCGCGCTCGTGCAGAAGGCCATCGGCTCGCAGCTGACCTGCGTCTACGTCGACCACGGTCTGATGCGCAAGAACGAGACCGAGCAGGTCGAGAAGGACTTCGTCGCCGCCACCGGTGTGCAGCTGAAGGTCGTCGACGCGCAGGAGCGATTCCTCACCGCGCTCGCCGGGGTCTCCGACCCCGAGGAGAAGCGGAAGATCATCGGCCGCGAGTTCATCCGCGTCTTCGAGCAGGCGCAGGCCGAGATCGTCGCCGAGTCGGCGGGCACCGGCGAGGACGTCGCGTTCCTCGTCCAGGGCACGCTCTACCCGGACATCGTCGAGTCCGGCGGCGGCACCGGCACCGCGAACATCAAGTCCCACCACAACGTGGGCGGCCTCCCCGAGGACCTGGAGTTCGAGCTCGTCGAGCCGCTGCGCCAGCTGTTCAAGGACGAGGTCCGCATGGTCGGCCAGGAGCTCGGCCTGCCGGAGGAGATCGTCCAGCGCCAGCCGTTCCCCGGCCCCGGCCTCGGCATCCGCATCGTCGGCGAGGTCACCAAGGAGCGCCTGGACCTGCTGCGCGAGGCAGACGCCATCGCCCGCGAGGAGCTGACGGCCGCCGGTCTCGACCGCGACATCTGGCAGTGCCCGGTCGTGCTGCTCGCCGATGTGCGCTCGGTGGGCGTGCAGGGCGACGGCCGTACCTACGGCCACCCGATCGTCCTGCGCCCCGTCTCCTCCGAGGACGCCATGACGGCGGACTGGACGCGGATGCCGTACGACGTCCTGGCGAAGATCTCGACCCGGATCACCAACGAGGTCGCCGATGTGAACCGTGTGGTGCTCGACGTGACGAGCAAGCCGCCGGGCACCATCGAGTGGGAGTAGTACCTCCGGGTGCTCCCGTACGTGTGTGAAGCCGCCGCCCCCACCATCCGGGGGCGGCGGTTTCGTCGTGCTCGGCGTCTTCGGTGTCTTCGGCGTCTTCGGTGTGTGATCTCTCTGGTCAGTTGCACGGTCCGGCGTTACCTTCCCGCGCATGAGCGAGACACCGGCCCCCGTACCCGCCGATCGGCTCCACGTCGCGATGCCTCCCGTCCACGGGACCGTCGAGGAGGAGCGGACGTACCGCAAGCAGAGACTCGCGGGCGCGCTCAGACTCTTCGGACGGTTCGGGTACGAGGAGGGCGTCTCCGGGCATGTCACCGCCCGGGATCCCGAGTACGCCGACTGTTTCTGGGTGAACCCCTTCGGCGCGCCCTTCGACGAGCTGACCGCGAGCGACCTCGTCCTGGTCAACGGCGACGGTCAGGTCGTGCTCGGCGGCGCACCCGTCAATCAGGCAGCCTTCGCCGTCCACGCCGAGGTCCACCGGGCCCGGCCCGATGTCGTCGCCGTCGCGCACAGCCACTCCACCTACGGGCGGGCGCTCGCTGCCCTCGGCGAGCTGATCGAGCCGATCACCCAGGAGGCCTGCGGTTTCTACCAGGACCACGCGCTCTACGACGCCTACACCGGGGTGGCCGTCGACCGGGAGGAAGGGCGGCGGATCGCCGCCGCCCTCGGCCCGTACAAGGCGATCGTGCTGCGCAACCACGGGCTGCTGACCGTCGGGTCCTCGGTCGACGCGGCCGCCTGGTGGTTCATCGCGATGGAGCGGTGCGCCCAGGTGCAGCTGGCCGCGCGGGCCGCGGGCAAGCCGGTGCCGATCGGCCACCGGGAGTCGGTGGCCACCCGTGCACAGCTCGGCACCGATCTCGCGGCGTGGATCAACTACCAGCCGCTGTGGCGCAGGATCAGCCGGTCGGAGCCCGAACTGCTGTCTTAGAACGTGGCCGTAACTGGCCTTAACTGTCCTTACGTCAATGTGATGACGGTTCAATCACTCTCGCGCGGGGCGCTCGGAGCAGTCGGGAGGCTCTCCGGTGCGGCACAATTCCCTGGACTCAACGGCCAGTTGACGGACGAATCGGGAAGTGAACGCCGTGGCGGTGCAAGAGGCGAGACAGTGCGGTGACCATGCGGGGTGCGCACAGGGCGGGCGCGCAGGTCACCGACGTGCCGTCGCCGCCTTCCTCGCCCTACGGGACGAGCTCGCCGCCGGCCACGGGGTGCCCGCGGCCGTCGCGCACTCGCCGGTAGCCTCCCGGCAGTGGGTCTCCGACGAACTCGCCCAGTCGGCCCGTACCGTCGCCGCGCGCGACCGCGAGGCGGGCGAGGCCTGGCTCCGGCGGGTCCGCCGCGCCACCCTCGGCGCCGTGTGGGGTGCCGTCCTCGCCCTGCTCCTCGGGCAGGCGCTCACCGCGATCGGCACGGGGTGGACAGGCGCGCGCACGGCCGGCCTGGTCGCCGCGCTTCTCCTCGCGGTCCCACTGACCGGCGCGGCCCACGCCCACCGGGCGCGCGGCGGGGTCCTCGCCCCGCTGATCGGGGAGGACAACCGGCTCTCCACCTCCCGCGCGGTCGCGGCCGGCTGGATGCTCTTCGCCGTCTACGCCGTGCTCTTCCTCGCGCTGCGCCTGGTTACCGGCGCCGACCGGACCGGCCTCGGAATCTCCCGCGGCGCAGGGCTGCTGACCGTCTTCGCCCTGACGTCGGCGGTCGCCGTCGCCACCCGCCGGATCGTGTGGGTACGGGTCATGGGGCAGCGCCTGCAGAAGGTCCGCGCCGACCGCCCCCGCGCCGCCGACCTCCTCTGCGACGACAACGGACGCGCCTGCCCCACGGACCTCGCGTACGTCCTGGTGTGCGGCGCGGTCCTCGTCCTCGGCGCCGTGCGGCTCGGGCGCGAACCCGACCGGCTACCCGGCGTGCCCTGGTCCCTGGTCCTCCTGGCCGCCCTGGCGGCGGCCTGCTATCTCGCCGCGAAGTGCGTCGAGGGCGGGCGGCCGGCCCTCTTCTCCGTCGTCCGCTCCCGCGAGGCGGGCGATCTGGACGCACCGATCCGTACCGGCGACGACATCGAGATCCGGGGGGCCGGTTTCGTCCCGGCCGGCGCCGACGGACCGGACCCGTTGACCCGACTGGTCGTGCGCATCGGATCCGTCCACGCGCACGTTCCGCTGGTCCCCGTTCCGGGCGGCTTCGCCAACCCGACGGACACCTCCCTGACCGTCCCACTCCCCGTGGACGTGGAGCCGGGGCGGGTCGAGGTGTGGGTGGTGACGGCCTCGGGCGTGGAGACCAACCGGGTCACGATCGACGTCGTCGACTGAGCCGATCGGGCTCGCCTGAACTCTCCACGTGTTCCTCGCGTATCCCCACACAGGGGGTCCGAGGACAATCGGTTCCGCGGACGGACAGTGGCGCGGGAGAGGCAGGCCGACGATGTCAGAACGAATGCACGGGACGACCGGGACGTACGGGAACGGCGGGTACGGCCGATCCGGTCGGCTCGCCGGCTGGAAGGAGACCGGCTCGCGGTACGCACTGCTGCCGCTGAGGCTCTTCCTCGGGATCACCTTCATCTACGCCGGGATCGACAAACTCACCGACTCCGCCTTCATGTCCGACACCGGCAGCGGGTCCATCGGCGAGATGATGCGCGGCGTCCGGGACACCTCGGCCATCCCGGCCCTGGTGGACTTGGCGCTCAACAACCCCGTCGGATTCGGCTACGCCATCGCGTTCGGCGAACTCGCCGTCGGCATCGGGACGCTGGTGGGCCTGTTCGCCCGGCTGGCCGCGCTCGGCGGGGCGCTGATCTCCCTGAGCCTGTGGCTGACGGTGAGCTGGCAGGTCAACCCGTACTACTACGGGAACGACCTCGCCTATCTGATGTCCTGGCTGCCGCTCGTGCTCGCCGGGGCCGCGTACTTCTCGCTCGACGCCGTTCTCGGCGAGCGACGGCGCACCCGGTAGGCGATCCAGGTCGCCAGGGCGGCCACCCCCAGGCCGCCGAAGAGGACCGGGACCACCTCGTACCACGGGGTGGTCCAGGCGCCCGAGGCGTCACCCGCGTACATCACGGTGAGCGCCAGGGCGGTGGCGCCGGCGATCAGCCGGCCGGGACGGAACTCATGAAGCAGCACGGGTGACCTCCACCTGTCCGAGGCCGACCTCCAGCGAGAGGTCGACCGTACCCGCCGGGGCGGTGCCCTTCGGCGGGGCGAGCGTCCGGGTCACGTCGCGGTCCGGCGCGATGTCGATGTCGCCGGGGGCCTGCTGCGGCAGCTGGAGATCGCCCAGACCCACCTGGGCCCGCAGCTTCACCGTGACGTTCTTCGGGACGATCACTTCGAGCCTTCCGGCCCCGACCTCGGCCTCGGTGCCGACCGTCTTCCCGGCGGGGACCGCAAGACGGGACAGATCGAGCGTGCCGACGCCCGTGCCCAGTTCGTAGCGCGGCTGTACGGCGGCGACCGAGGCGGGCTTCCAGGTCGTACGGACCCACTCCGTGGAGATCTCCTTCGGCAGCGCCGCCGCCACTGCGAGCAGGCCCGCGGTGACCACGGTCAGGAAGATCGTGCCGAACCCGGTCCGGCCCAGGAAGCTGCTGATCACCAGGCCGAGGCCGAACACGCCCAGAGCGGCGACCAGGCCGATCTGCAGGGCGGTGCCGAGCGGATTCGTCTCCCAGGACAGGCCCGTGCCCAGGCCGCCGGCCAGCAGCGCGAGCAGGAAGACCAGGCCGCCGATGGAGCGCGGCCCGCGCCGGGCCGCCGAGGCTGTGGGCCGTCGCCCGGCGGCCGGTCCGTCCGTGCCCCACTGGCTGCCGGGCACCGGGATCTCGCCGTTCTCCAGCCGGCCGTCCTTGTCCACCACGCCGTGCGGGCCCCAGAGATAGCCGACGGCGATCCTGCCGGTCGACCCGTCCTTGACTATGGGGTCCTTCCACCAGGACGGGAACTCCACCAGCGGCGGTGCCTTAGCCTCCGGCGGCGCCTCCGCGACGGCCTGCGCCGTCGCCGCGTCCATCCGGCCCTCGGCGTCACCGCCGACCGCCTGCATCCGCCGCTGTGACCAGACCGCCGCCCCGCACACCGCTATCGACAACATCATCGCGAACGCCAGCGTCCCGCCGTTCCCGAGCATCGAGAGGAAGACGCCGCAGCCGACCAGTGCCATCAGCACGGCCGCGAGCGCCGCCCCGTCGACCCGGCCGGAGAGCAGCCTGCGGCCCTCGTTCTCCTCCTCGCCCGCGAGCGGGAGGAGCAGCCACGCGAAGCCGTAGAAGATCAGCCCGATGCCGCCGGTCACGGACAGCACGCCCACCGCGATCCGGAAGATCACCGGATCGAGATCGAAGTGCCGGCCGAGGCCGCCGCACACACCGGCCACGACCTTGTGACGCCGCGAGCGCCGCAGGGGCGCGACGGGCGGGGCCTCCGCCGACGGCGGGGCCTCGTGGTGAGAAGGCGTCGAACTCGTCATGCGTCCATGGTGACGGCCGGTGCCCCGCCGCGGCACCGGGGCCGACCCTGGCGCGACCCTGATATTCCGCGGGCGGTCCACCCCGAGAAGCTCCTAGGGGCCGCGTCCTAGGGGCGATCTCAGGGCAGACCCTGATGCCCACGCCCGGCCGGACGTGTGACGATCGGTTCATGCCCGCAACCGCCCGTGTCGCCGAGACCGACGAACCGCCCGTGCGCAAGCTCTATCGCAGCGCTGACGGCCGGTGGCTCGGCGGTGTCGCGCGCGGCCTCGCGGGACATCTGGGGCTGCCCGTCGTCTGGGTCCGCGCCCTGTTCGTGGCCCTGCTCCTCGCGGACGGCCTCGGCGCCCTGCTGTACGCGGTCTTCTGGATCGTCGTCCCGCTCGGTGTCGGCGGCCGCTCCACGCCCCGGCCCGTGTTCGAGACCACCGCCGACGGCCGGCGCAGGCTGCGCAAGCCGGACCGCGGCCAGATCTTCGCGCTGATCGCGCTCGCCATCGGCGCCGCGATCTTCGCCGGGAACATCGACTGGGGCAATCGGACCGACCGCTATGTCTGGCCGACGCTCCTGATCGGTGTCGGCGTGGTGCTCGTCTGGCGGCAGGCGGACAACGCCCGCCGGGCCAGCTGGACCGAGACCGGCCGACGCCGACGCACCCTGCAACTCGCCCGCGGCTTCGCCGGAGTCGCCCTGGTCGGCATGGGGCTGACCGTCTTCATGGTGGTCCGCGGCTCCGCGGCCCAGCTGGGCACGGCACTGACCGCCGCGATAGCCGTGCTCACCGGAATCGCCCTGCTCGCCGGACCCTGGCTGGTGCGGATGTCGCAGGACCTCTCCGAGGAGCGGACCATGCGTATCCGCGCCCAGGAGCGTGCCGAGGTCGCGGCCCATGTCCATGACTCCGTGCTCCACACGCTCACCCTGATCCAGCGGAACGCGGACGAGCCCGGCGAGGTGCGCCGACTCGCCCGCGCACAGGAGCGGGAGCTGCGGAACTGGCTGTACAAGCCGGAGGGCACGGGCAAGGACGAGGGGGAGGAGCCCGAGACCCTCGCCGAGGCGGTGAAGCGGGCCGCCGCCGAGGTCGAGGACAAGCATGGTGTCCCGCTGGAGGTCGTCGTCGTGGGCGACTGCCCGCTCGACGAGAAGCTGGTCGCACAGATGCAGGCCGCGCGCGAGGCGATGGTGAACGCCGCGAAGTACGGTGGCGAGGGCGGGGCGGTGCAGGTCTACGCGGAGGTGGAGGGCCGTTCGGTCTTCGTCTCCGTGCGGGACCGGGGGCCCGGCTTCGACCTCGATTCCGTACCCGCCGACCGGATGGGCGTACGAGAATCGATCATCGGCCGGATGCAGCGCAACGGCGGTTCGGCCCGGCTGCGGTCGGTGCCGGGCGGAGGCACCGAAGTGGAGCTTGAGATGGAGAGGGCGGACGCATGAGCGACGAGACCGGGACCGGGACGACGGGGGCGGAGACCGTGGAGCGCCGGGTACGGGTCGTGCTCGTCGACGACCACCGGATGTTCCGCACGGGCGTGCAGGCCGAGATCGGCCGGACCGACGTGACCGGGGTCGAGGTGGTCGGCGAGGCCGCCGACGTCGACCAGGCGGTCACGGTGATCACCGCCACCCGCCCCGAGGTCGTCCTGCTCGACGTGCACCTGCCGGGCGGCGGCGGGGTCGAGGTGCTGCGCCGCTGCGCGAGCCTGATGTCGGCGCCCGAGGGCGCGGTACGGTTCCTGGCCCTCTCGGTCTCCGACGCGGCGGAGGACGTGATCGGCGTGATCCGGGGCGGTGCCCGCGGCTACGTCACCAAGACGATCACCGGCACCGACCTGGTCGACTCGATCTTCCGCGTCCAGGAGGGCGACGCGGTGTTCTCCCCCCGCCTGGCCGGCTTCGTGCTCGACGCCTTCGCCTCCACCGACGCACCGCCGGTGGACGAGGACCTCGACCGGCTCACTCAGCGGGAACGCGAGGTGCTGCGGCTGATCGCCCGTGGGTACGCGTACAAGGAGATCGCCAAGCAGCTCTACATCTCGGTGAAGACGGTCGAGTCGCATGTCTCGGCGGTCCTGCGCAAGCTCCAGCTGTCCAACCGCCACGAGCTGACCCGCTGGGCGACCGCCCGCCGGCTGGTCTGAGGCGCGAACAGGCCCTAGGACCCCGGCTTCTTCGCGGCTTCCTCGCTGAGTCGGCGCTTGGCCTCGCTCCAGTCGATCGGGAGTCGCTCCACCGGCACCTCCCAGAAGGTGAAGGTGGAGTCGCGCATCGTCGCGCGCAGTCCGCTCATGATCGAGCGGTGGGGCTCGGCGCGAGCGTAGGCGTAGAGGGCGTCGCGGTCCTCCCAGGCCGAGAGGGTGTAGA
Organism: Streptomyces sp. NBC_01353; assembly: GCF_036237275.1. Lineage (GTDB taxonomy): Bacteria > Actinomycetota > Actinomycetes > Streptomycetales > Streptomycetaceae > Streptomyces. The sequence goes on along the minus strand of NZ_CP108352.1, from coordinate 3,559,548 downwards.
AGGTCCGCTTCAGCGGCTGCGCGATCAACGAGGCACCCAGGGCGCCCGGCGCCGACTTCACCTGGCGCCAGGCACTGAGCGACTGAAGGAAGAACCGGGGCACGTCCTTCAGCGAGCGCACCTCGAAGCGGGAGGCCATGACCTGCGCCTCGGTGCCGGCGCGGGCCTTATTCGGGACGGTCCAGGGGAGCGTGGGCATGGCATGTCCTCTCACGATTGGATAGTGGCACTACCTATAGTAGATAGCGCCACTATCCAAAGGTCAAGGGATTACTGCCCTCACACCACCCGTGTCGCCCCTGCGAACGGCATCTCGTCGATCGGCGCGACCCGGATCGGAGCGCCCGGCCGGGGCGCGTGGATCATCTGCCCACCGCCGATGTACAGCCCGACGTGGCTGATGCCGGAGTAGAAGAACACCAGGTCACCCGGGGCCAGTTCGGAGCGTGACACCCGCTGCCCGGCGTTGATCTGCGTGTACGTCGTACGGGGCAGCGACACCCCGGCCGAGCGCCAGGCCGCCTGTGTCAGGCCCGAGCAGTCGTACCCCGACGGGCCCGTCGCCCCCCACACGTACGGCTTGCCGAGCTGGTTCCTGGCGAAGGAGATCGCCTGAGCGGCCCGCCCGTTCGGTGCCGCGACCGGGCCGCGCGCCTCGCCGGCCCGGTCGGCCCGGGCCCCGGCCGCGTCGGCGAACCCTCCGGATCCGTCGCCGCCCCGTCCCGAACCGGTCGCAGCCGCTTCGTACCGCGCCCGCTCCTCGGCGGTCAGCCGGGCCAGCAGGGTCCGCGCCTCGTCGAGCTTGCCCTGCACGGCCGTCTTCTGCCGCCGCAGTTCGGCCTCGTGGCCGCGCAACTGCGTCAGCCGCTCCGTCGACCCGGCGCGCAGCTGCGCGATCCCGGTGAGCTCACGCCGTACGGAGGTGATCGCCGTCGCCTGCCGCTCCCCGGCCTTCTCCGCGAGCGCGGCCCGCGCCAGGTACTCGTCCGGGTCGGAGGTCAGAGCGAGCTGTACGGCGGGGTCGAGGCCGCCGGAACGGTACTGTGCGGCGGCCGTCGAGCCGAGGGCGTCGCGGGCGGTGTTGAGGCGCGCGGTCCTGCGGGCGGCCTCGTCACGCAGCCGGTCGAGCGCGCCCCGCGCCTCGTCCACCTTCTCCTTCGCCCCGTTGTACTTCTCGGTGGCCGCCTCGGCTTCCTGGTACAGCCGGTCGACCTTCGCCTTCACCTGCGCGGGGGTGAGCCTGGGCTCGGCCTGCCCGGAGCCCTCGAAGAGTGTCGCCGTGGCCGCGGAGGCGAGGGCGAGCGTGGCGGCGGTCCGTGCCGCCTGACCACCGAGGGGTGAGTTCCTGGGCTTGCGGTGAGCTGCCACGAGGGCGGGTCACATCCTCTCCCTGTGGGGGTCGATGCCCACCGGGTCCGGCGATGGACCGCACAGGGGAGACGGCCCACCGCCGGATTTCTCGGCGGGGGCGGCCGACTGCCGCCGGAAGAACCGACGGTGGTGGGGAGCCGGCCACCTGGAGGAGGACGCTAAACCTCGGTGTGAGGGCAGGGCGGGGGGTTGACCGTTATTGGCGCCAGTTGGCGCTCCGGGACCGTTCGCTTCCCGGGCGGGCGGCGGGTGGGTGCCCTGATCCGGCCCGCCCGTGACCGATGCGCCGGACCGGCTGGACCCGGCCGAACAGCGGTGCTACGGCCCGGTTAGGCTCCGCCCCATGGACGTACTCATCAATGTCTTCGTCGCCCTGCACATCATCGGAATCGCCTCGCTCCTCGGCGGATTCCTCACCCAGATGAAGGCGATGGGCGCGGGTACGGCCCGCTTCGTGCCGGCCATGCTGCACGGCGCGCTGACGATGCTGGTCACCGGGATCGCCCTGGTCGGCCTCAACCAGGCGGACGACCAGGCCGTCAACAACGTGAAGATCGGCATCAAGATGGCGGTCCTCGTCGTCATCCTCGCCCTCGTGTACGTGAAGCGGGACGAGGAGAAGGTTTCCAAGGGCCTCTTCGGCGCGGTCGGCGGCCTGACCGTGGCCAACATCTTCATCGCCACGCTCTGGACGTGACGAAGCCGGCTCAGGACGTGACGAAGCCGGCTCCAGACGTCACGAAGCCGGCTCAGGCCGGGCGGACGCTCCCGTAGATCGGCATGTAGTAGATCGATTCCTCGCGGACGTTGGCACCCGGCTTCGGCGCGTGGATCATCTTGCCGCCGCCGATGTACAGGCCGACGTGGCTGATGTCGTCGTAGAAGAAGACGAGATCGCCGGGGAGCAGATCCGCCGTCGCGACCCGGGTCCCCACCTCCACCTGGTCCCAGGTGGTACGGGGCAGGTCGACGCCCGCGGACTTCCAGGCGGCCTGCGTCAGCCCCGAGCAGTCGTACGAGCTCGGGCCGGTCGCGCCCCACACGTACGGCTTGCCGATCTGGTTCCGGGCGAACGCCAGGGCCTTCTCCGCCTTCGCCGCGTACGTCGAGCCGCTCGTCCCGCCGGTCGCCGGCGGCTCGGGCGTGTCCTTGGCCGCCTCCTCCTGCCTGCGCCGCTCGGCCTCCGCGGCCGCCTTGGCCGCCGCCGCGGCCTCGGCCTTCGCCCGCTCCTCCGCCTTGCGCCGGGCCTCGGCCTGGCGCTTGCGCTCCAGCTCCGCGAGCCGGGCCTTCTCCTCGGCCGTCAGCCGCGCCAGCAGGGTCCGCGCCTCCGCGAGCTTCCCCTGGACGTTCTGCTTGCTCGTGCGCAGCGTCGCCTGCGAGTCGGTGAGGCTCTCCAGGCTCTTCGTCGCCTCCGCCCGCTGCTTCGCCGCCGCGGCGCGCTTGTCCTCGTAGTCCGCCACCGCGCTGTGCTGCCGCTCGGACAGCCGGTCCATGAGGTGGGTCTGGTCGAAGTACGACTGCGGGCTGTCGGCGAAGATCAGCGCGGCGGTCGGGCCGACGGCCCCCGCCCGGTACTGGGCCGCCGCGTACGAGCCCAGCGCGCGGCGGGACTCGTTGATGGCGTCCGTCCGCTTGGCCACGTCGTCGAGGATCCGGTCGACCTTGCGGCGCTGCTGGTCGGTGGCCTCCTTGGCCCGGTTGTACTCCTGCGTCGCCGTGCCGGCCTGCCGGTAGAGGTCGTCGACCTTCTTCTGGATCTCCTCCACCGTCGGCTTCGGCGGCGCGGGGGCCGCCTGGGCGCTCTGCGTGGACAGCAGCGTCACGGAGGCTATGGCGGCCGTCGTGACCCCGACGGCGGGGGAGTGCGGACGTGTGCTGCGCGGCTTGCGATGGGACGCCAAGACCGGCATCTCCTTCCGTGGCCGCCGACATGTGCAGGCCCAACTGGCTGGAGACAGGACCGGGTTCGGCGTGGGCTGCCCGCTCGGCGCGATTCGCCGCCGGAGGGGACGGGCTGCTTGGGCGAGCACGCTAGCCAACCCGTGAGGGCGCTGTGAAGGCCGATGTTCGATATGTCCGATACATTTTCGTGACCTGAAGCGGACTGTCACCCTCCGTAAGAATCCGGTCACTTCGGGAGGTGGCAGCGGGCTGTCGGTGCGGCGGCCTAGACTCGATAGGCGATGAGCAGCCTCTTTGACGACAGCTTCCTGGCGAGCCTCCAGAACCACTCCTCGGAGGAGCCTCCGCCCCCGCCCGAGGACGACGAGCACCACCCGCACGGCGCCCCAGCCGCGGAGGAGGTCCCGCACGACCTCTTCGAGGGGCGCTTCGACGCGCCGCCCACCAGGGACGCGTACTACCGCGACGGAGCCGCCCGCCCCGTCGTGGACGCCGCCGCGCTCCTGGACGGGCTGAACGAACAGCAGCGCGCCGCCGTCGTCCACACCGACACCCCGCTGCTCATCGTCGCGGGCGCCGGCTCCGGCAAGACCAGGGTGCTCACCCACCGCATCGCCCACCTGCTGGGCACGCGGCACGTGCACCCCGGCCAGATACTGGCGATCACCTTCACCAACAAGGCCGCCGGCGAGATGAAGGAGCGCGTCGAGCACCTCGTCGGCCCGCGCGCCAACGCGATGTGGGTCATGACGTTCCACAGCGCCTGCGTCCGCATCCTGCGCCGCGAGTCGAAGAAGCTCGGCTTCACCTCCTCGTTCTCGATCTACGACGCCGCCGACTCCAAGCGCCTGATGGCGCTGGTCTGCCGCGACCTGGACCTCGACCCGAAGAAGTTCCCGCCGAAGTCCTTCAGCGCCAAGATCTCGAACCTGAAGAACGAGCTGATCGACGAGGAGACCTTCGCGGACCAGGCCGTCGACGGCTTCGAGAAGACGCTCGCCGAGGCGTACCGGATGTACCAGGCGCGGCTGCGCGAGGCCAACGCCCTGGACTTCGACGACATCATCATGACGACGGTCCACCTGCTCCAGGCGTTCCCGGACGTCGCCGAGCACTACCGCCGCCGCTTCCGCCACGTCCTCGTCGACGAGTACCAGGACACCAACCACGCCCAGTACACCCTCGTACGGGAGCTGGTCGGCACCGGTTACGAGGACCTGGAGCCGGCCGAGCTGTGCGTCGTCGGTGACGCGGACCAGTCGATCTACGCCTTCCGCGGCGCGACCATCCGCAACATCCTCCAGTTCGAGGAGGACTACCCGAACGCGACGACGATCCTGCTGGAGCAGAACTACCGCTCGACGCAGACGATCCTCTCCGCCGCCAACGCCGTCATCGAGCGCAACGAGTCCCGCCGTCCCAAGAACCTGTGGACCAACGCGGGCGCGGGCGCCCAGATCACCGGCTACGTCGCCGACACCGAGCACGACGAGGCCCAGTTCGTCGCCGACGAGATCGACCGGCTCACGGACGCGGGTGACGCGAAGGCCGGCGACGTCGCCGTCTTCTACCGGACCAACGCCCAGTCCCGAGTCTTCGAAGAGATCTTCATCCGCGTCGGCCTGCCCTACAAGGTCGTCGGCGGCGTGCGCTTCTACGAGCGCAAGGAGGTCCGCGACGTCCTCGCCTACCTGCGCGTTCTCGCCAACCCCGAGGACAACGTCCCGCTGCGCCGCATTCTGAACGTGCCCAAGCGCGGCATCGGCGAGCGCGCCGAGGCGATGATCGACGCCCTCTCCCTCCGGGAGAAGATCACCTTCCCGCAGGCGCTGAAGCGGGTCGACGAGGCGTACGGCATGGCGGCCCGCTCCGCCAACGCCGTCAAGCGCTTCAACGCCCTCATGGAGGAGCTCCGTACGGTCGTCGACTCCGGCGCCGGCCCGGCGGTCGTCCTCGAGGCCGTCCTGGAGCGGACCGGCTACCTCGCCGAACTGCAGGCCTCCACCGACCCGCAGGACGAGACCCGGATCGAGAACCTCCAGGAACTGGCCGCCGTGGCCCTGGAGTTCGAGCAGGAGCGCGGTGAGGAGGAGACCGGCACCCTGGCCGAGTTCCTGGAGAAGGTCGCGCTCGTCGCCGATTCCGACCAGATCCCCGACGAGGACGAGGAGGGGTCCGGAGTCATCACGCTGATGACGCTGCACACCGCCAAGGGCCTCGAGTTCCCGGTGGTGTTCCTGACCGGCATGGAGGACGGCGTCTTCCCGCACATGCGCGCGCTCGGTCAGGCCAAGGAGCTGGAGGAGGAGCGCCGGCTGGCGTACGTGGGCATCACGCGCGCCCGCGAGCGGCTGTATCTGACCCGCTCCTCGATGCGCAGCGCCTGGGGCCAGCCGTCGTACAACCCGGCCTCGCGCTTCCTTGAGGAGATCCCGGCGACGCACCTGGAGTGGAAGCGGACCGGCCCCATGGTCAAGCCCGCCGGGCCCACCTCGGGGATCACCTCCTCGCTCTCCTCCTCCCGCGCACGCTCGGGCCCCTCGGGCTTCGCCACCCGCCGCACCACCGACAAGCCGGTGATCGCGCTCCAGGTAGGCGACCGGGTCACGCACGACCAGTTCGGCCTCGGCACCGTCATGCAGGTGACGGGCGTCGGCGCCGACGCGCAGGCGACGATCGACTTCGGCGACGAGAAGCCCAAGCGACTGCTGCTGCGGTACGCGCCGGTCGAGAAGCTGTAGGCGGAGTACGACACGAGAGGGGCCCCGGCCATCGGCCGGGGCCCCTCTCGTCGTTCGTCCGTGTGAGGAGGCGTCAGCCCGTGGGGCTGAGGCCGTGGCTGCGCAGCCACGCCTCGGGGTCGATCGCCGAGCCGCCGTTCGGCCGGACCTCGAAGTGGAGGTGCGGGCCGGTGGAATTGCCGGAGTTGCCGGAGTACGCGATGACGTCACCGGCCTTGACCTTGCCGCTGCGGATCTTGGTGCTGCTCAGGTGGCAGTACCAGGTCTCCGTGCCGTCCGCGGCGGTCACGATCGCCATGTTGCCGTAGGCGCTGTTGTACTGGGTGCGGACGGTGCCGTCGGTCGCGGCCATCACCTTCGTGCCGTACTGCACCGGGAAGTCGATACCGGTGTGCACGGACATCCAGTTGACGCCCGCCTGCCCGTAGCGCGCGCTGAGCTCGTGCAGCTTCACCGGAAGGGCGAACTTGGGACGCAGCGCCTCCTTGCGGGCCGCCTCCTCCTCGCGCTTCTTCTTCTCCGCTTCCTGGCGCAGCTTGAGGTCGATGCGCTCCTGGGTGCGGCTGGCGCGGTCGCCGAAGTCGCGGGCGTCGGCGCTGAGCGCCGCGAGCTGGGTGTCCAGCTCGTTGTTGGCGGCCACCGGCTTGACCGAGGCCGGGTCGGCGGCGGCGAGCGCCGTCGTGTCGTCCTTGGTGTCGCCCGCGTCGGCGAGCCCGCCGACCGAGGCGGCCGCGATCCCGGCGACGCCCATGACGCAGGCGGAGGGGACGGCGACGGTCAGGAGCGCGGAGCGCTTGGCGGGTGTACGGCGACGGCCTCGGCTGCCACCGGAGGAACGGCGCACCGGGCGGGCGGCGACGGCCGCCGCGCCGACCGCGGACTCCGCGCTCTCGACGGCCGACTCCTCGGACTCCGCCGGGGGCTCGTAGACGTACTCGTACGTGTACCCGTCCGCGTCCAGGTCCGTGTCCGCATACGAGTCCGCGTACGAGTCGTCCTGCGTGAGGACCTCGAACTGCGCGGTGTGCTCGGCGTGCTCGGGCTGGGTGGCGTACTCCGGCTGGTGCTCGGCCGGCTGCACGGTCTGCTGCTCGGGGACGAACTCGTACTCGGGGGTGTACTGCTGCGGAACGACGGGGTCGGCGACCAGGAGGTCCTGCTCCGGCGCGGCGTAGTTCCAGGCGGTGGCGTCGTACGTACCCGTCTCGAAGGCGGGGGTCGTCCACTGGCCGGTGGTGTCGTACGAGGTGAAGTGCGCGGTCTCGTACTGCCCGGTCTGCTGCGCCTCGCTCCAGGCGGTGGCGTCCCACTGACCCGTGGTGTCGTACTGACCGGAGACGTCGTACTGGCCGGTGGTGTCGTACTGCTGCGTCATCGGCTGCTGTGCGACGTAGGTGTCGTACGTGCCGGCGTCCCACTGGTGGCTGCCGCTCCACTGAGTGGTGTCGTACTGGCCGCTGTGGCCCGCGTCGTAACCGCCCGGGAGGGCGCCGAAGAGCGGGTCGGTGGCGAAGCCGCCGGTGCTGTGGGCGTCGTCTCCGACGTACCCGGCGTGGGGGTGCTGGTCGTTCACCAACTTCTCTCTCGCCTCGGCGGCAGGACCAGTCCGGGTCGGGCCCGCAGAGGGGTGTCCCGGGGTTAAGCAGTGGCGCGACTGTACCCGGCGGTATACGCAAGCGACAATCTTCCGAGGTTTTTGGGTCCACAGGAAACGGGCAATCGGCCGTGTTTCGGTGATCCAGGGGAAGAGCTTTGGCTCTGTGTTCGAGGAACGTTCGAAGAACAGACACCTTCTGGCGGGTCGTCAGGCGTCTGTGTGCCGGGATATGCGCCGGGTCGCGCGCCGGGGCGGAGGCGCGGGATCACGCCACGGACGCGGCGCCCGGCTCGGCCCCCGGCGTGGCGGCCGACTCCTCGGCGTCGAGGGCGTCCCGGATCCCGGCCACGACGGTCGGATGCACCGGCAGGGCGAGATGACCGATCCCGCTGACGCGCACGTTGTGCACCAGGAGGTCGGGGTGGTCGAGCCGCGCGGTCTCCACCGGGACCATCACCTGGTCGAGATCGCTCCAGAAGCTGACACAGCGCGTACGGCAGCCCGGCGCGGGCTCGGCAAGCTCCAGCAGCACCTCGGAGCCGGGGCGCATCTGCCGGATCAGGGGGTGGGCGCCGACCCAGGGCGCTGCGGCGGTGCCGGAGTGCGGGGTGCCCAGCATGACGAGCGTGCGCACCCGTGCGTCACCGCCCAGGCGCTGTACGTAATAGCGGGCGATGAGGCCACCCAGGCTGTGCCCGACGAGGTCCACCTCGTGGTGGCCGGTGCGGGCACAGAGCTCCTCTACATGCCGACCGAGCAGTTCGGCGGCGGTGCGGAGGTCGTAGGTGAGCGGAGAGTAGTTGAACGATTCGACAGGGTGACAGCCGTGCCGGGCGAGCGAGCGGCGCAGCAGGACGAAGACCGAGCGGTTGTCGACGAAGCCGTGCAGCAGGACGACCGGCCGCCCGGTGCCCGTCCCCGGCTCCGACGCGGGGGTGGGGCGCTCGGCGGCGATGCCGGAGGGGTAGAGGATCAGATGGCCGGTGAGGATCGCCAGCTCCAGGGCGTTGGCCTTCAGCGCAGTCGTGACCTTGGTGAGCCTGGTGAGCTCCATCGGCGACCTCCCGAACGGCACGCGGGCGCCGAAACGGCAGTGCGGTGTGTCGTACCTCCGTGCCGTGCGGCTGACGGCGCGGAGGTACGACAACCCCGTGGCGGCTCCCTTGCGCACGACCCGATTGAGGCTGGTGGGCCCGGTGTGGCGGGCCCGGAAGGGTCCGGCGCAGGCGAACAATGTCCCACCGTGTGATTTCCCCCTCGCCGGCCACCGCGAAACGGTCACGTGCGGGATGCTGGCGATAACGTTCGTTCACCTCCCCGGCAAAGACGCGCGGGGGTCGCATGTGGAGGCAGTGATGGGTGTGACCGGTCCGATCCGCGTGGTGGTGGCCAAGCCGGGTCTCGACGGCCACGATCGCGGGGCCAAGGTGATCGCGCGGGCACTGCGTGACGCCGGCATGGAGGTCATCTACACGGGGCTGCACCAGACGCCGGAGCAGATCGTGGACACGGCGATCCAGGAGGACGCCGACGCGATCGGCCTCTCGATCCTCTCGGGCGCGCACAACACACTCTTCGTGAAGGTCCTGGAGCTCCTGAAGGAGCGCGACGCGGAGGACATCAAGGTCTTCGGCGGCGGGATCATCCCGGACGCGGACATCGCGCCGCTGAAGGAGAAGGGTGTGGCAGAGATCTTCACGCCGGGCGCGACGACGGCGTCGATCGTGGCCTGGGTGAACGCGAACGTCCGCGTCGCCGCGTAGCCCTGCGGGGCGGGGGCGGGCGGGCTGGACCCGTCGACCGCCGGGGCGGCGCCGGGCGCCCCTTGGCCCGCCGGGTCCCCGCTGCCTGCCAAGCTGATCCAGCGTGGCGCCTGCGGAGCAGGTCCACGGGCGGGCCTGGCCCGCTATGCCCCGGCTCTTGCCCGGCCCATCCAGCGCCTTTGGAGCCCCCGACGGGCGTGCTCGGCCCGACTTGCGGTCGAGGTCCGAAGGGGTGGGTGGGGCCCGTGGGGCCCGCAACGTCCCGCAGACTCTTGTCCGGCGCATCCCGCGTGGCCCACAGGCGGCTCGGCCCGGTGTGCGTCGGGTGGCAATGTCGCCTGGGTGCTGGGTGCTGGGTGCTGGGTGCTGGGTGCTGGGTGCCGGACCGCCGGGCCCGCCCGCCCGTGCCGCCAGGCCGTCGCCCCGTCGCCGGGTGCTCGCACCGGCCGCGCCGGGCTGTCGCCGGAGCGGCGGCCGTGTGGCAGAGCCGTGGCCATCCCGTGGGTTCGGCGGCCGGCCGCCACGGCAGTCGGCTACCCCGCGAGTTCCGCTCGCATCGTGGCCCGTAGGCGCAAGGTCGACACCAGGCGCTGGAAGGCCTCCGACCAGTAGCTGCCGGCTCCTGGGGAGGCGTCCTCCGGTTCTGCGGGCAGGGCGGTCAGGGATTCCAGCTGGGGCGCCGCGTCCGGGGACAGGCAGCGTTCCGCGAGGCCCATCACCCCGCTGAAGCTCCAGGGATAGCTGCCCGCCTCGCGTGCGATGTCCAGGGCGTCGATCACCGCCCCGCCCAGCGGCTCCGCCCAGGGCACCGTGCACACGCCGAGCAGCTGGAACGCCTCCGACAGGCCGTGGGCCGCGATGAACGAGGCGACCCATCGGGCCCGCTCCTCGTCCGGGAGCGTCGAGAGCAGCTTCGCCCGCTCCGCCAGGGACGCGATGCCGGGACCGGTCGCCGGTGGGGCGGCCGGGGCGCCGAGCAGGGCCCGGGACCAGCCGGCGTCCCGCTGCCGTACCGCCGCCCGGCACCAGGCGGCGTGCAATTCCCCCTGCCAGTCGTCGGCGACCGGAAGGGCGACGATCTCCTCGGGCGCCCGCCCCCCGAACCGCGCCTGCCAGCACGACAGGGGCGCCGACTCGACCAGCTGGCCCAGCCACCAGGACCGCTCGCCGCGGCCGGCAGGCGGGGTGGGGACCAGCCCGTCCCGCTGCATCGCCTCGTCACATTCGTGCGGGGCTTCGACGACGACGGTCTCGGCCCCCTTCGTGCGGTCCAGCGAGACACAGGACGAGGCACGCCGCGCCATGCGGCCCGCGAGCGCGGAGTCGGGCAGCGCGGAGAGCAGCTCGGCGGCGGTGGAGCGCACATTGCGACTGCGGTCGGACAGGGCAGCTTCCAGGAACTCCTCATCCGCGCCGGAGAGCCCGGCCCGCAGCGAGTCCAGGAACATCAGCCGGTCCTCGGCGCGCTCGGCCGTCCATGTGGAACGCAGCAGCTCCAGGGCGGCCGCAGGGTCCTCGGTCCGTACGGAGGCGAGCAGCGCGACCCGCTCGGCGAACAGCCCCTCCTCCCACAGCGCCCGGACCGCCTCGCCGTCCCGGGGGTAGGGGAGCGCCGAACTCCCTCCCGCACCGCGCAGGGCGAACTTCCACTCCGGGTTCAGCCGGGCCAGCCAGAGCCCGCGCGGCCCGGCGAGCGCGAGGGCCTGGGGCCGCAGATCGGTACGGGCGCGGGCGGCGTCGAGGAGGGCGGGCAGCGCCGAGGCAGGCGCCTTGTAGCCGTGGTCGCCGGCGGCGGCGAGCCACTGCGGGAGCAGTTCGGCGAGGTCGGGCGCGGCCCCGCGCCGCCCCCCGGACGGCGCGGCCGCGGCGCGGCCCGCGAGGAGCTGGGCAAGACGGTGGCGGGCGGGCTCGGGCAGGGGCCTGCGGGTGTCCGCGGGCGCGGGCTCAGGCGCGGGGGCGGCAGGCCCCGGCCGCAGCCCCGCCCTGCGCCGTACGGTGTGCAGCGCCGCGGCGTCCAGCAGCGCGACGGGAGCATCCCCGGCCACCGTCTTCGGGAGCGCGGGCGGCCGGCGGTCGGTGCCGAGCAGCGCCGAGGTGACGAGTTCTTCCCAGGCGTCCATCGAGGTCCTCCAGGCTGTCGTCGGGCGGTCGTACGGACTCAGTGGAGCGGGACCGTCTCTCCGGGGGCGTCGGCGGACCAGGCGGCTAGCGGGGTGAACCCGCGGTGCCCGCACTCCCCGAAGACGGTCACCGGCCCGCCTCCGGAGAGCGCGGCGAGCCGCCACAGGCCAGGCCGCCCGAGCGCGGGACCGCTGAGCGGCAGCGCCTCGCCGCCGCCGGCGACCGGTGCCGCGTCGGCGAGCTGCCAGCCGTGGTCCGTCGGTATGGGGACGACATCGGCGAGCGTCACCGGCCAGGAGTCCAGCCAGGGGTCCTCGCGCAGGGCGAGGCCGTAGGCGGTGAGAGCGTCCCCGACCGTGCCGCCCCGGGGCGGGGCGTCGAACGGGGTGGGCGCCGAGAACAGCTCGCCCAGCTCGGCCCGCAGCGCACCCGCACCCGCGTGCGGGGTGAGCGCGGCGTCGACCATCACGCCCACCGGAAGGCCCAGTTCGGGTGCGCGCCCCATGGCTCCGAAGGAGAGGAGCAGCGCCGTGAGCCCGGTCTCCCTGCCGTACAGCCAGATGCGACGCGTCGTCAGCTTGCCGTCCGTGGAGTCGTACTGGGCGAGCACCAGCCACTGGTCCCGCACCGCGGCGCCCTGCGGCGGAGCGGGCAGGCCCACCCGGGTACGGACGGTCGCCGCCAGCGGGCCGGGGAGTCGGTCCACGGACAGCCAGGCGCGGTCGAGGAGATGGGTCAGCGCGCACTCCTCCAGGAGCCGGACCGGCCAGCCGGGCCCCGAGCCCGGAATCGCACCCAAGTCCCTGACCCGGCCCGCGAGTCCGGGAGCCTGGGCGTCGACCATCCGGGCCGCGGTCTCCTCCCACAGGCCGTATCCGGACTGCTCGGCCGAGGCCAGACCACCCCGCAGCAGATCGGCGAGCCGATGCTCCAACTCCTCCGCGCCCGCGGTGATCCGAGCCGCCCGGCGCTCCGCCCGGCGGCGCGCGGCCTCGGGATCGGCGGTGCCCGCCCGGCCGGAGCCGTCCGCCTTGCGCGCCCGTACGCCCTCGGCGCGCTTACGTCTGCCCTCCAGCCACTGCTCGGCCCAGTCCGGCGCGTCGCCGCCCCCGATGTCCGCTCCGTCCGCCGCCCGGAGCAGCAGCAGCCCCAGCGCGTGCTTGCACGGGAACTTCCGGCTGGGGCAGCTGCACGAATACGCCGGGCCCGTGATGTCGACGACCGTGCGGTACGGCGTGCTGCCGCTGCCCCGGCACAGACCCCAGACGGCCCCCTCGCCGCTGCCTCCCGTACTCGACCACGGCCCGGCCGTGCCGAGCTTGCTCCCCGCTCTGCGTGAGGCGTCGTCAGGAGCCAGAGCCAGCACCTGATCCGCCGTCCAGCGCACCCCCTGTGTATCCATGTCCACGACGGTAGGGGGCCCCACTGACAACGATCCTGACCTGCTGTTTTTTGCGATCGAGGTCGACCGGACAAGGTATTTGACTTTACCTTTCCTTTGCGATTGTGTGCGGGGGACAACCACAGAACTCCCTGGGGGACACCTCATGAAGCGCACCATCCGCACCGCCGTCTCGGTCCTCGCCGTCACCGGCCTCGCGTTCGGTCTCGGCGCCTGCTCCGAGGCCGCGGACAAGGCCGCCGACCAGGTCGACAAGGCCGTCAACGAGACCTACGAGGTCACGTACGAGGTCACCGGCAAGAACATCGAGTCGATCGAGTTCCACGGTGGCAGCGGTTCGGCCATGGAGCCGAAGCTCGAGAAGGAGACCAAGCCGACCACGCCGTGGACGAAGACGGTGACGCTGAAGGGCATCATGCCGCCCGCCGTCATGCCGCTCTCGCTCGACCCGGCGGCCGACCTCACCTGCAAGGTCATCCACAAGGGCAAGGTCATCAAGGAGGCGAAGGGCGAGCAGGCGATGGCCGGTGGCTGCGTCGCGGTCTCCCCGATCGCCGGCTGACTCCCTTACGAACGTGCGGACTTAGCCTCCGACCTGCGGCGACGGCCGATTGTCAGTGGCATGGTGCACGGTGGATCACACATCAGGTCGAACGATCTGGAGGGGGATCCATGACCGTGCCCGAAACCATCGAGAGCGCCGTTCCCGGTGCCGGAAGCGTCACCGGTGCGGCCGCTCCGACCGCCACGGAATCCGGCGTCGGAACCGGCGGCGACACCGGCATCGAATCCGGCGCCGAGGCCCTGCGGCCGCACGCCGAACACGCCTTCGCGGACGAGCTCAAGGCGCTCGCCGCCGCCGACGACCGTCCGCGGCCCGTCCGTTGGCAGCTCTCGCCATGGGCCGTCGCCACCTATCTTCTGGGCGGCACGCTGCCGGACGGCACGGTGATCACACCGAAGTACGTCGGACCGCGCCGGATCGTCGAGGTCGCCGTCACCACCCTCGCCACCGACCGGGCGCTGCTCCTGCTCGGCGTGCCCGGCACCGCCAAGACCTGGGTCTCCGAGCACCTCGCCGCCGCCGTCAGCGGCGACTCGACCCTGCTGGTGCAGGGCACGGCGGGGACGCCCGAGGAGGCGATCCGCTACGGCTGGAACTACGCCAAGCTGCTCGCCCACGGCCCCAGCCGGGACGCGCTCGTGCCCAGCCCCGTCATGCGCGCGATGTCCCAGGGCCTGACCGCCCGCGTCGAGGAGCTCACCCGCATCCCCGCCGACGTGCAGGACACGCTCATCACGATCCTGTCCGAGAAGACCCTGCCCGTGCCGGAGCTCGGCCAAGAGGTGCAGGCCGTACGGGGCTTCAACCTCATCGCCACCGCCAACGACCGCGACCGCGGGGTCAACGACCTCTCCAGCGCGCTGCGGCGCCGCTTCAACACCGTCGTGCTGCCGCTGCCGGCCACCCCGGAGGCGGAGGTCGACATCGTCGCGCGCCGCGTCGACCAGATCGGCCGCTCCCTCGACCTGCCGGCCGTCCCCGAAGGGGTCGAGGAGATCCGCCGGATCGTCACCGTCTTCCGCGAGCTGCGCGACGGGGTCACCACGGACGGCCGTACGAAGCTCAAGTCCCCTTCGGGGACGCTGTCGACGGCCGAGGCCATCTCCGTCGTCACCGGCGGCCTCGCCCTGGCCGCCCACTTCGGCGACGGCATCCTGCGCCCCGCGGACGTCGCGGCCGGCATCCTCGGCGCCGTCGTCCGCGACCCGGCCGCGGACCGCGTCATCTGGCAGGAGTACCTGGAGACGGTCGTCCGGGAGCGCGACGGCTGGAAGGACTTCTACCGCGCCTGCCGCGAGGTGAGCGCGTGACGACGCCCGCGGCGGTGACGGCCGGCGAGGCCCCCGTGGGCCGCGCGGCCCCACCGGACAGGCCCGCGGCGACGGAGCGGCGCGCGAGGGCCGCGGCCGCGCCGGTCGGCGGGCGACGCGACGGACAAGGGGACTCCGGGCCGCTGTTGCTCGGGGTGCGGCACCACGGCCCCGGGTCCGCGCGCGGAGTGCGCGGGGCGCTCGACGCGGCGCGGCCCGCGTGCGTGCTGATCGAGGGGCCGCCCGAGGCGGACGGGCTGCTCGCACTCGCCGCCGACGAAGAGATGCGGCCACCGGTCGCGCTGCTCGCCCACGCCGTCGACGACCCGGGACGCGCCGCGTTCTGGCCCTTCGCCGAGTTCTCGCCCGAGTGGGTCGCGATCCGCTGGGCCCTGTCCCACCGCGCCACCGTGCGCTTCATCGACCTTCCCGCCGCCCACAGCCTCGCCGCCACCGCTACGGAAGCCGCCGACGCCACCGACCCCACGGGCGGCGAGGCGGACGAGGGGCTGCGGATCGACCCGATCGGCGAGCTCGCGCGGACCGCCGGGTACGACGACCCCGAGCGCTGGTGGGAGGACGTGATCGAGCTCCGCGGCACCACCGCGCCCGCCGACCCCGCGGCTCCGTTCGCGGCGGTCGCCGAGGCCATGGGCGCCCTGCGCGAGGCGCACGGCGACGGCGGCCACGCCCGCGACCTGATCCGCGAGGCATACATGCGACTCCAACTACGGGGAGCCCGCAAGGAGTTCGGCGACTCCGTGGCCGTCGTCTGCGGCGCCTGGCACGTGCCCGCGCTGGCTCGGAAGACCACCGTCGGAGCCGACCGAGCCCTGCTCAAGGGCCTGCCCAAGGTGAAGACCGAGATGACGTGGGTGCCCTGGACCCACCGCAGGCTCGCCCGCCGCTCGGGGTACGGCGCCGGCATCGACGCACCCGGCTGGTACGGACACCTCTTCGCCGCCCCCGACCGCCCGGTCGAGCGCTGGATGACCAAGGTCGCGGGCCTCCTGAGGGAAGAGGACTGGATCGTGTCCTCCGCCCATGTCATCGAGGCCGTACGGCTCGCCGAGACCCTCGCCACGATGCGCGGCCGGCCGCTGGCGGGGCTCGGCGAGACCACCGACGCCGTACGGGCCGTCATGTGCGACGGCTCCGACATCCCGCTCGACCTCGTCCGCGACCGCCTCGTCGTCGGCGATGTCCTCGGCGAGGTCCCCGCCGACGCCCCCGCCGTACCGCTCCAGCGCGACCTCGCCCGGCTCCAGCGCGGGCTGCGCCTCAAACCGGAGGCGCAGGAGCGGGAGCTGGAGCTCGATCTGCGCAAGGAGAACGACGCCGCCCGCAGCAGACTGCTGCACCGGCTGCGGCTGCTCGGCATCGGCTGGGGCGAGCCCGTCGCCGGCCGCGGCAGCACGGGCACCTTCCGGGAGAGCTGGCGGCTGCGCTGGGAGCCGGAGCTGCACGTCCGGGTCGCCGAGGCAGGCGTCTGGGGCACCACCGTCGACTCCGCCGCCACGGCCAAGGCCGAGGCCCGCGCCCTGGAAGCCACGACACTCGCCGAGGTCACCGCGCTCGCCGAGCAGTGCCTGCTCGCCGGACTCGGCGAGGCCCTGACCGTCGTCATGACGGCCCTCGCCGACCGCGCCGCGCTCGACTCCGACGTCGGGCACCTCGCCCAGGCCCTGCCCGCGCTCGCACGCTCCCTGCGCTACGGAGACGTCCGCGCCACCGACACCGCCGCGCTCGGCGAGGTCGCCGCCGGGCTCGCCGAACGGATCTGCGTCGGCCTCCCCCCGGCCTGCGCCGGACTCGACGCCGACGCCGCCGCCGAGATGCGCGGCCATCTCGACGCGGTCCACGGCGCCCTCGGACTCCTCCCCGACAGCACGGAACGCACGGACCGCTGGACCGGAGTGCTCCGCAAGCTCGCCGACCGCGACACCGTGCCCGGGATCCTCCGGGGCCGCGCCGCCCGGCTGCTCCTCGACGAGGGGCACCTCGACGAGGACGAGGCGGCACGGCTCATGGGCCTCGCCCTCTCGCCCGGGACGGCCCCCGCCGACGCCGCCGCCTGGATCGAGGGCTTCGTCGGCGGTGCCGCCGGAGGCGGCATGATCCTCGTCCACGACGAACGGCTGCTCACCCTGGTCGACGACTGGCTGACCGGAGTCCCGGGCGACACCTTCACCGACGTACTGCCATTGCTCCGGCGCACCTTCTCCGCGTACGAACCGGGCGTCCGGCGCACCCTGGGCGAGCTGGTCGCACGAGGCCCGTCCGCCACCGCGAGCCGTCCGGAGGCCGGAACCCCCGGCTTCGCGGCGAGCCTCGACGAGGAGCGGGCCGACGGAGTGCTGCCGGTCCTGCATCTGCTGCTGGGACACGACGAGCCGGAAGGGGCGGCCCGATGAACGGAACAGGAACCGCGAACGGAACCGCGAACGGAACCGCGAACGGAACCGCGAACGGAACCGCGAACGGAACCGCGAACGGAACCGCGAAGGGAACCGCAAGCGGCACCGGCACCAGCACCGGAACCGGCACCGGCACCAGCACCGGAACCGGCACCAGCACCGGAACCGGAGCCAGCACCGGCACCGGCACCGGTGCAGAAACCGGCACCGACCCACGAGTCGGCGCCGGCGCCGGTCCCCGAACCGGGAACGATGAGCGGCTGCGCCGCTGGCGCCTGGTCCTCGGCGGCGGCGAGGCGGACGGCACGGGATGCTCCCTCGCCGGCACCGACTCGGCGATGGACGGAGCGCTGACCGCGCTCTACGGACGCGGCACGAAGAGCTCCACCGGACGCGACCGCTCCGCCGGCCTCGGCGCCTCGGCCCCCTCCGTCGCCCGCTGGCTCGGTGACATTCGGACGTACTTCCCCAGCTCCGTCGTCCAGGTCATGCAGCGCGACGCCATCGAGCGGCTCGGCCTGTCCACCCTGCTCCTGGAGCCCGAGATGCTGGAGGCCGTCGAGGCTGACGTCCATCTCGTCGGCACGCTCCTCTCCCTCAACAAGGCCATGCCCGAGACGACCAAGGAGACCGCCCGCGCCGTCGTACGCAAGGTCGTCGAAGACCTTGAGAAGCGCCTCGCGACCCGCACCCGGGCCACACTCACCGGCGCGCTCGACCGCTCGGCCCGGATCAGCCGCCCCCGGCACCGGGACATCGACTGGGACCGCACGATCCGCGCGAACCTCAAGAACTACCTCCCGGAGTACCGCACGGTCGTCCCCGAACGGCTCATCGGCTACGGCAGGGCGGCCCGGTCGGTCAAGAAGGACGTCGTCCTCTGCATCGACCAGTCCGGCTCGATGGCGGCCTCCGTCGTCTACGCGTCGGTGTTCGGCGCGGTCCTCGCCTCGATGCGCTCGATCGCGACCCGGCTCGTCGTCTTCGACACGGCGGTCGTCGACCTCACCGACCAGCTCGACGACCCGGTCGACGTCCTCTTCGGTACCCAGCTCGGCGGCGGCACCGACATCAACCGCGCTCTGGCCTATTGCCAGTCGCAGATCACCCGGCCGGCCGACACCGTCGTCGTCCTCATCAGCGACCTCTACGAAGGGGGCATACGCGACGAGATGCTGAAGCGGGTCGCGGCGATGAAGGCGTCGGGCGTGCAGTTCGTGGCCCTGCTCGCGCTCTCGGACGAAGGCGCTCCCGCGTACGACCGCGAGCACGCGGCCGCCCTCGCCGCGCTCGGCGCCCCGGCCTTCGCCTGCACCCCGGACCTCTTCCCCGAGGTGATGGCGGCGGCGATCGAGAAGCGCCCCCTGCCGGTGCCGGACACCCTCTGACCGCTGCGGAATCCGTCGTCCCGTCACCACCCGACCGGCCGCGTGCGGGCGCACTGAGGCCCATGTCACAACCGGCCCCGCGGCCCCCTCACCTCGCGTCGGGGCGCGTCGTGAGGTCCACAACGCCCTGTCCCCACCTGTGCCGTGGGCCCCGAGGCCACCCTCGGGGTCCCCTACGGACCGCCCCCCTCCCCCTACGATCTGTGACCCGTATCACCGCTCCGTTGTGACCTGCGATTTAGGGACCCACGTCCCTCGGGGATAACCTGCGAGACGGACATGCCGCGTCCACGGACACCGTGTACGCCTCCCTTGTGACAGCGCAGTCACGTTGCCCTTCGCGGCACGCCCACGCAGACAACGAACCGCGATCATCAGAAAAGGGACGGACGCGCGTGGACCTGTTCGAGTACCAGGCGAGGGACCTCTTCGCCAAGCACGGTGTACCGGTGCTGGCCGGTGAAGTCATCGACACGCCTGAGGCGGCGCGCGAGGCCACCGAGCGTCTTGGCGGCAAGTCGGTCGTCAAGGCGCAGGTGAAGGTCGGCGGCCGCGGCAAGGCCGGCGGCGTGAAGCTGGCCGCCACCCCGGACGAGGCCGTCGCCCGCGCGACGGACATCCTCGGGATGGACATCAAGGGCCACACGGTCCACAAGGTGATGATCGCGGAGACCGCTCCGGAGATCCTCGAGGAGTACTACGTCTCGTACCTCCTCGACCGCACCAACCGCACCTTCCTCGCCATGGCGTCCGTCGCCGGTGGCATGGACATCGAGGAGGTCGCCGCGACGACCCCCGAGAAGCTCGCGAAGGTGCCGGTCGACTCCAACACCGGTGTCGACATCGAGAAGGCGCGCGAGATCGTCGCCCTGGCGCAGTTCCCGGCCGACGTGGCCGAGAAGGTCGCCGAGGTCCTCGTGACCCTGTGGAAGACCTTCGTCGCCGAGGACGCGCTCCTCGTCGAGGTCAACCCGCTGGCCAAGGTCGCCTCCGGCGACATCCTGGCCCTGGACGGCAAGGTGTCTCTCGACGAGAACGCCGACTTCCGTCAGCCCGAGCACGAGGCGCTCGAGGACAAGGCCGCAGCCAACCCGCTCGAGGCTGCCGCCAAGGCCAAGAACCTCAACTACGTCAAGCTCGACGGCGAGGTCGGCATCATCGGCAACGGCGCCGGCCTGGTCATGTCGACCCTGGACGTCGTCGCGTACGCCGGTGAGAACCACGGCGGCGTGAAGCCGGCCAACTTCCTCGACATCGGCGGCGGCGCCTCCGCCGAGGTCATGGCGAACGGCCTGGAGATCATCCTGGGCGACCCGGACGTCAAGTCCGTGTTCGTCAACGTCTTCGGTGGCATCACCGCCTGTGACGAGGTCGCCAACGGCATCGTCCAGGCCCTGGAGCTCCTCGCCTCCAAGGGCGAAGAGGTCACCAAGCCGCTGGTCGTGCGCCTCGACGGCAACAAC
The DNA here is from genome assembly GCF_036237275.1 of Streptomyces sp. NBC_01353. Lineage (GTDB taxonomy): Bacteria > Actinomycetota > Actinomycetes > Streptomycetales > Streptomycetaceae > Streptomyces. Next base: position 3,539,508 of record NZ_CP108352.1, on the reverse strand, counting down.
GCGGAGCTGGGTCGCAAGATCCTGTCGGACGCGAACCACCCGCTCGTGCAGCGTGTGGACACCATGGACGGCGCGGCCGACAAGGCCGCCGAGCTCGCGGCTGCGAAGTAAGGGACGAGGTCAAGCACACCATGGCTATCTTCCTCACCAAGGACAGCAAGGTCATCGTCCAGGGCATGACCGGTGCCACGGGCATGAAGCACACCAAGCTCATGCTGGGTGACGGCACCAACATCGTCGGTGGCGTGAACCCGCGCAAGGCCGGTACGTCCGTCGACTTCGACGGCACCGAGGTCCCGGTCTTCGGCTCCGTCGCCGAGGCGATGGAGAAGACGGGCGCCAACGTCTCCGTCCTCTTCGTCCCGCCGGCCTTCGCCAAGGCCGCCGTGGTCGAGGCGATCGACGCCGAGATCCCGCTCGCGGTCGTCATCACCGAGGGCATCGCCGTCCACGACTCCGCCGCCTTCTGGGCGTACGCGCAGTCGAAGGGCAACAAGACCCGCATCATCGGCCCGAACTGCCCCGGTCTCATCACCCCGGGTCAGTCCAACGCCGGCATCATCCCGGGCGACATCACGAAGCCGGGCCGCATCGGCCTGGTCTCGAAGTCCGGCACGCTGACGTACCAGATGATGTACGAGCTCCGTGACATCGGCTTCTCGTCCGCCGTCGGCATCGGTGGCGACCCGGTCATCGGCACGACGCACATCGACGCCCTCGCGGCGTTCGAGGCCGACCCCGACACCGACCTGATCGTCATGATCGGCGAGATCGGCGGCGACGCCGAGGAGCGTGCGGCGGACTTCATCGCGAAGAACGTCACCAAGCCGGTCGTCGGCTACGTCGCGGGCTTCACCGCGCCCGAGGGCAAGACCATGGGCCACGCCGGCGCCATCGTCTCCGGTTCCTCCGGCACCGCCCAGGCGAAGAAGGAGGCCCTCGAGGCCGCGGGCGTCAAGGTCGGCAAGACGCCGACCGAGACGGCCAAGCTGGCGCGTGCGATCCTCGCGGGCTGAAGCACCGTCTGAACCGCACAGGTGGGCCCCGCCCCTCCCGGGAAACCGGGAGGGGCGGGGCCCACTCGCGTGATGCGCCGACGCGTTGGCGCCCATGGGCTCCTGCGGCTACTCGGGCTCGGGGATCAGCCGCTCTGGACCGTGATGCGGCTGTGAGCGCAGCTTGTCGTGCAGCTGCTTGTCCTCCGAGGTGAGCTTCTGCGAGCCGCCGCGGACCGGAACGCCGTTGACGGTCTCGCCCGGGTGGTTCACCGGCAGGTACCGCGTCGGCGCGGTCGCGGCCGTGAAGGCCGTCACGCCGATGAGCGCCGCCGTCACGCCGACCACCGCCCGTGTCCACAGCCGGGAACGCCGCTCACTGCCCGACCGTACGGTCTCGGCCTCCGCGAGCGTCGCCGTCGGCGCCTCGGTGGCCAGGGTGCCCAACCGCTCGTGCAGGGCGTCGGCGTCGGCGAGCTCGGGCACGCGCTGCCCGATGACGGTACGGGCGTGCAGCAGCCGGTTGGCGGCGGCGGGGGTGCTCGCCTCGGTCTCGGCCGCCGTCTCGGGCAGGTCGAGGCCGAGTCCGTCGTAGAGCAGGACGGTACGGCGGTACGGCGGCGGCAGCTCGAGCAGCGCCGCGAGCAGGGCCCGCCGCCCGGCCTCGGTGGGCGGCGCGTCGGGGTGCTTGTGGGCGCGGCGGAACCGGTGCCAGGGGGAGAGCGCGTACTCGTACGCGGCGGCCCGCACCCAGCCGACCGGGTCGCGGTCCACCGCGACCTCGGGCCAGTTCTCCCAGGCCTGGTGGAAGGCGCGCTCGACGGACTCCCGGGAGAGCAGACGACGGCCGGTCAGCAGGTACGCCTGATGGACGAGGCCGGGGGCCGCGTGCGCGTACAGCGCGTCGAAGGCCTCCTCGGGCGTGAGGGTGGGCTCCACCGGGGGCGTGGCCGGGGGCGCGAGGGGCTCGGGTACGGGGGCGGTCTCCACCGGTTTCTGCCGCTCCTGGGGGTATGGGGTGGCGGGGGCGCCGGCCCGGACGGGCCGGGAGGGCCTCCGTCCGGAGCCGAGGCCGAGTCCGGCGGGCGCCGGGGTCCTGGGCGGCTTGGCGGCCCGCTTGGGCGCGGCCTTCGGGCGGGTACTCGCCGGCGGCGCGGCAGGCGCCGCGGCGGGCCTGCTGGGCTTGGCAGGCATGGGCGCCTCCGACGCCCGAGCGGGCGTGGCCCGAGGACTGGTGCGCTCGCCGACGCCGGAGCCGCCCTCGGATGCCGTTCGCGGACCGGACGTGGCCCTGGACTCGGGCGGGGCTTCGGAGCTCGCCCCCGCCCCCGGCCCGGGCGCAGGCCCGGGCGGGGAGCCGGCCTCGGATGGGGCGGCGACCTTGCTGCCCGTCCCCGGGGTCGGCGCCGTCCCAGGCCCGGTGTCGGACCCGCCGTAGGTCTCGGGCTCGATCCCGGACCCCGTCCCCGGACCGGACGTGGCGGTGTTCTGCACCGGGTTCGGTGCGGGCGGCGCGAGGTGGGCGGCGGAGGGCGTGAGTGCGTCCTCGGGGGCGCTCAGGAGCTTGGCGTACGCCTCTCGCTTTCGGCCGCGTGGCTCCGTGCGGCCGGTTTCCCAGGAACGGACCGTGGCCCGTGTGACGCCGACCGCGTCGGCCACGTGTTCCTCGCTCAGGCCCAGGGCCTCGCGCAATCGGCGCCGCTCCTTCGGAGACGGCAGCGAGACGGAATCGGCTGTACCCCGACTCGTCGGACTCATGGGCGACTACCTCCCGCAGAGCTGCTCCGGGCGGAAAAGTACATAAACGTATCTTGAGCGACACAACGGCGGTTTGCCTGTTACGCGTGAAAAGCGCGTGTCGTTGGGAGCATGGGCGCGTGACCCACCTGACCGAGCACACCCCCTTGCCGACGGCCGATCCGCGGGTCCGGGGCGGCCGCTCCGCCGCGCTGGCCACCGCCGTCGTACGGGGCGGGGTCGCGGCCGGGCTCGGGCTCGGCGCGCTGGCGGTACTGGTCATGGCGGCGTGGATCAGCTCGCCGTACCCCGACAGCGGGCCCGGAGAGGCCCTGCACACGGTCGCCGGGCTGTGGCTGCTCGCCCACGGAGCGGACCTCGTCCGCACGGAGACCCTCACCGGAGTGCCCGCGCCCCTCGGCGTCGCCCCGCTGCTGCTCATGGCCCTGCCGGGCCGGCTCGCGCACCGGGCCGCACGGGACACCCTGGAGTCGGCCGGGTGCGGGCCCAGGCCCTCCACGGGCGGCGCGGTGACCGCGGTGTGCGGGGGGTATCTGCTGGTCGCGGCCGGTGTCGTGGTCTACACGGCGAGAGGTCCGCTCCCGGCGGACCTGCTGACCGCCGCCCTCTGGCTGCCCGCGACGGTCGCCGCCGCGGCGGGCCTGGGCGTCTGGACGGCCAAGGGGCGGCCCCTGCCGGGACAGGAACACGCGGCCGTGGCGTTGCGAGCGGCCGGGACGGCGCTCATTGCTCTCTTCGGGGGAGGCGCGGCGCTGTTCGGGGTCTCGCTGGTCTGGCACGCGAGCGCGGCACAGCAGTCCTTCGCCGGGCTCGCGGGGGAGTGGACGGGGCAGGTCTCGGTCCTGCTCCTTGCCGTCGCACTGTTGCCGAACGCGGCTGTCTGGGGCGCGTCGTACGGTCTCGGGCCCGGGTTCGCGCTCGGCGCGGGTGCCTCGGCGACACCGTTCGGCCTCACCGGCACCGCCGCGGTTCCGTCCTTCCCGCTGCTCGCAGCCCTGCCCGCGCAAGGCCCCGGCACCTGGCCGCACTGGGCCGCCACCGTCGTCCCGCTCGTCGCGGTGCTGCTCCTGGGCGGGGCCGTGGGGCGGTCGGCGCGGACCTGGACGGGCCGGGAGACGGCGCTGACGGCGCTGGTCGCGGCCTGGGCGTGCGGCGCGGTGGTGACGCTCCTCGCGGCGCTCGCGGGCGGCCCCCTCGGGTCGGGCCGGCTGTCGGCGTTCGGCCCGGTGTGGTGGCAGACGGGTGCGGCGGCGGTGCTGTGGTGCGCGGCGCTGGGAGTGCCGACGGCGCTGGGCGTACGGGTCTGGGTGCGGCGCGGCTCGAAGCCGGAGCGCGCCGCCCTCGTGCCGGAGGCCGTACCGCTCGCGTCCGTCGCCGCCCCGGCATTCGCACCCGAGCCCGTGCCCACGCCGACGCCCGTGCGTGAGCCGCTCGCCGAGGAGGAGGACGAGGACGACGAGGGCGGGTTCGAGCCGTACGACTACCTCCCGGCTGCCTGGGAACAGCCCCATCCGCCCCCGCCTCAGCCGGCCTCAGAGACGCCCAAGGCCCCAGAGACGCCGATGGCGCCGGAGTCACCCCCGGCGCCGGAACAGCCGGAACAGTCCCCGGCGCCGGAGACGCACACTCCGGCGCCGCAAGAGGACTAGGCGACCCCGTCTACTCCTGCACCCCGAAGACCTCGCGCAGCGGCTCCGGCAGCAGGTCGTTGCAGGCCAGCTGGCCGGACCTGGTCAGGGCGTCGTCGGCGCAGGTGTAGAAGTCGCGGTACACGAGCTGCATCGTGAAGCCGCCCGCGACGATCAGCAGCGAGAGCACCGCCGCGACCAGGCCGCTGATCGCCGCCGTGCGCTGTGCGCGCGCCGGGAGGCCGGTGGCCGGGGCGGCCGGTACCGGCGGCGTGGAGGGATCCGAGGGGGGCGCCTTGGGCTTGGCGCGCAGCGCGCTGATCGCCCAGTACAGGGCGAGCGCGCCCAGGAGCAGCGCCAGCTCCTGGATCTCGAAGATGGCGAAGAAGAACGCCCACATGCCCGCGAGCAGCGCGTACCGTGCCCGCCGCTGCGCGGGGTCCGTCGGGTCCCACTTCGGATTCGGCCCCTGGCCCTGCTCCGGGCCTCCCTGGCGGTCGGGACGGCGGCCGAAGCCGTCGGAGGAGCGGCCCGGCTGGCGGCTGCTCCAGCGGCCTCCGGAGCCGCCCGAGCCCGAGCCGCCCGAGCCTCCGGAGCCGCCGGACGACGCGTCGTCGTCCGAGCCCTCCGGCCGCCGTGGCTGCCACGGCTGGTCCGGCTGCCCCTCGGGCGGCGGCGCGAACGGATTGTTGTCGTCCGTGGACTGGCGTTCCGGCATCTGCTGAACGTCTTCCCTCTGTCGTCGCAACTGCTGTCTCAACTGCTGTTTCAACTGCCGTGTCAACTGGTGTCTCTACTGTCGTCGAACCCTGACGCTACCCCCCGGCCACGCCCCCGTCCCGTGGGGGCCGTCCGGTGTGCCGGTATCGTTGCTGACGGTCGGGCCCTTCGTAGGGTTCCCCGTATTCGGGGGCACGATTCCTTTGTGCGACCGTACAAACACCACGGAAAGAGTGACCGAGTGGCCGCCGCCCGCCTCGTCGTCCTGGTCTCCGGGTCCGGCACCAACCTCCAGGCCCTGCTCGACGCCATCGCCGCCGACCCCGAGGGGTACGGGGCGGAGATCGTCGCCGTGGGCGCGGACCGCGACCACATCGCCGGCCTGGAGCGGGCCGAACGCGCCGGACTGCCCACCTTCGTGTGCAAGGTGAAGGACCACGCGACCCGCGAGGAGTGGGACCGCGCCCTGACCGAGGCCACCGCCGCGTACGAGCCCGACCTCGTCGTCTCGGCCGGTTTCATGAAGATCGTCGGCAAGGAGTTCCTCGCCCGCTTCGGCGGTCGGGTCGTCAACACCCACCCGGCGCTGCTGCCCAGCTTTCCCGGTGCCCATGGAGTGCGGGACGCACTCGCGTACGGCGCGAAGGTCACCGGATGCACCGTCCACTTCGTCGACGACGGCGTCGACACCGGCCCGATCATCGCCCAGGGCGTGGTCGAGGTCCGGGACGAGGACGATGAAGACGCTCTCCACGAGCGCATCAAGGAAGTCGAGCGTTCGCTGCTCGTCGAGGTCGTGGGGCGTCTGGCCCGGCACGGCTACCGCATTGAGGGACGAAAGGTAACAATCCCGTGACCGCCGAAGGTACGAAGCGCCCCATCCGCCGCGCACTCGTCAGCGTCTACGACAAGACCGGCCTTGAGGAGCTGGCCCGCGGCCTGCACGAGGCGGGTGTCTCCCTCGTCTCCACCGGCTCCACCGCCTCGAAGATCGCCGCGGCCGGCGTCCCGGTCACCAAGGTCGAGGAGCTCACCGGCTTCCCTGAGTGCCTGGACGGCCGCGTCAAGACGCTCCACCCGCGCGTGCACGCCGGCATCCTCGCCGACCTGCGCCTGGAGGACCACCGCAACCAGCTAGCCGAGCTGGGCGTCGAGCCCTTCGACCTGGTGATCGTGAACCTCTACCCGTTCAAGGAGACCGTCGCCTCCGGCGCCACTCCCGACGAGTGCGTCGAGCAGATCGACATCGGCGGCCCGTCGATGGTCCGCGCCGCCGCCAAGAACCACCCCTCCGTGGCCGTGGTCACGAGCCCGGCGCGGTACGCCGACGTCCTCGTGGCGGCCCAGAGCGGCGGCTTCGACCTGACCACGCGCAAGCGCCTGGCGGCCGAGGCCTTCCAGCACACCGCCGCGTACGACGTGGCGGTCGCCTCCTGGTTCGCCGACGACTACGCCGCGGACACTGTGTCCGACAGCGGCTCCGCCGCGGGCGGCTTCCCCGACTTCCTGGGCGCCACCTACGAGCGCGCCAATGTGCTGCGCTACGGCGAGAACCCGCACCAGGGCGCGGCGCTCTACGTCGACGGAACCGGTGGCCTCGCCGAGGCCGAGCAGCTGCACGGCAAGGAGATGTCGTACAACAACTACACGGACACCGACGCCGCTCGCCGGGCCGCGTACGACCACACCGAGCCCTGCGTCGCGATCATCAAGCACGCCAACCCGTGCGGCATCGCCGTCGGTGCGGACGTCGCCGAGGCGCACCGCAAGGCGCACGCCTGCGACCCGCTGTCCGCGTTCGGCGGCGTGATCGCCGTCAACCGTCCGGTCTCCGTCGCGATGGCCGAGCAGGTCGCCGAGATCTTCACCGAGGTCGTCGTCGCCCCCGGTTACGAGGACGGCGCGGTCGAGATCCTCGCCAAGAAGAAGAACATCCGCGTCCTGCGGGCCGAGGGCGCCCCGGCCAACCCGGTCGAGGTCAAGCCGATCGACGGCGGTGCGCTCCTCCAGGTTACCGACCGCCTCCAGGCCGACGGCGACGACCCGGCGAACTGGACCCTGGCGACGGGCGACGCACTGTCCGCCGAGGAGCTGGCCGGGCTCGCCTTCGCCTGGAAGGCCTGCCGCGCGGTCAAGTCCAACGCGATCCTGCTCGCCAAGGACGGCGCCTCGGTCGGCGTCGGCATGGGCCAGGTCAACCGCGTCGACTCCGCGAAGCTCGCGGTCGAGCGCGCGGGCGAGGAGCGGGCGCGCGGCTCGTACGCCGCGTCGGACGCGTTCTTCCCGTTCCCGGACGGCCTGGAGATCCTCACGGCGGCGGGCGTCAAGGCGGTCGTGCAGCCGGGTGGATCGGTGCGGGACGAGCAGGTCGTCGAGGCCGCGAAGAAGGCGGGCGTGACCATGTACTTCACGGGCACGCGCCACTTCTTCCACTGACACGAGAGCGGCGCCCCCCTGTCACAGGGGGGCGCCGCGCGCGTACTCGGACGTCGAGGGGCCGCGCGCTCAGCAGTGGACGGCGCGTTCAGCCGCGCAGCGTCTCCGCGGGCGCGATGCGGGACGCCGCGAGCGCCGGGTACACCCCGGCCACCATGCCCACCGCGAGGCCGAGCAGTGGCCCGGCGGCGGTGAGCCGGGGGTCGAGGACCACCAGCCAGCCCTTCGCCAGCGCCGTACCCGCCGTCACATCCACCCCGACCGCCGTCCCCAGCACTCCGCCCACCAGCCCCAGGAGCCCGCACTCCACGAGGAATTGGGCGGAGACCGCCGCCCGGCCGGCGCCGACCGCCCGGCGCAGTCCGATCTCGGAACGGCGCTCGACCACGGAGACGTACGTGGTGTTGCTGACGCCGAGCGCGCCGATCAGCAGGGACACCCCGGCCAGACCGAGGAACAGGGCCCGTGTCTCGCTCTCCACCCCGCCGCGGAAGGTCCCGAGATCGGCCGGGACGATCGCCGCGAGCCGGTCCGGGCCCTCCGGGTGGAGCGCCAGCGGGGCCTCCAGGCCGACCTGCTGGGCGGCGCCCAGTTCGGTGCGCAGGACCGCCTCGGTGGCACCGAAGACCAAGTGATCGCTCCCGGCCGCCTGTTGGGGGCGGTTCAGGACTCCGCCGTCCGTCGCGCAGGAGGTGTACGGGACGATCACGCTGCCGGTGAGCCGGGCCTCCCCGGCCGGGGCCCGGAAGGTGCCGATCACGGTGAAGGGCCGGCCGGCGAGATGGACCGAGGGGGCCGCCTCCGGGTTCTGTTCGAGCAGCGCGTCCAGGCCGAGCGCCTTGGCGGCCACCGTGTCCACCAGCGCCACGGCGTCGCCGCGCGCCATGTGCCCCGCGTCCGGCAGCCGCCCGGAACGGGCGGTGACACCGAGGGCCGCGAGGGCACCCTCGTCGGCGGCCAGGACGCGCAGCTCCTGTGGTGTCGCCCAGTCGTATCCGGGGCCGAGGGCCGAGATTGTCGGGCGTTCGTCGGCGGTGCAGAGCAGTCCGGCCGACCGTACGCCGTTCAGTTTCCGCGCCCGCACCGCCGCCGCGGTCGTCGGCCGCGCCGCCTCGTTGTGGAAGCGGACGGTCACGGCGGTCGCCTTCAGCGCGTCGAAGCGGCCGGACACGGCGTCCGCGGCGCTCGCCGTGATGCCCGTGGTCGCCAGCGCGGCGGCGATGCCGAGCGCGATGCCGAGTACGGTCAGGACGGAGCGCAGTCGGCGCCCGAGGACGGCGTGCACCGCCTGGACGACGATGTCCGCGAACGCGGTCCCGGTCCGCTCCCGCCTCTGCTCACCGGTCCGCTCCTGATTCCCGGTCCGCTCCTGCTCCGGCTTTCCGGGCCGCTCAGACCACATGTCCGTCCACGACCCTCAGTTCGCGGTCGGCCCGCTCCGCCACGTCCCGCTCGTGGGTCACGACGACGACCGTGCGTTCCGGGGTGACGAGTCCCCGCAGCAAGGTCATCACCTGGTCGGTGTTGGCCGAGTCCAGGTTCCCGGTCGGTTCGTCGCAGAGCAGCACCGACGGCTCGTGCACCACTGCCCTGGCCAGGGCGACCCGCTGCCGTTCGCCGCCGGAGAGCGTCGTGGGGCGCGCCGAGATCCGGTGGCCGAGCCCGACCGACCGCAGCGCCCGCTCGGCGCGCTCCCGCCGGTCGGCGCGCGGGTGGCGCGTATGCACCAGCGGCAGCTGCACATTGCGCAGACAGGTCAGGTACGGCACCAGATGGAACGACTGGAAGACGAACCCGAGCCGGGTCGCCCGCAGCCGCGTCCGCTCCCGCTCGCCGAGCGTTCGGACGTCGACGCCGTCCATGGCGTACGTGCCGCCCGTGGCGGTGTCGAGGAGGCCCAGGATGTTGAGGAGGGTCGACTTGCCGGAGCCGGAGGGGCCGGTGATGGCGACCATCTCGCGGGTACGGATCTCCAGCGTCGCGTCCTTGAGCGCGGTCACCGGCGTGGCGGCCGGATAGGTCTTGGAGACCCCGCGCATCGAGATCACCACCCGCTGCCCGGGTACGGCTCCGTCAGCCAAGGCCGGCCTCCCGGTACGCGTACCCGACGAGCAGCCGCGCGCCCTTCGCGAGCGCGGGGTCGGTGCCGGTCACCGCCGCCCGGCCGCCGACCGTGAGACCCACGTCCACCGGTACGTGCCGGCGCCGGTCGCCCTGGACGACGGTGACCGAGACGAGCCCGGCCGGGTCGGTCCAGAGTGCGGAGACGGGCACGATCAGGGAGTCGGGCGAGCTGCTGCGGCGGACCGCCTCGACCTTGACCGGGCTGCCGAGCGCCGTGTCCGGCACCGCACCGGTGACGTCGAAGTACGCGTGGCGGGGGCTCCCGCTCGACACCCTCTCGTACGAGCTCCCGAGCGCGGCCCCGCCGAATCGGTCGCCGGTGACCTTCGCGCGCGTGCCCTGGGGGAGGGAGGTGAAGTCGGGCAGGGCCGTGTCCGACACCGGGACCTTGATCTGCCAGCGGCCGCCGGTCACGGTGAAGAGGGGCTCCGAGGCGTTCGCGCCGACCCGGCCGGAGACCTCGCCGACGGTCGCCGGGAGCGAGCCCATGAAGACGACCTCGGCCATGGGGAGGGTGACGACGGTCCGGGTACGGGGCGGCGGGGTCCCGGCGGACCCGGAGTTCGATCCGGTCGTCCCGGTGGTCGCGCCTGTGTCGCCTCCGCCGGTCCCCGTCCCGCCCGTTGCGCCGCCCGTCTTGCCGCCGGTACCGCTCGTGCTGGCGGATCCGCCAGCATCCGCCCCGCCCTCGGCCCCCAGCAGCGGCCGGTATCCCGCGCTCCGGTACAGCCGCTTCAGGTCCCGGGCCGTGCGGTCGTCGAATGTGCCGGTGACGGGAGTCCCGTACAACTGCCCCAACGCCTGCTGGAGTTGGCGTACGTCCGTGCCCTGCATTCCCTCGCTCAGATCGCGATAGGCCGGGAACGCCCCTTCGAGGAGGAACAGCGGACGGCCGGAGATCTCCGCCCCGAGCGACCCGTTGGCGAGCTTCCTGCCGGGTTTCAGGGAGAGCCGGGTCACGACCTGCCGGGCCGCGCCCTCGCCCGACTCGGGGCCGCGCACCACCAGATTGCTGCGGCGGGTCAGCGTGCCGTCCCAGGTCCTGCGGTCGACCAGGGGGCCCGCCTCCGCGGGCACGGTGACGCTGGAGCGCGGCGGGGCGGCAGCCGAAGCGGCGCGTTGCTCGGGTGTACGGGCCTGGGAGGCGGCGAGCCAGGCGCTGCCGCTCGCCGCCAGCGCGACGACGATGCCGGTCGCGGCCGCGACCCGGCCCCAGTGGCGCCGCGGGCTCGCACCCGCCGCACCCCCCTCGCCGCGCTCGGCGCGTCCGGCGTGCGCGATGCCTACGGCCTCCTCGTCCGCTGTGCGGCCCCCGCCGCTGATCTCCACCTCAGGACTCCAGCATCTTCTGGGCCTTCTTCTGAGCCTCGGTCAGGATTTCCTGATAGGCGACCAGGTCGGCCTCGTTCTTGACGTAGAGCGCGCTCAGTGATTTCCGATTCGCGGTGCGCCACACCGTGTCGTACTTCGAGGTGTCGGCACAGTTCGCGTCGGCCTTCGCCTGGGTGATCTCGTTCTTCCGGCCGGTTTCCACGGCTGCCGCGTCGAGATTCTTTCCCGCGTCCTTGCCGCCGTAGTAATCCTTGGCCTTCTTCACCGCCTCGGTGGGCGATTTCAGTCCGCCGTATCCCGCCTTCTCCATGCAGGAGGACCAGTTTCCGACGGCTTTCAGGAATGCGTCCGACTGTTCCGCCTGGCGGCCGGCCTCGTGGCGCATTCCGTTGTCAGTCAGCCACATGAGGCGGAGATACTTCGGCATGTCGCCATAGAGCTTCTTGCGGGTCTCTCCCATACAACCGCCACTGGGCGAGGAGAACTTACCCTCCCCGGTCTCGTAGCTGACCAGCTGGTCGGGGTCGCCGCTCTTGGCCAGCGTGTACCGCTGCTTCTCCGACTCGGGCAGGTCCCGCCAGGGGCCGGGCTGCTCCTGCGTGGAGTTCTCGGGCTGCTCGCCTTCGGTGGCCGGCGCGGCGCCGTAGCCGCGCTGCGCCGCCTGCTCGGCGGTGGGGGAGACGCGGCCCTCGGGGGCGTCGGCGCTGTCGGCGTCCGGCATGGCCACCGGGTCCGGCGGATGCACAGTGAACCCCTGGGAGACCATGCACTTCTTAGTGATCTGCATTTCCATCGCGCCGACCTGGCGCGACAGCTCCTTCGCCGAGTTGAAGGCCTGGGTGGCCTTCGCAGCGCTCGTCGCGTCGGGGGCGGCCGCGGGGCCGCCGGACGGCTCGCCCGCTCCGTCGCGGCCGGCGTCGGATCCGGAGCTGCAGCCGACGAGTGCGGTCAGGGCGGCGGCGACCAGGCTGGCGCCGATCCGGTGACGGGGGAGCATCTGGGTCCTCTCGGGGCTATGGTGGGGCCGGATGCCTCCCCCTCCTGCGATGAGGGGGAGGCATCCGGCTTTCACCTGAGTGCGAACCTCGGACCGCCGGACGGTCCGTCAGCGGCGCGTCAGCACCAGCTGGTGCCGTCCCACTTGTGCGAGCGGCCGTTGTTGTTCTGCGAGCTGCTGCCGCTCGCGCCCAGCTGGTAGCCCGGGTTGAAGCAGGTGTTCACGGTGGAGTAGTTGGCGAGGGCGTACACCTTCACCGTGACGCTCCAGCGGTTCCGCCAGGAGCTGTCGTTGTCGTAGATCGCCGACTGGTCGGACCAGTTGGCATCCGCCCCGCTGAAGCGGTACATCGGGTAGTTCGTATTGAACTCCTGAGCCTGATAGACGCAGAAGTTGCCGTCGTAGCAGTTCCGGTCGACAGCCTGGGCGGGAGCCGAGGCGACCATCGTCATGCCGGCCGCGGCGGCGGTGCCGAGAACGGCGGCCATCACTCTGCGCTTGACCATGTGCTCTTCCTTTCACGTGCTGTGAGTGGGAGATACGGGTCTTGCCGGTCGAGGAAGCTAGCACAGCGTTTACGGGCCCCGGACGGAACTTTTTGCTCCGCAGGACGAGTTCGGGCCAGCGTCCTTGAAATGTGGCTGAAATATCGCAGGGCGATCGAATGATTCCGCTCGTGATGAATCAGTGAGCGGGCAGATCCACTTCGCGCGCAGCCAGTGGGAATCGCGGGAAGATGGGGGGTGCATGGGAGTGGAGTGGTGAATTCCAACTCCGGTCAATGTGACGCCCGTCACAGTCCCTTGATCCTCTTCTCGAGTTTCCCCTTCCGTACGGGTTTGACCGGTGATTCCGTCGGTCGCGCCCTCTCTGGTCTAATGGGTTGCTCTTTTGTCGGCGGCTGCTAGGTGGGGGCGCGGTGTTGGATGTACAGAACGGGGCGGCGGCGGAGACGTCCGCCCCGGAGACCGGCGCCGGGCCGCCGGACGACAGTCCCTCCGAAGCGCCCCTGCGGCCGTACGTCCTCGTGGCGGGCGTGCTCTGCGCGCTGTACTTCCTCTACTCCTGGGTGCAGTACGAGCAGTTCCGTACGCCCTCCTGGGACCTCGGGATCTTCAACCAGTCCGTCAGGGCCTACGCCGAGCTCAGGGCGCCGGTCGTCGACATCAAGGGCCCGGGCTTCCTCATACTCGGGGACCACTTCAGTCCGGTCACCGCACTCCTCGCGCCCCTGTACTGGATCTGGTCCTCCCCGCTCGCCCTTCTCTTCGCGCAGGCCGCGCTCTTCGCCGCCTCCGCCGTCGTCGTCGGCCGCACCGCGCAGCAGGTGCTCGGCAGCCGCGCGGCCGGCCTCGGCCTCACCGTGGCCTACGGCCTGTCCTGGGGCCTCCAGGAAGCGGTCAAGTCCGACTTCCACGAGATCGCCTTCGCCGTCCCGCTCCTCGCGCTGACCTGCCGGGCCCTGCTCCTGGGGCGCTGGACCGCCGCCGTCGCCTGGGCCGTCCCCCTCGTCCTGGTCAAGGAGGACATGGGGCTCACCGTCGCCATGGTCGGCGCGGTCCTCTTCGTGCGGGGGCAGAAGCGCCTCGGCGCCGCCGTGGCCGCTTTCGGCACCGCCTTCTTCGCCCTGACGGTCCTGGTCCTGATCCCCGCGGCGAGCCGGGTCGGCCAGTACGACTACTGGGCCAAGATCGAGAAGTCGAACGAAGGGGCCGACGTCTCCTTCGTGCACGCCGTGCTCTCGTCGCTCGGCTCCGACGTCAAGTGGGAGATGCTCTTCTTCCTCGTCGGCATCACCGGCTTCCTCGCCCTGCGCTCCCCGCTGATGCTGCTCGTGCTGCCGACGCTCGGCTGGCGCTTCCTCTCCCAGGACCCGAACCACTGGGGGATGATCTGGCACTACAGCGCCATCCTGATGCCGGTCGTCTTCCTCGCGCTCGTCGACGCCGTGCGCGCCGTCCGCACCTCGCCGCGCGGCTGGCTCGTCGCGTACGGGAAGGTCGCCGTCCCCGTCGTCACGGCCGTCTCGATCGTGATCGCCCTGGACCTCCCGCTGCGGGAGCTGCTCCGCTCGGAGACGTACGCCACGGACACCCGGACGCTGGACGCGAGGCGGGCGGTGGACGCGGTCCCGGAGGGGGCGAGCGTGGAGACCAATGTGACGCTGATGGCCCACCTCACGGCGGACCGCACCGTCTACTGGGTGGGCGGCGCGAAGGGCGTCAGCCCCGACTACCTCGCCCTCGACCTCGACTCGGGCTGGTCCCAGCCGGTGACGGACCCGGTCCAGTTGGCGGCGTCGCTGCACCCGGAGGCGCGGTACGAGGTGTCGACGCGGGCGGGACAGTTCGCGGTGCTGCGCCGCGTGTGACGTGTGTGGCGTGTACGTACGCGAAGGGGCCCGGTTCCATCAGGAACCGGGCCCCTTCGCGCGAGTGGATCAGTACTGGTTGCGCGGGCGGTTGAACCACGCGGACGCCTGCGAGTTCACCATCGAGGCGAGGATGATGCCGCCGAGGGCGAGGCTGATGATGCCGCCGGGGACGCCGGTGGGCTCGCCGGAGGCGAAGTTGCCGAGTCCGCCGATGAGCATCAGCGAGGCGTAGATGATCGTGATGACGCGGATCGCGGTGCCACCGGTGGCGAACTTCACTCCGAGGAAGATCCCCAGGGCGGCGAAGGCCAGCAGGAAGGCGACGAGCGCGAAGCCCAGGCCGGCCAGGCCGGTCGCGGCGTCCGAGTCGTCGACCGCGCTCGAGGCGGCCGCGATGCCGATGCCGGCGATGATCCCGATGATGATCTGCAGGCCCGCCAGGACGAACAGGATCACTCGGGCCGCGGTCATCAGGCCGGGCATCTTCTGCGGAACCTGCGGGTAACCGCCCGCGCCGTACGGCTGGACCGGCGGCGCCTGCGGGTAGCCGTACTGCTGTGGGGGCACACCCTGCGGAGCCTGCTGCGGGTAGCCGTAGCCGGGCTGCTGGCCCTGCGGCTGACCGTATCCGGGCTGCTGACCCTGCGGCTGGCCGTAGGGGTTGTTCGGGTCGCCGAAGCTCATCGCGGGTTTCCTCCGTGGGTTGTGCGGGGACGACGCGGCCCGCGCGGAGGTACTTCTCACAGCTTTTGAGTGATTTGCCCCCCGGCACTGCCCGCGGCACTGCGCGGTCATCGTCGTCGTAGCAGCGACTTTTTGTCCAGTCGGAATGCCGGGAGTTGTGCAAGTGCAATCTCTCCCGTCGCACGGCGCAGGGCCGTGTACGGCCGAATTGGAACAAGCGAGGGGTCATCCGGGAGTATGGGTTCATGAGCGCCCAGATTCTCGATGGCAAGGCCACCGCAGCCGCGATCAAGTCCGACCTGACCGCCCGTGTGGCGGCCCTCAACGAGAAGGGCGTCACGCCCGGCCTCGGCACGATCCTGGTCGGTGACGACCCGGGCAGCCAGAAGTACGTCGCAGGCAAGCACCGCGACTGCGCGCAGGTCGGCATCGCCTCCATCCAGCGCGAACTGCCCGCCACCGCCACCCAGGACGAGATCGAGGCGGTCGTACGCGAGCTCAACGAGGACCCGGCGTGCACCGGGTACATCGTCCAGCTTCCGCTCCCCAAGGGCATCGACGAGAACCGCATCCTGGAGCTGATGGACCCGGCCAAGGACGCCGACGGTCTGCACCCGATGAACCTCGGCCGTCTCGTGCTGAACGAGCCGGCGCCGCTGCCCTGCACCCCGTACGGCATCATCCAGCTGCTGCGCGAGCACGGCGTGGAGATCAACGGCGCGGAGGTCGTGGTCGTGGGGCGCGGTGTCACCATCGGACGCCCGATGCCGCTGCTGCTGACCCGGCGCTCGGAGAACGCGACGGTGACGCAGTGCCACACCGGTACGCGTGACCTGGCGGCGCATCTGCGGCGGGCCGACATCATCGTCGCCGCGGCCGGTGTACCGCACCTGATCAAGGCCGAGGACGTGAAGCCGGGCGCCGCCGTGCTCGATGTCGGTGTCTCGCGCAACGGAGAGGGAAAGATCCTCGGCGATGTCGACCCCGATGTCTCCGAGGTCGCGGGCTGGATCTCGCCGAACCCCGGCGGTGTGGGCCCGATGACCCGTGCGCAGCTCCTGGTCAACGTCGTCGAGGCCGCGGAGCGCGCGGCCGCGGCGCTCTGACGATGACCTCGCGCGTGAGCGCCAAGGGCGCCGAGGGCGCCGAGGGCGCCGAGGGCGCCGGGGACCCGGGCGAGGACGTGGACGCGGGCCGGACCGAGGACCGGACGGAGGGCGAGGGTGCGGCGCCGGACGCCTCCGCCGAGTCCGCAGCCCCCGTCGAGTCCGCAGCCCCTGTCGAGGACACCGTCGAGCCGTCCGCCAAGGACGCCTCCGCGGCCACCCCCGGGCGGTCGCGGCGTCCGCCCGCCATGACCACGGACACAGCGCGGCCCGAGGGCGGCGGTCGGGCCGCTCCCGTCGGGGCGCCCGCGCCGGCGCGGCAGTGGCCGCTGCTGACCGTGCTCGGGCTGGCCGCCCTGGGACTGTTCATCGTCGGGACGGATCTGTTCGCGCAGTCGTTCCGGGTCGGCACGATGCTCGTCGGCGTCGCGCTGCTCACCGGCGCGGGGCTGCGGCGTGCGCTGCCGTCCGTCGGGATGCTCGCCGTACGGTCGCGGTTCACCGACATGGTCACGTACGGGGTCATGGGCGGGCTCATCGTGCTGCTGGCGCTCATGGTGCAGCCGAACCCCTGGCTCAGGATCCCGTTCCTGGAGGACATCCTCCATCTCACGGTCACCTAGGCACCCCCGACGGAACGGCGGCGCCCGTCCTCTCCCCCGAGGGAGGACGGGCGCCGCCTCCGTTTGAGCGTCATGTACGTGCCAATGTGGTTCAAGGTTCGTCAGCGCCTTGTGGCACGGAAGTGACCATTCCGCTACGCCCCGGGGGCGCACGCCCGATTCGTATGCACCCGTGCGCTCCTGCCCCGGGAACTGCCATCCTGGCCCGGAGCATCCTTCTGGGGGACACAAAGGGGGACAAGGGGGAACGCACATGCCTCGCTGGAAAGCCCTGCCGGACGAACTCGACCCACAGATACGCGAGTTCGCGAGTCAGTTACGACGCCTGGTCGACCGCAGCGGACTGAGCATCGCC
Organism: Streptomyces sp. NBC_01353; assembly: GCF_036237275.1. Lineage (GTDB taxonomy): Bacteria > Actinomycetota > Actinomycetes > Streptomycetales > Streptomycetaceae > Streptomyces. Next base: position 3,522,376 of record NZ_CP108352.1, on the reverse strand, counting down.
GCCGTCGCGGACCGTACCGGCTACAGCAAGACCTCATGGGAGCGGTATCTCAGCGGACGACTCCTCGCGCCCCGGGGCGCCGTCGTCGCGCTCGCCGAGGTGACCGGCACCGACACCGGCCATCTCACGACGATGTGGGAGCTCGCCGAGCGTGCCTGGAGCCGCTCCGAACTGCGCCGCGACCTGACCATGGAAGCCCTGCGGATCTCGCAGGCGCGCGCCGCCCTCGGGGATCCCGGCCCCTCCGGCGCGAACGCCTCGACCGAGACCAGGGGTGGAAGCGGCGCCGGCCCGGCGCCCGCCCGACGCACCGCGGCCCCCGCCGGACCGGCGCCACCGGCGCCGGCGCCGCCCCGGCAGCCCTCCGGGGCCTCACGTCCGCGCCGCGCCGCGCTGATCCTGACCGGTGTCCTCGGCGCCCTGCTCGTCATCGCCGCGGCTGTCCTCCTCACCGACCTCGGGGGCGGCTCCACCGGTGACGACGGGAAGAAGGCCGGCGGCACGCCCACGGCGACCCCGAGCACCCCGCCCAGCACCACCCTCCCCGCAGGGGTGAAATGCGCCGGAGCCGGCTGCGCGGGCCAGGACCCGGAGGCGATGGGCTGCGGCGGCGCCTTCGCCGCCACCGTCTCCCGCGCCCGGGTCGGCACCGCCGGCCAGGTGGAGGTGAGGTACAGCAAGACGTGCGGCGCCGCCTGGGCGCGAATCACCGGGGCGGGCCCCGGCGACACCGTCCGCGTCACCGCCGCCGGTACCAGCCAGAACGCGGTGGTGGACGCCGACGCCGACGCGTACACGCCGATGGTCGCCGTGGCCAAGGGCACGGACGCGACGGCCTGCGCGACGCTGAAGAGCGGGGCGAAGGGGTGCACCGACGAGGGGTGACGGCGCCGCGGCCCGGCGCGGTGGGGGTGCCGGGCGAGCGGTGACCGCGCCGCGGCGCGGTGCGGAGGCAGTCGGGTGGCAGTGAGCCGGACCACAAGGGGGTGGGGGTTGAGCGGGTCCCGGGTCGGATAGCCTGACCGCTGGATATCTCTTCACGTCGAGACATCGGGGCGACCGATCGATCGTCGATCAAGAGATGTCCAGCATCAGGGGCAGGGACCCCCACCGCCAGCTGTCTTACGGAGATCGCCATGACCCGCACTCCCGTGAATGTCACCGTCACCGGCGCGGCCGGCCAGATCGGCTACGCGCTGCTCTTCCGCATCGCCTCCGGCCACCTGCTCGGCGCGGACGTGCCGGTCAAGCTGCGCCTCCTCGAGATCCCGCAGGGCGTCAAGGCCGCCGAGGGCACCGCCATGGAGCTCGACGACTGCGCCTTCCCGCTGCTCAAGGGCATCGACATCTTCGACGACCCGAACAAGGGCTTCGAGGGCGCGAACGTGGCCCTGCTCGTCGGCGCCCGCCCGCGCACCAAGGGCATGGAGCGCGGCGACCTGCTCGCCGCCAACGGCGGCATCTTCAAGCCGCAGGGCAAGGCCATCAACGACCACGCCGCGGACGACATCAAGGTCCTCGTCGTCGGCAACCCGGCCAACACCAACGCCCTGATCGCCCAGGCCTCCGCCCCGGACGTCCCGGCCGAGCGCTTCACCGCGATGACCCGCCTGGACCACAACCGCGCGCTCTCGCAGCTGGCGGCCAGGACCGGCGCGTCCGTCGAGGACATCAAGCGCCTCACCATCTGGGGCAACCACTCGGCGACCCAGTACCCGGACATCTTCCACGCGGAGATCGCCGGCAAGAACGCCGCCGAGGTCGTCAACGACGAGCAGTGGCTCGCCGACACCTTCATCCCGACCGTCGCCAAGCGCGGCGCCGCGATCATCGAGGCCCGTGGCGCGTCCTCGGCCGCCTCGGCCGCCAACGCCGCGATCGACCACGTCCACACCTGGGTCAACGGCACCGCCGCGGGCGACTGGACCTCCATGGGCATCCCGTCGGACGGCTCCTACGGCGTCCCGGAGGGCCTGATCTCCTCGTTCCCCGTCACCTGCACGGACGGCACGTACGAGATCGTCCAGGGCCTGGACATCAACGAGTTCTCCCGCGCCCGCATCGACGCCTCGGTCCAGGAGCTGGCCGAGGAGCGCGACGCGGTCCGCGAGCTCGGCCTCATCTGAGCCTGAGCCGGCTGTTCCCTCTCCGCCCCCGGTCGTCCGCGACCGGGGGCGGAGTCGTGTCCACGGCGCTCGGCCCCTTCACACCGGGGGCCTGAACCCGGCCAGCTCGCCCGCCAGTTCCGCGACACCCCGCAAGGTGCGCAGCAACAGCCCGTGGCCGAAGGTGATCCGGGCCGCGCCCAGCCGCCCGAGCTCGGCGGGCGACGGACCGTCGGGCAGGGCGAGGGCGTTGAGCGGTGCGTCGATCTCGGCGCGCAGCAGCGGGAGATGGGCCGCAGGCGCGTTGATCGGGTACACACAGTCCGCACCCGCCTCCGTGTAGAGCCGCGCCCGCTCGATCGCGGCGGCCGGGTCGTCCACCCCGCGCACATAGGTGTCCACGCGCGCGTTCAGAAAGAACCGCGGCCCGGCCTCCGCCCGCACCTCCGCGAGCCAGGCGGCGTGCTCCCGCGGGTCCTTGAGCCCGCCGGAGCGGTCGGTGTCCTCCAGGTTCACCCCGGCCGCCCCGGTCTGAAGGACCCGCGCCACGAGCTCCTTCGGGGCCAGGCCGTAGCCGTCCTCCAGATCGGCCGTGACCGGTACGGAGACCGCCCGCACGACCCTCGCCACGGCCGCGAACATCTCCTCGGGCGGGGTCTCGCCGTCCTCGTACCCGAGGGAGGCGGCGATCCCCGCGCTCGGTGTGGCGAGCGTCGGGAAGCCGGCCTCCTCGAAGACGCGCGCGCTGGCCGCGTCCCACGGGCTCGGCACGACCAGCGGATCGTCCGCCGCGCGCCCCGAGTGCAGGGCGCGCAGCGTGTCGGTGGGGGACCCGGGGGTCACTTTGCGTACTGCCCGGGGGTGTAGTGGCCGGGCGTCAACCGGGTGCTGACGCCGATCCGGTTCCAGGCGTTGATGACGGTGATGGCGGCGATGACCCGGGCGAGTTCGGTCGCGTCGAAGTGGGCCGCGGCCTTCGCGTACACCTCGTCGGGGACGAAGCCGTCGGTGAGGACGGTGACGGCCTCCGTCAGCGCGAGCGCGGCCAGCTCGCGCTCGGTGTAGAAGTGCCGCGACTCCTCCCAGGCCGACAGCTGGACGATCCGCTCGACCGACTCGCCCTCCGCCAGTGCGTCCTTGGCGTGCATGTCGATGCAGAACGCGCATCGGTTGATCTGCGAGGCCCGGATCTTGATCAGGTGGTAGAGGGTCGGGTCGACGTCCTTCGCGGCCGCCTGCTCCAGCCGGATCATCGCCCGGTAGAACTCCGGGACCTGCTCGGCGAGGTTGAGGCGGGGGGCGTGCTCGTGGGCGTATTCGGTCTTCACGGTGTCGTTCGTCGTGGTGGTCGTCATGGTCATCACCGTACGGCCGGGATGGCGCAGGAGTATGGTCCATTTCCATGGCGAATGAGTGGGCCACTTTTGGGGCGGACCTCCATCTGGAGCTGCGGGGCACGGGTCTGCGGACGGGGCTGATGGACGCCCTGCGGGAGGCGGTGCGCAGCGGGCGCCTGGCGGCGGGCGTACGGCTGCCGTCCTCCCGCTCGCTCGCGGCGGACCTGGGCGTGGCCCGCAACACCGTCGCCGACGCGTACGCCGAGCTGGTCGCCGAGGGGTGGCTGACCGCCCGGCAGGGCTCCGGGACGCGGGTCGCCCAGCGGGCCGTGCCGCGCCGGGCGGGCGCGCGACCCCCGGTGACGGCGGCCCGGCCGGCCGCCGCCCGGCCGGCGTACGACCTGAAGCCGGGCGCGCCCGACCTCGCGTCCTTCCCGCGCGCCGAATGGCTCAAGGCGTCCCGGCGCGCGCTCACGGCCGCGCCCCACGAGGCGTTCGGCTACGGCGATCCGCGCGGCCGGATCGAACTGCGCACCGTGCTCGCCGAGTACCTCGCCCGGGCGCGCGGCGTCCACGCGCGGCCGGAACGGATCGTGATCTGCGCCGGGTTCGTGCACGGGCTGATGCTGATGGGGCAGGTGCTGCGGGCACGCCGCGTGCGGGAGGTGGCCGTCGAGTCGTACGGGCTCGACGCGCACTGGGAGCTGCTGCGCCGGGCCGGGCTGCGGCTGCCCGCCCTGCCGTACGACGAACTCGGGACCAGGACCGAGGGGTTGGCCGAGATGAAGGGCGTCGGCGCGGCGCTGATGACGGCCGCCCACCAGTTCCCGCTCGGCGCCGCGCTCCACCCCGACCGGCGGGTGGCGGCGATCGACTGGGCGCGGGCCTCGGGCGGGTTCGTCCTGGAGGACGACTACGACGGGGAGTTCCGCTACGACCGCCAGCCCGTGGGCGCGCTCCAGGGCCTCGACCCCGAGCGGGTCGTCTACATGGGCACCTCCAGCAAGTCCCTGGCGCCCGGGCTGCGGCTGGCGTGGATGGTGCTGCCGGAGCGCCTGGTGGACGAGGTGGTGGCGGCGAAGGGGCGGGTGGACTGGGTGTCCAGCTCGCTGGAGCAGCTGACCTTCGCGGAGTTCCTCGCCTCGGGTGCGTACGACCGGCATGTCCGGGCGATGCGGCTGCGCTACCGGCGGCGCCGCGACGAACTGGTGGAGGCGGTGGCCGCGCACTCCCCGGAGACCCGGGTGAGCGGCATCGCGGCCGGCCTCCACGCGGTCCTGGAGCTCCCGCCGGGCCTCGAGCCCGCGGTCCTGCGCTCCGCGGCGTGGCAGGGCCTGGCCCTCCTCGGCCTCAACCGCTTCCGCCACCCGGACGTCCCGACAGCCCAGGACGGCCTGGTCGTCGGCTACGGCACGCCCCCGGACAGCAGTTGGGCAGGCGCCCTGGCGGCGCTGTGCCGCGTCCTGCCCTGACGGGCTTGCCGTCAGCCGCCCGTCGGGGATTTCGACAGTTCCGGTTCGGGCACCGGGGTCGGGGGTTCCCCGAAGCGGGCCAGGACCAGCGCGCCGGCCAGGGCGATCGTGAAGCCCAGGATCGCCAGCCAGCCCAGGCCTTCGCGCGTCTGGTCGCCCAGCCAGATCACACCCACCAGCGCCGGGCCGATCGTCTCGCCGAGGACCGCGCCGGCCGTCGCCGTCGTCACCGAACCCCGCTGGAGCGCCGACGTCAGCAGCACGTACGCCGTCCCGCCGCCCAGGAGCAGCGCGTACACCGCGGGGTTCGCGAGGTCCCAGCTGTCGATCAGCCGGACCGCCACCTCCACCACTCCGAAGCCGAAGCCCGCGAGGAGGCCGAGTGCCAGCGCCCGCGGCCGGCCGGGTAGCCGTCCGGCGACCGCGCCGAGCCCCAGCACCCCGAACGCCACCGCGAGCATCGCCCATCGCAGCGCCTCCGACGAGCTCTGCTCGCCCTCGTCGCCCGAGGCGAGGGCGAGCCCCGAGAGCCCCGCGCACACCACCCCCACCGCCGCCCACTCCATCCGGTGCAGCCGGACCTCGAGCAGCCATGACGCGGCCACCGCCGTGACCGCCAGACTCGCGGCGAGCGCCGCCCCCACCATGTAGATCGGCAGCGTCAGCAGGGCGCCGATCTGCAGCCCGAACCCGATCCCGTCCAGGGAGAGCCCGGCCAGATATCGCCACTGCCGCATCGCCCGCAACTGCAGCGCCACGTCGACGCCGGCGCCCGTCCCGGGCGTCGCCGCCCGCGCACCGAGCGCCTGCAACACCGACGCCATGCCGAAACAGAGTGAGGATCCGAGCGCACAAATCATCCCGAAGAGCACAAAGGGACTCTAGTGCGAGGGCGTTCGGACAGCGGCCTAAACTGTGCGGTCGCTGACCACGCGATCGGAAGGACTGACATGCGCAGGCTGAGGTCGAGCACGGTCGTGCTCGGCGGTATGGGGGTGCTCGCGGCGACGATCACGTCCTGCGGCTCCGAGCCGGACCGGCGGTGCGTCGACCCGCTGACCCGCGAGAAACTGCCGAGCTACGAGTGCGAGAGCGGCAACGGCAGTGGCAGCTCGACGCGCGGTTCGTACTACTACGGCGGCAGCGTGAGCGACAACAGGGTCAGCGGCGGCAGCTTCGACAGGACGGCCGTCGACACCGGCGGCTTCGGCTGCTCCGGTTCCGGCGGCGGCTGAGCGGGACGGGACCGTACGACATGCAGCGACACACGATCGAACCCCGGCCGGGGTGGCAGCAGACGGTGGAGGAGCAGGGGCTCGTCTACCCCCTGACCCGCTACCCCGACGACTCCCTGCGCCCGTACTGGGACGAGAGCGCGTACTACTCCTTCACGCTGCCCGAGGTCGAGGCGCTGGAGGAGGTCGTCGAGGAGCTGCACGCCATGTGTCTGGCGGCGGCGGCACACATCGTCGAGCAGGATCGTTTCGCCGATCTCGGTCTCACCGACCCCCGGCTCGTCTCCCTCGTCGCCGAGTCCTGGCGCCGCCGGGCCGAACTGCCCTCCTTCTACGGGCGGTTCGACCTCCGCTACGACGGTACGGGCCCGGCCAAGATGCTGGAGTACAACGCCGACACCCCGACCTCCCTGGTGGAGGCCGCCAGCCCGCAGTGGTTCTGGATGGAGGAGCGCTTCCCCGGCGCCGACCAGTGGAACTCGCTCCACGAGCGGCTCGTCGACGCCTGGAAGCGCCAGGCGAAGCTGCTGCCGCCCGGTCCCCTGCACTTCGTCCACTCCGACGGGGACGAACTCGGCGAGGACCTGATGACCGTCGCGTATCTGCGCGAGACGGCCCAGCAGGCCGGCCTCGACACGGAGGCGCTGTCGGTCGAACAGATCGGCTGGGACCGGCTCTCGGGGCGGTTCGTGGACGACCGGCTCCGGTTCATCCGCAGCTGCTTCAAGCTCTACCCGTGGGAGTGGCTGACCACCGACCGCTTCGGCCCGTACGTCCTGGACACCCTCGACAACGGCGGCGGTACGGGCACGACCTGCTGGATCGAGCCCGCCTGGAAGATGCTGCTCTCCAACAAGGCGCTGCTCGCGATCCTCTGGGAGCTCTACCCGGGCCACCCGAACCTGCTGCCCGCCTACCTCGACGGCCCCCGCGAACTGGCCGCGACCGGCGGCTACGTCGCCAAGCCGCTGCTCGGCCGCGAGGGCGCGGGCGTCACCGTCCACGAGCCGGGCTCCCCGGCCGTGGCGCGCGAGGAGCCCTGCTGCTATCAGGAGTTGGCCCCACTGCCCGACTTCGAAGGGAACCGTGTCGTGCTCGGCGCGTGGGTCGTCGAGGACGAGGCGGCGGGGCTCGGGATCCGCGAGTCCGCGGGCCTGATCACGGACGAGTACGCCCGCTTCCTGCCGCACGTCATCCTCTGAGCGCCCCGCCGTGTCATTCCGAGAGCACCGCCCGCAGCTGATCCAGACCCCAGTCCAGATCCTCCTTGCTGATGACCAGCGGCGGCGCGATCCGGATCGTCGAACCGTGCGTGTCCTTCACCAGCACACCCCGGTCCATCAGCTTCTCCGAGATCTCCCGGCCCGTGCCCCGGGACGGCACGATGTCCACGCCGGCCCACAGCCCGCGCCCGCGCACCGCCTCGACGGCGCCCCCGCCCACGAGCAGCCCCAGCTCGGCGTGGAGATGCTCGCCCAGCTCGGCCGCCCGCTGCTGGTACTCCCCGCTCCGCAGCATCGCGATCACCTCCAGCGCCACCGCGCACGCCAGCGGATTCCCGCCGAACGTCGACCCGTGCTCGCCCGGCCGGAACACCCCGAGCACATCACGGTCCGCGACCACCGCCGAGACCGGGACGACACCGCCGCCCAGCGCCTTGCCCAGGACGTACACGTCCGGCACCACGCCCTCGTGCTCACAGGCGAACGTCCGCCCGGTCCGGCCGAGGCCCGACTGGATCTCGTCCGCGATGAACAGCACGTTCCGCTCACGGGTCAACTCCCGCACCCCGCGCAGATATCCGGCGGGCGGCACCAGGACCCCCGCCTCGCCCTGGATCGGCTCCAGAAGCACCGCCACGGTGTGCGCGGTGACCGCACGCTCCATCGCCGTCAGATCGCCGTACGGGACGATCTCGAAACCCGGGGTGTACGGGCCGTAGTGGTCACGGGCCTCGTGGTCCGTGGAGAAGCTGACGATCGTCGTCGTCCGGCCGTGGAAGTTGTTCGCCGCGACCACGATCTTCGCGTGCCCGTCCGGCACGCCCTTGACCTCGTACCCCCACTTCCGTGCGGTCTTCACCGCCGTCTCGATGGCCTCCGCGCCGGTGTTCATCGGCAGGACCATCTCCTTGCCGCACAGCTCCGCGAGCTGCGTACAGAACTCCGCGAACCGGTCGTGGTGGAACGCTCTCGACGTGAGCGTCACCCGCTCCAGCTGCGCCCGCGCGGCATCGATCAGCCGCCGGTTGCCGTGCCCGAAGTTGAGTGCCGAGTACCCGGCGAGCATGTCGAGGTAGCGGCGGCCCTCGACATCGGTCATCCATGCCCCGTCCGCCGAGGCGACGACGATGGGCAGGGGGTGGTAGTTGTGAGCGCTGTGCGCCTCCGCGGAAGCGATCGCGTCTTGCGTTCTCGACACGGGATCTCCGTTCGTCCTGCGGCCTGGGGCGGGTGTGGCCCCTTTTTCTATCGTCGCTCGGATGCCGGACGAAGAAACCTGGGTGACGGCGCGCCCGCTAGGCTGGAAACACGCACGGCGACTGGCGTACGGGGAAGCGACCCCGGGGGAGCCGTGCGCGGCAGACCACACGAGATGCCGCCCGCCTGGGCATCTTCGGGAAACCGAACATCCCGTGTGGTGCCGCCCAGTCGATCTGAGCCGTACCCCGGGATCCGCCGAACGCCCGGAGGAACGCCATGAACGACACCACCCCGCACCCCGCCCTCGCCGCCACCGACCCCGAACTCGCCGCGCTCGTCGGCGCCGAGGAGCAGCTGCAGGCCGAGACCCTGCGACTGATCCCCAGCGAGAACTACGTCTCCCAGGCCGTCCTCGAAGCCTCCGGCACCGTCCTGCAGAACAAGTACAGCGAGGGCTACCCCGGCCGGCGGTACTACGAGGGCCAGCAGAACATCGACCAGGTCGAGACCCTCGCCATCGAGCGCGCCAAGGCCCTCTTCGGCGTCGACCACGCCAATGTGCAGCCCTACTCCGGCTCCCCGGCCAACCTCGCCGTCTACCTCGCCTTCGCCGAGCCCGGCGACACCGTGATGGGCATGGCGCTGCCGATGGGCGGCCACCTCACCCACGGCTGGGGCGTCTCCGTGACCGGCAAGTGGTTCCGGGGCGTGCAGTACGGCGTACGCCAGGACACCGGGCTCATCGACTTCGACCAGGTCCGCGAGCTCGCCCTCAAGGAGCGGCCCAAGGTGATCTTCTGTGGGGGCACCGCGCTGCCCCGCACGATCGACTTCGCCGCCTTCGGCGAGATCGCCCGTGAGGCAGGGGCCGTGCTCGTCGCCGACGTCGCCCACATCGCCGGCCTGATCGTGGGCGGCGCCCACCCCTCTCCGGTCCCGCACGCCGACGTCATCTCGACCACCACCCACAAGACCCTGCGCGGCCCGCGAGGCGCGATGCTGATGTCCCGCGAGGAGCACGCCAAGGCTCTCGACAAGGCCGTCTTCCCCGGCCTCCAGGGCGGCCCGCACAACCAGACCACCGCCGCCATCGCCGTCGCCCTGCGCGAGGCGGCCCAGCCTTCCTTCCGTGACTACGCCCACGCCGTCGTCGCCAACGCCAGGGCCCTTGCCGAGGCCCTGCTCGCCCGCGGCTTCGACCTCGTCTCCGGCGGCACCGACAACCACCTGATCCTGATGGACCTCACCCCCAAGGAGGTCCCGGGCAAGATCGCCGCCAAGGCCCTCGACCGGGCCGGGATCGTCGTCAACTACAACACCGTCCCCTACGACCCCCGCAAGCCCTTCGACCCCTCGGGCGTCCGCATCGGCACCCCCTCGCTCACCTCCCGGGGTCTCGGTACGGAGCAGATGGCCCAGGTCGCCGACTGGATCGACCGGGGCGTCGCGGCGGCGGGCTCGGGTGACGAGGACGCGCTCCTCACGATCCGCGCCGAGGTCGCGGACCTGATGGCGTCCTTCCCGGCACCGGGCCTCCCGGTCTGATCCCGCGCGGGCTGCTCCGAGGGGAGCCGGTCCGACGCGAGCCGGTCCGAGGGGGGCCCGTCCGAGGGGGGCCCGTCCGAGGTGGTCCGATCCCGAGGCGCCGGGCATCGGCCGCGTCCCGGATCGGCCGCGTCCCCGCGATCGGCGCGTCCGCTCAGCCCGCCGACTCGGCGATGCGGCGGGCCTTCTCCAGGGAGGGCTCGCCCTCGAGCCGCAGGGTCAGGGCTCCCGCGTTCCTCGTCCAGAGGAGCGTGGGGCCCGCCGTGCGTATCGAGTGGGTCCACTCCTTCCCGCTCGCGTCCGTCATCGGGAACCGCAGCAGATGGGGCTCGGCGAACCAATAGCCCTCCGCGCCGTCCGGCAGATCGACCCACTCCGGATGCGTCTGGACCTGCTTGCCGAAGGCCACGGGGAGCCGCGCCGGGAACTCGTCGAGCCGGACCGTCCGGCCGCCGTCCTCCCGCCAGCACAGGCTGATCACCGCCCGTCCCGGCTCCGCCGAGCCGGTCACCGAGACCGCGTCGGGCGTGCCGAGCGCGCTCGGTATCAGCGGCGTGAAGCCGGCCTTGCGCCCGGCCTCCTCCAGCGACACCGGATCGGTGCACTCCGGCACGGCCGCGCCCGGGCTGGGGTGCGCCCCGGGGTCGTACCGCACCTCCACCCCGCCGAAGCCGAACCAGTCCGCCACCGTCGCCCGGACCGGCGGCGTGAGCACAAGCACCACCAGGACCCCGGAGAGGGCCGCGAGCAGTGCCCTCCACCGCCCGCGCAGCCACCCGAACCCCAGCCACCCGAACCGCCGCCGTGGGGCCGCCGGCGCCGGAACCTGCTCCGCCAGCAGCTGAGCGAGCACCCGCTCGGCCATGGTCTCCCCGTCCACCTCCGGCACCCTCAGATGCCGCCCGAGGTCACGCAGCTCATCCGGGAGCCCCTCGTCCGTCATGCTCGTCACCTCCCTCCAAAGCCAGTCCGAGCTTCTTCAGTGCCCGGCTCAGCCGGGACTTCACCGTCCCCCGCGGCCAGCCCAGCGCCTCGGCCGTCTCCGTCTCGTCCAGCTCCAGCAGATACCGGTGGATCACCACTTGCCGGTGGTCCTCACCGAGCCCGTCCAGCGCCGCGAGCAGCTGTCGCCGCCGCTCGGCCTCCTCCACCGCCACCGCCGGGTCGGCCCCGTCCGGTATCAGCGGCTCGCCCGCGAGCAGCTCCGCCTCCCGCCCCGCGACGGCCCGCTGCCGACCCGCCGAGCGCACTGTGTTCCTCGTCTCATTGACCACGATCCGCAGCAGCCACGGCCGGAACGCGGCCCCGTCCTTGAACCGTCCCAGCGACCGATACGCCTTGAAGAAGGCCTGCTGCACCACGTCCTCGGCCTCCGCACCCGCCCCGCACGCCACCGCCGCACGCAGCGCGACCGCCGTGTGCGCGCGGACCAGCGCCGCGTACGCCTCCGCCTCCCCGGCGCGTACCCGTGCGATCACTGCGGCCTCGGCTTCGTCTACGACGACCCGGCCCCCCTCCAGCGTCCTCACACCTTTGATACACCGGCAGAACGGGATCGGTTCCCAGTCCGGGATCGCTTCCCGCACCTGAGAGAATGGTGAGCATGGCCTCTGACGTTCCCCGTGTGCTCTCCGGAATCCAGCCCACCGCAGGCTCGTTCCACCTCGGCAACTACCTCGGCGCGGTCCGCCAGTGGGTCGCCCTGCAGGAGACTCACGACGCCTTCTACATGGTCGTCGACCTGCACGCGATCACGGTCCCGCAGGACCCCGCGGAGCTGCGCTCCAACACCCGGCTCGCCGCCGCCCAGCTGCTCGCGGCCGGGCTCGACCCCGAGCGCTGCACGCTGTTCGTCCAGAGCCACGTCCCCGAGCACGCGCAGCTCGGCTGGATCATGAACTGCCTCACCGGTTTCGGCGAGGCCTCCCGCATGACCCAGTTCAAGGACAAGTCCGCCAAGCAGGGCACCGACCGGGCCACCGTCGGTCTCTTCACGTACCCGATCCTGCAGGTCGCCGACATCCTCCTGTACCAGGCCAACCAGGTCCCGGTCGGCGAGGACCAGCGCCAGCACATCGAGCTGACCCGCGACCTCGCGGAGCGGTTCAACGGCCGCTTCGGCGAGACGTTCACGATCCCGGCGCCGTACATCCTCAAGGAGACGGCCAAGATCTACGACCTGCAGGACCCGACGATCAAGATGAGCAAGTCGGCGTCCACGCCCAAGGGTCTGATCAACCTTCTCGACGAGCCGAAGATCACGGCGAAGAAGGTCAAGAGCGCGGTCACCGACACCGACACGGTCATCCGCTTCGACCCCGAGAACAAGGCCGGCGTCTCCAACCTGCTGACCATCATGTCCACGCTCACCGGGACCGGCATCGCCGACCTGGAGAAGAGCTACGAGGGCAAGATGTACGGCGCGCTGAAGACCGACCTGGCCGAGGTCATGGTGGACTTCGTCACGCCGTTCCGGACCCGTACGCAGGAATACCTGGACGACCCGGAGACGCTGGACTCGCTCCTGGCCAAGGGCGCGGAGAAGGCGCGCGCCGTCGCCGCGGAGACGCTGGCGCAGACGTACGAGAAGGTGGGCTTCCTGCCCGCCAAGCATTGAGTCCAAGGACCCTGGCCTCAAGGGTGGTGCAGGCCGCACACTGGCGGCTGAACCACCCATCGACCTGAGAAGACCGACGACGGAGGAGAACGACGTGGGGACCGTAACGCTCGGCGTTTCGATCGCGGTCCCGGAGCCCTACGGCAGCCTGCTCCAGGAGCGGCGCGCGGGCTTCGGGGATCCCGCCGCGCACGGCATCCCCACCCACGTCACCCTCGTCCCGCCGACGGAGGTCGACGAGGAGCGGCTGCCCGCGATCCGGGCGCACCTCGCCGAGGTCGCGGCCGGCGTCCGCCCCTTCCCGGTCCGGCTGAGCGGCACCGGAACGTTCCGCCCGCTGTCACCGGTCGTGTACGTCATGCTCGCCGAGGGCGTCTCCGCCTGCGCCTGGCTCCAGGAACGGGTCCGGGACGAGTCCGGGCCGCTCGTGCGCGAGCTGCAGTTCCCGTACCACCCGCACGTCACCGTGGCGCACGGCATCTCCGAGGAGGCGATGGACCGGGCGTACGAGGAGCTGACCGACTTCGAGGCGGCCTGGACCTGCTCGTCCTTCGCCCTCTACGAGCAGGGGCCGGACGGGGTGTGGCGGAAGCTGCACACGTACGAGTTCGGCGGCTGCGGCACCGTGCCCGCGGTCCCGGCCCAGGGCACTCCGGTCGACACCCCGACCCCGGCCACCGGCTGACCCCCGGGCCTCACACCGGCAGTCGCCGGAACACCGGCCTCGGCACGTGCCGGAGCGCGGCCATCACCATCCGCAGCGCCCCCGGCACCCACACCGTCTCCGAGCGGCGCCGCAGCCCCAGCTCGATCGCCGTCGCGACCGCCTCCGGCGTGGTAGCCATGGGCGTGGCCTCGAGACCGGCCGTCTTCCGGGACCGTACGAACCCCGGCCGTACGACCATCACATGCACCCCCGTCCCCTGCAGCGCGTCCCCGAGCCCCTGCGCGAACGCGTCGAGACCGGCCTTGGACGAGCCGTAGATGAAGTCGGTGCGGCGGGCGCGCTCCCCGGCCACGGAGGAGAGCACCACCAGCGAGCCGTGCCCCTGTGCCTGCAGCGCCGCCGCGCAGACGAGCCCGGCGGAGACCGCCCCCGTGTAGTTGGTCTGCGCGACCCGGACGGCGGCGAGCGGATCGGCCTCGTCGTGGGCCTGGTCGCCGAGGATCCCGAAGGCGAGCAGCACCAGGTCGATGTCCCCCTCGGTGAAGATCTTGCCGAGGCGCTCCGCGTGCGACTCGGGGTCGAGGGCGTCGAACGGGACGGTGTGCACCTCCGCCCCCAGCACCCGCAGGGAGTCGGCGGCGGCCGTCAGGGCGGGGGAGGGGCGCCCGGCGAGCCAGACCGTGCGGGTGCGGCGGGCGATCAGCCGGCGGGCGGTGGCGAGTCCGATCTCGGAGGTGCCGCCGAGGAGAAGCAGGGACTGCGGGGTGCCGAAGGCGTCCTTCATGACGATCAAACTCCTCGGAGAGCAATCGGAGAGCGAGACGACGGGAGAGGTCCGAGGCGACGACGGACCGTGGGTCGAGCACGGCGGGAGCGGTGCGGCCCCAGCCGGTGGGGGCTCGGTGGGGTGTTCGCTCTCGGCGGCCATGGAGGCGACCGTATCGCCCTACATGTGATCAATACCCGCTTTGACCGTTGTTCGTCGAAATGGGTGATCAAACGAGTGTCGGAAGAGATGCCCTGCCGTCGCCGACACGGTGTCAGGGGCCGGTGTGGGCAAGGTTCTTGCGGTGTGTCTGCGATTCTGGGGCCCGGACGCTCGCATTCCGGTCAATTGGTGGATCAAGGGGTATGCGTACGACATGGACTGGCTGACCAAGCTCCCCGTCATCGGCCCCTGGGTCGCTCGGCTCATGCGGACCCATGCCTGGCGTTCGTACGAGACCCTCGACGCCGCCCATTGGACCCGGCTCGCCGCCGCCATCACCTTCATCAGCTTCCTCGCGCTCTTCCCCCTGATCGCCGTCGCCGCGGCGATCGGCGCCGCGCTGCTCAGCAAGGAGCAGCTGGACAAGATCGAGGACAAGGTCTCCGACCAGGTCCCCGGCATCTCCGACCAGCTCAACATCGGCGGGCTCGTGGACAACGCGGGCACGATCGGCCTCGTCGCCGGCGCGCTGCTGCTCTTCACCGGCATCGGCTGGGTCGGCTCGATGCGGGAGTGTCTGCGTGCGGTGTGGGGGCTCGACGACGAGGACGAGGGCAACCCCTTCGTGCGCAGGGGCAAGGACGCCCTCGTGCTGTTCGGGCTCGGAGGGGTCGGGCTCTGCTCGCTCGCCGCGTCCTGGCTCGGTTCCACCGCCGTCGGCTGGAGCGCCGACCGGGTCGGGATCTCCGGCGAAGGAGCCACCGGGATCCTGCTCCAGGTGGCCTCCGTCGCCGTCGCTGCCGTCGCGGGCTTCCTCGTCCTGCTGTACCTGCTGACGCTGCTTCCCGGCGTCCACCCGCCGCGCCGCCGCCTGGTGGTGGCGGCGGTGATCGGAGCGATCGGCTTCGAGCTGCTGAAGCTGCTGATCGGCGGCTACATGCGGGAAGTCGCGGGGAAGTCGATGTACGGCGCGTTCGGCGTCCCGGTCGCGCTGCTGCTCTGGATCAACTTCACCGCGAAGCTGCTGCTGTTCTGCGCGGCGTGGACCGCGACCGGGGCTAGTGAGTCGGCTCGTCGTCGACGCCCTCGCGGGACTTCGGACGACGGCCGACCAGCTCCGGCAGCGGCCAGCGACGGTTGACGAGGAAGACACCGCCCGCGAGCACGACGAGGACGCCGCCGACCACGCCGAGGGCGACCCCGACGCCGCCGGTCCTCCCTCCGGCCGCCGAGCTCTCGGCGGCGCCCGTGCCCGGGGCGTTCTTGCCGGGGGCGGGCGTGGAACCCTCGTTCTTGGTTCCCGGGTTCGTACGGGCGGACTTCGGCGGCACCAGCCGGCCGACCGGCGTCACCTTCCCGGACGCCGCGAAGCCCCAGTCGAGGAGCCGGGCGGTCTCCTTGTAGACCGCGTGCTGCTCCTTCGAGGACGGGTTCATCACCGTCACGAGCAGCACTTTGCCGTTCCGCTCCGCAACGCCGGTGAAGGTGGAGCCGGCGTGCGTGGTGTTGCCGTTCTTCACGCCCGCCATGCCCTGGTACGGCGCGACGCCGAGCGCGCCGGTCAGCAGCCGGTTGGTGTTCTGGATCTCGAAGGTCTCGCGCTTCTTGCCCGGCTTCTGCTCGCCGGGGAACTTGGCGCGGGCCGTGGCCGCGTACTCCCGGAAGTCCGCCTTCTGCATCCCGCTGCGGGCGATGAGGGTGAGGTCGTACGCGGAGGAGACCTGGCCCGGGGCGTCGTAGCCGTCCGGCGACACGACGTGGGTGTCGACGGCCTGGAGCTCGGCGGCGTGGTCGTTCATGTCCTTCACGGTCTTCGGGAGGCCGCCGTTCATCTCGGCGAGCACCCGTACGGCATCGTTGCCCGAGCGAAGGAAGACACCGAGCCAGAGGTCGTGCACGGTGTAGTTCTGCTTCTCCTTGACGCCGACCAGGCTGGAGCCCGAGCCGATCCCGGCGAGCTCCTTGGGGTCGACGGTGTGGCTCGTGGTCCTGGGGAACCTCGGCAGGACGGTGTCCGCGAAGAGCATCTTGAGCGTGGAGGCCGGGGCGAGCGGCCAGTGGGAGTTGTGCGCGGCGAGCACGTCACCGGTCTCCGCGTCCGCGACGATCCAGGACCGCCCGCTCAGCTCCTTGGGAAGCACCGGTGCGCCCGTGCCGAGCTTCACCTGGGTCCCGGGCAGGCCGAGCAGCTCGCCGCCGACGGAGGCCATGGCAGCGGGAGGCTTGGGCTGTTGGTCCTCCTTGTTGTCCGCGTGGGCCGGCGAAACGGTGACAAGGGGAAGCAGTGCGGCAGCAGTGACCGCCCAAGCGGTCTTCTTCGAGGCAGACACGATCGAAAACGTACAGGTACGTGTCAGGGAACCGAACCCCGCGGGGCGGTTCGCCCCGGGGCGTCCACCCGGACGCGAGGCGAGAAGTAGACAACTGGTGCATTTGCATTCTTGCCCATGAAACGATCACCACAACTTCGAGGCATGCGAAAGTGCAGGTCAGGCACATGGCTCCCTTCGTTTCCTCGGTCGGCGTCGAGCGCCTGGACACGGTCCGGGTCGCTGTCTACGCCCGGCAGTCGAAAGTGCGACCGGACTCGTCCGAGGCGTCACCCGAAGCGCAACTGGCGGCAGGTGAGTCGCTGGCGGCGAGCCGGGGATGGGAAGTCGTCCATCGGTTCAAGGACGTCGGCCGTTCCGGGTGGGATCCGAAGGCTGTCCGTCCAGGCTTCGAAGACCTCATGTCGGCTGTCCGGGCCGGTGAAGTCGATGCGGTGGTCGTGAACGAGTTGTCACGTCTGACCCGCAAGGGTGCACATGATGCTCTGGACGTCGACCAGGAGTTCAGGAAGTTCGGCGTTCGCTTCGTGTCCGTCCTGGAGCCGTTCCTTGACACGTCCAACCGGGTCGGCGTGGCCGTCTTCGCCCTCATCGCAGCACTGGCCAAGCAGGACTCCGACATCAAGGCGGAGCGGCTCAAAGGCGCCAAGGGCGAGATCAAGGCGCTCGGCGGGCGGCATTCCAGCTCCGCGCCGTACGGAATGCGCGCCGTCCGAGAGAAGATCGGCAACGTGGTCGTGTCGGCTCTTGAGCCGGACGCCGACAATTCGGATCACGTCGCTGTCGTGGAGCGCATCGTGGACATGTCTCTCAGCGGGGTTTCCGACAACAAGATCGCCACCGTGCTTGAAGCGGAGGGGATTCCCGCGCCTGGCAATGCCGAGCGCCGCGCCACAGAGAGGCGCATGGAGTCCATCAAGAACCGCCGTGTTTCCGGCGACGAGGCCCCCATCCGGTGGCGAGCCCAGACCGTCCGCTGGATTCTCAACCATCCGGCGGTCGGGGGGTTCGCCAGCGAGCGCGTGAAGCGCGGAAAGGCGTACGTCAACGCCATTGCCCGAGACAAGGCCGGCACACCTCTGACACCTCACCGGGGGATCATCACCGGAGCGAAATGGCTTGAGCTCCAAGAGACGAGGGGAAGGCGAACCACGGCCAACCGGCAGCCCGGCGGTGCGGTGACCCCGACGTTGTTGAGCGGGTGGCGATTCATGCGTTGTGGACTCTGCGGAGGGTCCATGGGCCAGAGCAGGAACAACGGCGGTCAGGACTACTACATGTGCGCCAATCCGACGGGGCATGGTGGGCTCAGCATCAAGCGACAGGATGCTGACGACTACGTTGCCCGGCAAGTGTGGGAGCGGCTGGCACGCGCCGGCATGGGTAGCGAAGAAGACCTGGCGTGGGCGGTGGAGGCCGCGCTGCGCCTTGCGGCGAAACGCGGCGTGGCAGGGGTGCTGGAGGAGCGGCGGCGGGAAACGGCGGCACGCCTTGAGCACGTCCGAAGCTCCATCGCCGAACTTCAAGCGGACCGCGAGGCGGGTCTGTACCGCGGCGGCGACGAGCTGGCCATGTGGCGCGCGACCATGGCGCAGTACCGGGCCTTTGAGGATCAGTGCGCCGCCCGACTGGAGGGGCTGAACGAGGAGACCGCGACGGCCACGCGGATCCCGCCGGAGTGGCTCGCGCCGCCAGAGGACCCGCTGGGCCCCGAATCTGCATGGGCTTCGTGGGCTGTCCTCGAGCGCCGCGCGTTCGTGGAGCTATTTCTCACCGGTGTGGCAGTCGGACCTGGACGGGACCCGCAGACTCGGAAGCTCATCCCGGTGGACGACCGCCTTGGGCTGGACTGGCGGCCCGTTTCGTGAGCGTCCGATCTGCAGGATGACCAAGGCGAGGCCCGTGAGGCGCTCGTAGGCCCCGCCCGGCTCGTACGAGAAGGGCTCGGCCCAGGCGGTCCCTGTCACGTACGGTGCGAATCGAGCGTGGTCGCTCAGTGCGCCCTCGGACTCCGCACGGCCTCTAGACGCTCTTGGTCGCCCGCACGCCCCGCAGACCGATCACCCCGACGGCCGTGCCTAGGATGAACGACGTGACAGCAAGCGCCAGGTGGACCCACAGGTACGCCGTCGGGCTGCCGTCCTCGAAGGCGAGTCCGCTCGCATCCTTGAACAAATTCTTGGCGAAGGTGACCCAGATCACCCAAGACCAGACTCCGAAGGCGAGCAGGAACCAGGAGACGGGGCGACTGAGCTTCACGGGACGTCCTTCGTGGTGGGGCGGTCGTTCCTTGCCAGTATCGAACCGGGTCCCGCGTAGCGTGCCGCCGGGGTTCCCGCGGGGACGGTGGTCGGTGTGATCGGGTTGCGTGGCGTGCGCGCATTGCGGCGCGAACGCGGATAGGGGTTGGGGCGCGTGCTCGTCTTCCTGCTGGTGCTGGTCGTGGTCCTCGCCCTGCTGGGCGGGGTCCACTGGTATGTGTGGAAGCGACTGGTCCGTGATGTGACGGTCGCGGGGGGCACGGCACGGCGCCTGGGTACGGCGGCCGCGTTCGTCCTGCCCGTGCTGTCGCTCGCCGCCCTCGTCTCGGGCCGGGCAGGAGCCCCGTTCCGGCTCCAGCAGGTGGTGGCCTGGCCGGGCTTCCTCTGGCTGGCCCTGCTGCTCTACGTGACCCTCGCCCTCGTGGTCGGCGAGGCGGTACGCCCGCTCCTGCGGCGGTGGCTCGAGCGCCGCGCCGCCGGGGCGGCCGCAGCCGGCGACGGCCGGGACGGGACGGCATCCGCTCCGGAACCCACGGGCTCCGGGCCCACCGGATCGCGCGTCGGCAAGCCGGCGGGCGGCCCGGTCGCGGCGGCAGGCGGGGGCGCCTCCGCACCGGCCGGCGGGCTGCTGACCGAGGTCGACGCCGAGCCGTCGCCGACCGGACCGCAGGCCGAGGTCCCCGCCGCCACGGCCGCGTCCGCCGCGCCGGAGGACGGCGCCGAGACCCCCCGCGGCACCGATGCGGCCGGTACCGCCGGTGCGACCGGTCCCTCCGGCGCCACCGCCGTGTCGCGGCGGCTGTTCGTGTCGCGGGTCGTCGGCGGGGCCGCTGCCGCCGCCGCGGTGGGGACCGTCGGATACGGGACCTACGGGGTGCTGCGCGGGCCCCGCGTCAAGAGGGTCACCGTGCCGCTCGCCAAGGTGCCGCGCGCCGCCCATGGATACCGGATCGCCGTCGTCTCCGACATCCACCTCGGGCCGATCCTGGGCCGCGCCCACAGTCAGCGCATCGTCGACACCATCAACGCCACCCAGCCCGACCTGATCGCCATCGTCGGCGACCTCGTCGACGGGACCGTCGAGAACCTCGGATCCGCCGCCGAGCCCCTCGCCCAGCTCCGGGCCCGGCACGGCTCGTTCTTCGTGACCGGCAACCACGAGTACTTCTCCGGCGCCGACGCCTGGGTCGATCACGTCCGCGAGCTCGGTCTGCGCCCCCTGCGCAACGAACGCGTGGAGATCGCCGCCGGTTTCGACCTCGCCGGGGTCGACGACGTCGCCGGCGAGAGCGAGGGCCAGGGCCCGGACTTCGCCGCCGCGCTCGGCGACCGCGACCGCGCGAAGGCTTCCGTCCTGCTCGCGCACCAGCCGATCGTCATCCACGACGCCGTCCGTCACGGCGTCGACCTCCAGCTCTCCGGCCACACCCACGGCGGCCAGCTCTGGCCCGGCAACTACCTCGCCGACCTCGCCAATCCGACGGTCGCCGGTCTGGAGCGGTACGGCGACACCCAGCTCTACGTCTCCCGTGGCGCCGGCGCCTGGGGACCCCCCGTGAGGGTGGGCGCGCCCTCCGACATCACCCTCGTGGAGCTGGCTTCCAAGCAGGCGTGACGGCAGGCCCCTGACAGGCGGCGTGACCGCGGGCGGGACAGCGGACCCGGCAGCGGCGTAGCCGGGGCGTCACAGAAGGGGGCAGGGGCGTAAGTCCCTCTATCCCGGACATATGCGTGCAGTGTGAAGGTTTACTCTTCCACTTGTGAAATCCGTGTGATTGGGTGGCGCCATCGCGGCACGGCTGGGAGCCGCCGCGCCAGGGGTGGGCACGAAAAAAGGAAACACGGCGATGCGGTCGACGGTCCGTCTGCGGATCCTCATCACTTGTGGAGTTCTTGTGGCCGCCGGGGTGGGGGGCTGGCAGCTGCTTCCCTCCGACGACGTCCGGAAGGACCCCATCACCGTCGGCACCACCGACGAGGTGACCTCGCTCGACCCGGCGGGCGCGTACGACGCCGGTTCCTGGGCGATGTACAGCAACGTCTTCCAGTCGCTGCTGACGTTCAAGCCGGGCTTCACCACGCCTGTCCCGGACGCCGCCGAGAACTGCAAGTTCGTCGGGACCAAGCTCACCACGTACCAGTGCAAGCTCCGTGACGACCTCACCTTCGCCGGCGGCCGCAAGGTCACGGCCGAGGACGTCAAGTTCTCCTTCGACCGGATGCTGGGCATCAACGCGGACGTCGGTCCCGCCCCGCTCTTCCCGACCCTGACGAAGGTCGCGGCAGACGGCCAGACCGTCACCTTCAGTCTGAGCGGCCGGGACGCCACCTTCCCGCTGAAGCTGGCGACAGGCGCCGGCTCGATCGTCGACCGCACCCAGTACCCGGCCAAGAAGCTGCGCGAGGGCACCACGGTCGAGGGCTCGGGGCCGTACGTCCTCAAGGAGTACAAGCCCGGCGAGAGCGCGCGTCTGGAGCCGAACCCGAACTACCGGGGCGCGCTCACCAAGACCGGCGGCCCGGTCGTCGTCCGGTACTTCACCGAGTCCGAGCAGCTCGCCTCCGTGTGGAACACCAAGCAGGTCGACGTCACGCACCGGCAGATGCCCCCGGAGTTCCTCTCCAAGCTGGGGATCGAGAAGGACTCGACCCGGATCACCGAGGCGCAGACCGCGGAGATCCGCAATCTCTACTTCAATGTGAAGTCCCCGTCGCCGATGGCGAAGAAGGCGGTCCGGCAGGCCGTCGCCGCCGTCATCGACCGTCCGGCGATCGTCACCGGCGCCTACCACGGCACGGTCGAGCCGCTGTACTCCCTCATCCCGCAGGGCTTCAACGGCCACAGCACCGCGTTCTACGACAGGTATCCCGAGCCGTCGAAGACCAAGGCCGCGAGCCTGCTGGAGGACGCCGACATCGAGACTCCGGTCTCCTTCACCTTCGGCTACCGCAAGGACGCCACCTACGGCGCGGAAGCGGCCGAGCTGAAGCGGCAGCTGGAGGCCACCGGCCTGTTCAAGGTGAAGCTCGTCGAGGCGGAGTGGAAGGACTTCCAGAAGGCGTACGTGAAGGGGGACTACGACGCGTACCCCGTCGGCTGGCTCCCCGACTTCCCGGACTCCGACAGCTTCACCGCCCCGCTCGTCGGGTCGGGCAACGCGATGCACAACGGCTTCGCGAGCAGCAAGATCGACTCGCTGATCTCCGCCACGCAGCAGTACAGCGACCGGGGTGCGGCCATCAACGACTTCGAGGCCATCCAGGCGGAGGTGGCCGCGGACGTGCCCCTGGTGCCGCTGTGGCAGAAGAAGGACTACGTCCTGGCCACGGAGGACGTCGCCGGTTCGCAGTACCTGACCGACGGCACCGGCATCTGGCGGCTGTGGGAACTCAGCTGGATCTGACCGTCCGCTTTCACGCCGAGGGCCCCGAGTCGATCCACGACTCGGGGCCCTCGGCGTGGGTGCGTCAGTCCTTCTCCTTGGACGTCTTCGCCTTCGGGACCGCCCGCTTGGGTTTGCCCGAGGCTGCCATGCCCGCCGCCGTCGGCATGAAGTCGGCGAGGAGGTCGTGCGTCTCGCGCACCAGGGGACGCAGCAACCGGAAGCGGGAGAGCGAGATCGCCCGGGCGGTGACCGGTGCGAGCCGCTCGACCAGACGGCGGCTGTTGGCGCAGCCCTCGGAGCGGTCGTACACCCAGAACAGCACCAGGCCCATCTGCTGGAGCCAGAGCAACTGCGGCAGCGGTTCGGCCAGTTCGGGGTCGACCTTCACCGAAGCACCGGAGATGACCCTGCGGTGCACCTCGATGGCCGCCTCGCGCGGGCCCTCCGACTCGGGGGAGAAGGGGCTGAGCGGACTGTCCGGATCGGCCGCGTTCTTGAAGAACTGGGCCGCGAACTCGTGGTACGGCTCGGCGATGTCGAGCCAGCCGAGGAGGACCCCGCGGATGCGGGCCGTGAGGTCCTTCTCGTCGCTGTCGAGGATTCCCTCGACGGCCGCCTGGTGCTCCTCGGCGATCCGGTCGTAGAAGCCCTGGACGAGGTGTTCCTTGGAGGCGAAGTAGTAGTACGCGTTGCCGACGGAGACCCCGGCCTCCTGGGCGATGGCCCGCATCGTCGTCTTGTCGTAACCGCGCTCCTTGAAGAGCCGGAGCGCGGTCTCGAGGATGAGCGTGCGGGTCTGTTCGCTCTTCGCGGCCTTGGCGGGCTGCGGGGCGGGCTCGGCAGCCTGCTCGGCGGGCTCGGCGGGCTTCTCTTCCTTCACGTCCTTCACAGTGCCCGAGCCTAGCCGGGCGTGCCGGGGGCTTCGCAGCGCCCGTCCTCGCAGGAGGCCCCCTTGATCGCCTCGCGCCACTTGGCGGCGGCGAGGACGGTCGCCCGGGCGAAGGGCTGCCCGGCGGGGGTGGCCAGCCAGTGGGCCTTGGGCCGGTGGTCGGCCAGGGCCCAGAGGCAGACGATCCAGGCGGAGGCGGCGCGGTAGATCTGCCCCCGGTCCCCGATCACGGTGATCTCCTTCAGGGTGGAGTCGTGGTCGAGGGCGGGGAAGCGGCGCCGGGCCTCCTGGGAGGCGGCCGGGACGAGGTCGAGCGGGACGAGCTGCCGCTGCCGGAGGAGCCAGTGCCGCAGATGGACACAGAGCGAGCAGTCGGCGTCGTACAGCACGGTCAGGCGGTGTACGGGTGTGGTCGGTCGTCCGATCGGCGTCGTCATGGCCGGCTCACGCCCCGGCGCCGGCGCCCGCACCGGTGGCGGGCGGCGCCCAGGGGCCGCCGCGGCCGGACTGCTCGGTCCAGCCCTGCGGAGGCACCGGCGGGACCTGCTCGCGCTCCATCATGCCCCGGCGACGGATCTTGTTCAGGACGTAGACGTTGCCGAGGTGCATCACGCCGAGGACGAGGAGGACCACGCCGAGCTTGACCGAGAGGGCCTCGAAGAGGGACCGGGCGTCGGCCACGGCCTCGTCCTGGCTCAGGTAGAGCGCGACGAAGCCGAAGTTGACGAGGTAGAACCCGACGACCAGGAGGTGGTTCACGGCTTCGGCGAGCTTCTCGTTCCCGTGCAGGACGTCGGCGAGGAAGATCCTTCCGTTGCGGCTGAGGGTGCGGGCGACCCAGATGGTCAGAGCCACGCTGATCAGCAGATAGACGATGTACGCGACGACAGTGAGGTCCATGCCCCACGCTCCTTTGAACGCGTTCAAGATCTGGCAGTCATGACTGTAGACCCTCTTTTGAACATGTTCAAGCGAGGGTGGGGAGGGGGTGGGGAAACCCGTAGGCGATTGGGGGACAGGGCGCCTAAGGTGGCGCCTGATGCTCTCTCATGACGTGGCCGGTGAAGGCCCTTCCACAGTTGTCCTGCTCCACTCCGGCGTCTGCGATCGGAGGATGTGGGACGCACAGTTCGCCGCGCTGGCCGCCGCCGGGCACCGCGTGGTCCGCTGCGACCTCCGGGGCTTCGGCGAGACCCCGGTCGACCGCTCGCACACCCACTGCGACGACGTCGTGGAACTCCTCGACACCCTCGGCGCCGAACGGGCCGCCCTCGTCGGCTCCTCCTTCGGCGGCGAGGTCGCCCTGGAGACCGCCGTCCGCCACTCCGGCCGCGTCTCCGCGCTCGCGCTGCTCTGCTCCGGCATACCCGACTTCGATCCGAGCGACGAGCTGCGCGCCTGGGGCCGGCGCGAGGACGAGCTGCTCGAAGCGGGCGACCTGGACGGGGCGGTCGCGCTCAACGTCGACACCTGGCTCGGCCCGGAGGCCGGCGGCGAGGCGCGCGAGCGGGTACGGGTGATGCAGCGGCGTGCCTTCGACGTACAGCTCGCCGCCCCCGAGGAGTTCCACCGGGTCGACGCCGGTGTGGCATCGGCGGAGCTGGCCGGGATCGACGTGCCGTGCCTGGTCGTCTCCGGTGCCCACGACGTGCCCGACTTCCGGGAGATGTCGGCCCGGCTCGCGACGCTGCTGCCCGGCGCCCGTCACGTCGAACTGGAGTGGGCGGCCCACCTTCCCGCCCTGGAGCGCCCCGAGGAGACGAGCGCGCTGCTCGCCGACTTCCTGGCGGAGGTCAGAGCCCCCGGCGTATCCGTGAAGTGATCGTGCGGTCGGTGATCCCCGCGTCGGCGGCGAGCAGGAACGCCTTCGAGAGGATCACCGACAGCGTCCCGCCGTCCTCCTCGAACGGCAGGAACACCCTCTCCGGGGCCTGCGGCGAGCGGTCCGCCTCGATGTACAGCGGGGCGTCCTCCGGCTCCATCAGGACGTTGCCCGAGCCCAGGTGGATCCGGTACGCGCGCAACTCGCCCCGGACCCGCAGGAACCGCTCCGTCAGCTCCGTCCGGTCGGCGATCCCGGTGCGCGGCAGCAGCCGGGCCAGCGTCTCGCGGCGGATCCGGGCCGCAGCGGTCAGCTCGCCGAACGACCAGCTCTCCCAGTACCCGTCGTACGCCCGCTCCTCGCCGCGGTCCCGCCAGTCCGGGTCAGCGCCGATGGACGCCACCCCCACGAACAGATCGACGTCCCGCAGCGCCTCCGACAGCACGAGCGCCGGTACGTCGGCCGGTGCGACCCGCTCCCAGACGCCCCGCGTCCCGGCCGATGCCGCGCGGCGCTCGAAGCGGACCTGGTCGGTGGAGCAGAGCACGGCGACCCCGCCGGCGGAGGTGCCCGCGTCGACCAGCTCGACGAAGAACCGGGCCCGCCAGAACACCCCCTCGCCGACCGGCAGATCACCGGGGCGCGGTAGATCCCGCACCATCTCGGAGGAGCTGCCCTCCCCGAAGTACCCCAGGTGGTCTCCGGTCCAGCAGCGCTCGGCCATCAGGGCGCGCGCCTGGCCGTAGCGCACGATGTGGCCGGCGAAACGGTTGGAGTAGGAACCGGTCGCCACCTCGGCCGGGGTGAGCGGGTACACCTCGCGGAAGACCTGCTTGAACGGCTGACGCAGCTCCCGCTCCGTCAGCTCGGCCCGCCACTCGGTCACTTCCTCGGCCTCGGCCCGGATCGGATGCCACAGCCGCAGCCGGGACCCGGGGGAGACGGGGGTCGCCGTGCCGTCCGCACCGGCCAGCGCCCAGCCGCCGCCGGTCCGCTCCGGCACCCCGGCCGTCCAGCGCTCGTCGGCGTCCGGGGCGACCTCCCACAGCAGCACACGGGCGGCGGAACCGGTCACCGGGTGGTCGATGTAGTACCGCTCCCAGTCCTCCGCCGGCCAGGTCGTCCCCGCCGCCAGGTGGTCCTCCAGCCGGGCCCGCTCCACGGCCAGCAGGGTCCTGAGCTCCTTCAGCGCGACGCGGAGTGGAGCGAGTCGCTCGCCGTACGCTTCCCGGGCCACCTTCGGCGCCGACTTCAGCACCCTCCCCTGGGGGCCCCGGAACGACAGCGAGGCCACGCCGGGCTCCTGCACGGAGAGCACGGCCGTGTACTCCCCGAGCGACTCCTCCCGCATCCCCCGCCCGTCGAGCCCGTGCGCCGGCACCCCGCGCTCACGCAGCATCCCCGGCGTGAGCCCGGCCCGCCCGGCGACGGTCTCCAGGGCTTTCGTGACGGCTTTGGCGACCGCCCTGTTGCGCACCTTGCCCTTGAGCCGCCCGAGCCACTGAACGGCGTCGGCGGCCCGTTCGTCCTCGCAGGCTCCGAGGACGGCGACACCGGCCGAGGCGAGTTTGGCGCTGCGGCAGATCCCGCCCGAACCGCCCGTGCCCGTACCGGCGTTCAGCGCGACGGCTCCGACGGTGGGCACCACCCAGGGGCCGGTCAGGCCGGACGCCGCCCACAGGGCCCCGCGCACGACAGCCTCGTTGCGCTCGCCGACCAGGCCCGGCTCGCGGTGGACGCCCATGGGATGGGCCGCGACCACCGCGTGCTCGGTCTGTTCCGCGACCCCGTCGAGCAGCGCCCGCACCAGCTCGTCGCCGCGCTCCACCGCCGCGAGCAGCTCCCCGGCGGCCCTCTGCCACTTCCGGGTCGGCCGGGACGTGCCGAGCGCCGCGCAGTGTTCCAGGAACGCCCGCACACCGGCCGCCGCGAGCAACTCCGGGTGCTCGGCCCGCATCCGCGGCCCATACGCGTCCTCGTCGTTCAGAAGCGCCGCCGGCAGCCCGGTGGCGTCGGGCACCTCGGGGCCGATCAGCCGGTCCAGAGCTTCCCGTATCGCGGCGTTCTCCGAACCCTCCGCCTGATCGCCCCAGGCCGACAGGGAGGCCTTGCGGGCGGCCCGCATGAGGGCCCGGTCGCACCCGCCCACCTCAAGGACGGCGGCCAACGGGAGCCGCATCAGCGGACCGTACTCCTGAAGCAGCTGCATCGGATCGACCATGGCCATCACGCCCACGAGCCGTTCGAGCAGCTCCTCCGTCTGGGACACCGACCACCCGAGCGGCCGCCCGGCCAGCCAGGACACGCTCCAGTCGGTGACCCGGTCGGCGCCGCCCCGGCACTGGTTCCGGTGAATCCACAGGGCGGCCCGGCGCAGCTCGTCGGGCGACAGCCCCTGGAGCAGCTCCTGGACAGCGGTGCCCCCCTGGGTCCGCTGCCGCACCCCCGCCTCGTACAGCCTGACTTCCAGACGCGTCGTCCCCACCATGCCCGTGACGGTACGGGGCGCCACTGACATCCGGAACGGCGGGGACGGCCCTGGACGGCGCGCCGCGGACCCGGCCCCTCAGCCGAACTTCCGTACCCCCGGAACCAGCGCCGTCCCCAGGCAGCAGCCGCCCACCACCACCGCGGCGGCGATCAGCGGGACCTCCGGGCCCCAGGCGGAGGCGGCGAGTGGGGCCAGGGCGTAGCCGAGCGGCATGGCGGCCAGGGAGAGCAGCCAGTCGTAAGAGGTGACACGGGCCAGGGCATGGGCGGGGATCGCCTGTTGGACGGCGGTCTCCCAGACGGGGGAGAGGAAGCCGAGGCCGGCCTGGGCGATCCCGTACGCGGCGATGGTCACCGGCGCGGGCGCGGGCAGGGCGAGCATGAGCAGCGGCAGGGCGTACGTGGCGAGGCCGAGGTTCGCCGTGAGCACGGGGCGTCGGGGGCGGACGCGGTGGGCGAGCAGCGAGCCGAGCAGCAGCCCCACGGCGCCGGTCTGGAGGAGCGCCAGCCAGACCTCCCTGCCGCCGAGCCGGGTGAGGGCGATGGACGGGCCGAGGGTCATCAGGACGGCGGCGGCGCCGTTCCAGGCGCCGTGGCCGATGAGGCTGGTCCAGTACCAGTCGCGGGACCTGACCTCCTGCCAGCCCTCCTTGAGGTCGGCGCGCATCGAGCGGCGCGGGATCGGAACCCGCTCCACCCGTACGGCGACGAGCAGCAGAGCGCTGAGCGCGAAGGTGGCCGCGTCCAGGACGAACGCCCAGCCCGCCCCCACCGTCAGGATCAGCGTGCCGGCGAGGGCCGGTCCTCCGATGCGGGTGGCGCTCCGGGCGATGCCCATGGCGGCGTTGGCGCGCTGAAGCGACTCCGGGGCCACGGTCCCCTTGACGAGGGGCGACCCGGTCGGCATCGAGAAGGCGCCGGCCGCGCCGCCGAGGACCTCGGCGGCGGCGATGACCCAGAGGGACGGGTCGCCGCTCAGCAGCTGGGCGCCGACGAGGAGTTGGGTCGCGCAGCGGACGAGATCGGTCGTCAGGGCGACCGTGCGGGCGTTGAAGCGGTCGCCGACGACTCCGCCCACCGGCAGCAGGAGCAGCTTGGGGACCATCGCGCAGGCCAGGACGAGCGCGAGCGCGGAGGACGAGCCGGTGGCGTCCCAGACGGCGATGGCGAGAGCGGCCGGGATGGCGGCGTCGCCGAGGAGGGACAGGGTGCGGCCGGTGAAGAGCAGCCGGAAGGAGCGGGTGCGCAGCGGGTGGGGGAGGGGTGCGGGCATGGACACGGGTGGGGTGTCGGAAGGGGCGGTGGGCATGACTGTGACAGTATTTCGACCCCGAATAATTCGTCAACGAAATATTTGGTGTCGAAGGACTCCGGAGTGCGACGTACGATCGACCCATGGAGTCGACCGAGCCCTCGGGGCCGCCGCAGCGGGACTGGACCGACGCGCATGTGGCCCAGTGGCAGCCGGTGCTGCCCGGCCTCGATCCGGTCGTGGAGGGCGCGGTCACCCGGATGAAGAAGCTCTCCGTCCATCTGCGGCGGGTGCGCGAGCAGTCCCTCGTGGACTTCGACCTGGAGCGGTACGAGTTCGACACCCTCCACAAGCTCGCAGGCCGCGGCGGCAGCGCCGCACCCTCCGAACTGGCCCAGGACCTCGACCTCGCCCCCGCCTCGGTCACCGGCCGCCTCGACGCCCTGGAGAAGCGCGGCTTCGTCCGCCGCACCCAGTCCACGACCGACCGCCGCCGCGTCGTCGTCGAACTCACCGCCTCGGGCCGTGAGACCTGGCTCGGCGCGATGGACGTCCTCGGTCACGAGGAGTACCGCCTCCTCGGCGTCCTCGACGAGGACGAACGCACCGTCCTCAACGACCTGCTGCGCCGGATCATGGTTGTGGCAGAGGCGCCGGACGGCTCTCCCGACGCTCCTCGTACCCCTTGAAGCCGGCCTGCGCGATCCGGATGACCCGGGCCACCTCCTGGTCCACGTCCTTGCCGGTCGGAAGCGTGGAGTACACCACCACCCGGTCCAGGTCCGGCGTCGCGAACACCCCGCTCGCGTAACCCCGGTTGGTCCCGGTCTTGCCCCAGACCAGCGGGCCGCCGTCGGGCAGCCGGGTGCGCGTCAGACCGCCGTAGCTGAAGCTCGCGCCGGGTATGGGCGGAGTGGTGAACAGCAGCTTCTGCTCGGCGGGTTCCAGCAGACCGCCGCGCATCAGGGTGTCCATGAAGCGCGTGAGCTCGGGGGCCGCGGAGACCATGCCGCCCTCGGCCCAGGCCCAGTCGTCGGCGGGGAGCGAGGTGTGGGGCAGGCCGAGGGGGCGAAGCACCCGGTCGTGGAGCTCTTCGCGGTACGTCCGGCCCGTCACCTTCTCGACGACGAGACCCGCGATGAAGTAGTTGATGCCGTTGTACTGGACGGTCGCGCCCGGAGTCGTCGGGGTGCCGCAGGACACCGCGGAGGTCACGATCTCCACCGGCGTCCCGGGCCGGAAGCACTCCGGCTTCTGCAGGCCGCTGGTGTGGCTGAGCAACTGCCCGACGGTGATGGGCGCGTACGAGGCCGGCAGCAGGCCGGGCAGAAGCTCCTGGACGGTGTCGTCCAGCGACAGCCGGCCCTCGCCGACGAGTTGGAGCGCCATGGACGAGGTGAAGAGCTTGGTGATGCTGCCGATCGCGAACGGCGCGTCCGCGGGCGCCGTCCACTCGCCCGCGGTCCCGGTCCACCGCCCGTCGCGCCCGGAGACCTTGACCATCGCCCCGCGCACATGGTCATCGGGCAGCCCGGCGAGGGCAGCCCGCAGGGCCGCACGGTCGACGGTCCCGCCCCGCGCGCCGTGCGCCTCGGCCGATGCTGCAGAGATCGTGGCCAGTGGCGCCGCCGATGCCCCTGCGGGCGAGCCCGGTGTGGCGGCAGTCGCCGGTACGGTCGCTGCGAGGACGCCGACGAGGGCGGCCCCGGCCGCCGCCGTCATCGCCCAACCCGACGTGCTGATCCGTGAGTTCGTCATGGACCAAGAATCCCGCCGGATGATCGTCCGGCCCATCGGGGACGACCCTGGTCGGCCCCCGACTCGACCCGGAAGGGATCCCCGGCCCGACCCCTGACATCGGGCAGCGGCACGCCGCCTCCCGGATCGACCCCTACATGCTCAGCGAGCGCGCGTAGTTGAGCTGCGCCATCACCCGGTGCATGGTGTCCGGGCCGGTCGCGGGGATCATCGTGGCGTGGTGCCGGCCGCCGCTGGTCACCGTGACCTGGATGAAGCCGGTGGTCGTCTTCTCCTTCATCAGCAGGAACAGCAGGCCCAGCAGGCAGAAGATGAAGAAGATGACGGCCAGCACGATCGCGACCGTGGGCATCTTCTCCTCGGTCCGCGACATGTCCATCGCGTTCCACACCGCGCCCTTGAGGGGCAACGCACCGGCCGGCGTGATGATCTGGTCCCCGACGACCGTGATGTCGCCGAGGCTCAGCACCGGCGCACCGCCACCGCCCTGCACCGCCGGCGCGTGCTGCGGCGGCACCGGAACGCCCGGCATCGTCGGCTGGTACTGCTGCCCCGGTACCGGCTGCGGATACCCGTAGCCGGGCGCCCCCGCCTGCTGTTCGGGACCCCACTGGTACTCGCCGCTGTCCTTGTAGGGGTTCGGCTCGCTCATCTCTCCCCGTCCTCCGTTGTGAAAAGCCCGCTGACGAAAAAGCCCGCTTCTGCACGCTGAGCGTACAGAAGCGGGCTTCCCCGCAGTGACCAGGTATCAGAAGCGACGCGTGATCAGCGCACGCTTCACTTCCTGGATCGCCTTCGTGACCTCGATGCCACGCGGGCAGGCGTCCGTGCAGTTGAACGTCGTACGGCAACGCCACACGCCGTCCTTGTCGTTCAGGATCTCCAGGCGCTGCTCGCCCGCCTCGTCACGCGAGTCGAAGATGAAGCGGTGCGCGTTGACGATCGCGGCCGGACCGAAGTACTGGCCGTCGTTCCAGAAGACCGGGCAGGACGACGTGCACGCGGCGCACAGGATGCACTTGGTGGTGTCGTCGAAGCGCTCGCGGTCCTCGGCCGACTGCAGACGCTCGCGCGTCGGCTCGTTGCCCTTGGTGACCAGGAACGGCATGACGTCCCGGTACGCCTGGAAGAAGGGCTCCATGTCGACCACGAGGTCCTTCATCACCGTGAGGCCCTTGATGGCCTCGACGGTGATCGGCTTCTCGGGGTTGATGTCCTTGATCAGCGTCTTGCAGGCGAGCCTGTTCTTGCCGTTGATCCGCATCGCGTCCGAGCCGCAGATGCCGTGCGCGCACGAGCGGCGGAAGGTCAGCGTGCCGTCGACGTCCCACTTGATCTTGTGGAGGGCGTCGAGCACACGCTCCTTCGGGTCGATCTCGATCTGGAAGTCCTCCCAGACCGACGCGTCCGACACCTCGGGGTTGAAGCGGCGGATGCGCATGGTGATCGTGATGTACGGGGAGGCGGCGGACTCCGCCTCGACCTTGTCCAGTACGGGGGTAGCCATCAGTACTTACGCTCCATCGGCTGGTAGCGGGTCTGGACGACCGGCTTGTAGTCGAGACGGACGGTCTCGGAGCCGTCCTCGCCGACCTCGCGGTACGCCATGGTGTGGCGCATGAAGTTGACGTCGTCGCGGTTCGGGTAGTCCTCGCGGTAGTGACCGCCGCGGGACTCCTTGCGCGCCAGGGCCGAGACGGCCATGACCTCGGCCAGCTCGAGCAGGTTGCCCAGCTCGATCGCCTCGAGGAGGTCCGTGTTGAAGCGCTTGCCCTTGTCCTGGACGGACACGTTCTCGTAGCGCTCGCGCAGCTCGGCGATCTTCTCGACGGCCGTCTTGATCGTCTGCTCCGTACGGAACACCATCACGTTGGCGTCCATCGTCTCCTGGAGCTCACGGCGGATCTCGGCCACCCGCTCGTTGCCCGTGGAGTTGCGCAGCTTCTCGATCTGCGCGACGACCAGGGACTCCGGGTTCTCCGGAAGCTCGACGTAGTCGTGCTTGGCGGAGTACTCGGCTGCGGCGATGCCGGAGCGCTTGCCGAAGACGTTGATGTCGAGCAGCGAGTTGGTGCCCAGACGGTTGGCGCCGTGCACCGACACGCAGGCGACCTCGCCGGCCGCGTACAGGCCCGGGACGACCGTGGTGTTGTCCGCCAGGACCTCACCCTCGACGTTGGTCGGGATGCCGCCCATGGCGTAGTGCGCGGTGGGCTGGATCGGGATCGGGTCCGTGTACGGCTCGATGCCGAGGTACGTACGGGCGAACTCGGTGATGTCCGGGAGCTTGGCGTCGAGCTGCTCCGGCGGAAGGTGCGTCAGGTCCAGGTAGACGTGGTCGCCCTCGGGACCGCAGCCGCGACCCTCGCGGATCTCCGTGTAGATGGAGCGCGAGACGACGTCACGGGACGCGAGGTCCTTCATGACCGGCGCGTACTTCTCCATGAAGCGCTCGCCGTCCTTGTTGCGGAGGATGCCGCCCTCACCACGGGCGCCCTCCGTCAGCAGGATGCCCATGCGCCAGATGCCCGTCGGGTGGAACTGGAAGAACTCCATGTCCTCCAGCGGCAGACCGCGGCGGTAGCAGGCCGCCTGGCCGTCACCCGTGAGGGTGTGCGCGTTGGAGGTCACCTTGAAGAACTTGCCCGTGCCGCCGGAGGCGTAGATCACGGCCTTCGCCTGGAAGATGTGGATCTCGCCGGTGGCCAGCTCGTACGCGACCACACCGGCGGACTTCTTGACGCCGTCGACCTCGACGAGGAGCTGGTCCAGGACGTAGAACTCGTTGAAGAACTCCACACCCTCCTTGACGCAGTTCTGGTACAGCGTCTGGAGGATCATGTGGCCGGTGCGGTCCGCGGCGTAGCAGGACCGGCGGACCGGCGCCTCGCCGTGGTTGCGGGAGTGACCGCCGAAGCGGCGCTGGTCGATGGTGCCGTTCGGGGTCCGGTTGAACGGCAGACCCATCTTCTCCAGGTCGAGGACGGCGTCGATGGCCTCCTTCGCCAGGATCTCGGCGGCGTCCTGGTCGACCAGGTAGTCACCGCCCTTGACCGTGTCGAAGGTGTGCCACTCCCAGTTGTCCTCCTCCACGTTGGCCAGCGCGGCGGCCATGCCGCCCTGCGCGGCGCCCGTGTGGGAGCGGGTGGGGTAGAGCTTGGTCAGCACGGCGGTGCGGCTGCGCTTCGTCGCCTCGATGGCGGCGCGCATGCCGGCGCCGCCGGCGCCGACGATGACGGTGTCGTACTTGTGGATCTTCATGACGTTTACCTCAGCCCCGTGCCTAGCGGATGTTCGGGTCGAAGGTGAAGATCACCAGCGTGCCCAGAAGGATGGTGAACACCGTGGCGGTGTACAGCAGGCCCTTGAGCCACAGGCGCGTGTTGGCCCGCTCCGCGTAGTCGTTGATGACCGTGCGGAGGCCGTTGGCGCCGTGCAGCATGGCGAGCCAGAGCATCAGCAGGTCCCAGACCTGCCAGAACGGGGACGCCCAGCGGCCGGCCACGAAGGCGAAGCCGATCTTGGAGACGCCGCCGTCCAGGAAGAGCTGGATCAGCAGGTGGCCGAGGACCAGGACGACGAGGACGATGCCCGAGAGGCGCATGAAGAGCCATGCGGCCATCTCGAAGTTGCCTCGGGTCGCCCGCGGCGTCTTGCCGGTGCGCTTGCGGGGGGCCTCGATGTACGGGGCCGGGTTGTCCACGTCGTAGTGGGCCGCGCCCTCGACGGGACCGATCGCGGAAGTGGTGTCAGCAGACATGTCTGGCGTCAGCTCCCGAACAGTTCACGTGCGGCGTGGCCGAGGACGGGGTACAGGGAGCCCGCCATCAGCACGACCCAGATGCCCACGACGGTCCAGAGCATCTGCTTCTGGTAGCGCGGGCCCTTGGACCAGAAGTCCACGGCGATGACCCGGAGGCCGTTGAGCGCGTGGAAGAGGATGGCGGCGACCAGGCCGTACTCGAGGAGTGCGACGAGGGGCGTCTTGTACGTGGCGACCACGTCGTCGTACGCCTCGGGGGAGACGCGGACGAGAGCGGTGTCCAGCACGTGTACGAACAGGAAGAAGAAGATGAGGACGCCGGTGACTCGATGAGCCACCCACGACCACATTCCTTCCCGGCCGCGGTACAGCGTTCCAGCCGGCACGGAAAAACCCTCCGGGAGCGGGGATCAGGGTCGGCCGGCTTCTCTGTCGGTCAGACCCGGCCGGGTACGGTCCACCGGCCCCGGTCATCGTAGCGACGAGATGTCGGTTCCCTCGCGCGGGGTCCATAGGTGTGATCAAAGAGGCACGGACGGCCTATCGCCTGGGCGGGAATCGCCGCATTCCGGACGGAATCACGAGACGGCGATCCCGCATGTGAGGCGGGCGCGGGCCAGTCGGCGGAGCTCGTCGGCGGCGATCACCCGCTCCTCCTCCGGTTCGTTGCCGAGCCGTGACCGGATGCCGGCGAGGACCTGGTCGAGGCGCTCACCGGGGCGTACTCCGTCGAGGCTGATGACGAAGGCGTGCCCGAACCTGCTCTCGTACGCGGCGTGGGCGGCCCGCAGGGCGGTGTGTGCCGCGGGCGGGGCGTCGGGGTGCGGCGCGGCGGAGGACTCGGCGGCCAGCGCCTCGTCGATTTCGGTACGGGACAGGTCGTACCCGGCCTCGTCGGCGGCGGCGAGCAGCGCGTCGAGGGTGGGGTACGGGCGGTGCGCGGTCACCCGTTCGGCCCAGCGGCGGCTGTGGCAGCAGGAGAGGAGCAGCTCCTGGGCGAGAGGGGCCGGGGCCACGTTGAAGCGCCTGAGACCGGCGAGGTGCCGGGGGCTGCCGTGCTGGGCAGGTATCGCGGGAGTGGCGGCGGAGCCCAGGTTCCGGGAAGAGGCACGGGTGTCGCTGGTCAGCGTGGACTCCGGGAAAGGTGGGGTGGGTGTGACGCAACGTTATCGACGGGCAGGTGGAACTGTCCGACGGATGCGCGAATTTCACCCGGAAGGCAGAGTTTCGGAACGTACGCGTGACGTTTCGGCGTCGTCGCACGCCCCCGAATGGCCCTACCTCACTCCCTGAGGGAGGATTCCCAGTGATGCGGTACGCCATACGAGGGCCCCAGGTGGGCCCCACCCTCCTCGCGGCCGCGGTGGCACTGGTCACCGTGACGGCCTGTTCCGACGGCTCCTCCTCCGGCCCGGGCGGACCCACGTCCGGAGCCGGAACATCGGCGTCCGTGACCAGCGCGGCGCCGGAGCCGAGCCCCACGCCCACCCGGACGTACCCGCTCTCCACCGCCCCGCTCACCGTCCCGGCCGTCCGCACCCACGAGGCGGCCCGCGGCCCGGGCTGGCGCCCCACGCCCGAGGCCGGCGTCGTCATCGCCCAGGGCAGCGAGGGGCTCGCCGACGAGGCGCGGCTGCTCGCGGGGGAGCTCAAGATCGCGTACCGCGGCGCCGTCGCCGCCCGCGCGGGCGACGTCGAGCTGGCGCTCGGCGGGAAGGGCGCCCCCGAGTCGTACACGCTCACCACCCGCGACGACCGGGTCCGGATCGCCGGCCCCGACCAGGCGGGTGTCTTCTACGGCACCCGGACCCTCAAGCAGTCGGTGAAGGGCTCCGGCGCGATGCCCGAGGGCGTCGTCACCGACGCGCCCGCCAAGCCCCAGCGCGGACTGAACGTCGACATCGCCCGCAAGCACTTCACCGCGGGCTGGATCGAGGACCGGCTCCGCGAGATGGCCGACCTCAAGCTGAACCAGCTGGGCCTGCACTTCTCCGACGACCAGGGCTTCCGGATCGCCTCGGACACCCACCCCGAGATCGTCTCCGCACAGCACCTCAGCAAGGCCGAGGTGCGCGGGATCCTCGCCCTCGCGCAGAGCCTGCACATCACCGTCGTGCCCGAGATCGACTCGCCCGGACACCTCGGCGCCGTGCTGCGCGCCCACCCGGACCTCCAGCTGCGCAATGTCCAGGGGACCCCGCGCCAGGGCGCCATCGACATCTCGAAGCCGGCGTCGGCGCGGATCGTCGACGATCTGCTGCGCGAGTACTCCGCCCTCTTCCCCGGCGGCTGGTTCCACGTCGGCGCCGACGAGTACCAGGCGCTGACCGTCCGCAGCCCGTCCACCTCGTACCCGCAGCTCGCCACGGCGGCCAGGCAGAAGTACGGGCCCCAGGCCGGGGTCCAGGACCTGGCGGAGGGCTGGCTGAACGACCGCGCCGCCGTCGTGCGCGCGGCCGGGAAGACGGCCAAGGCCTGGAACGACGGGTTCTTCCGCGGCGGTGTCGTCAACGCCGACCAGCGCATCGAGGTCGAGTACTGGACGGGCAAGGAGATCGGCGCCCGCCCGCCCGCGGAGTACCTGGCCGAGGGCCGCAAGGTCGTGAACCTCAACGACGAGTTCCTGTACTACGTCCTCGGCGAGCCGAACCAGTTCACGTACCCCACCGGCCGCCGGATCTACGAGCAGTGGACGCCCCTGGTCCTGCGCGGCACGACACCGGTGCCTGCGCGGTACGCGCCGCAGATCCTGGGCGGCCGGCTCGCGGTCTGGTGCGACCTGTCATCCGCGCAGACCCAGGCGCAGGTGGCCGACGGCATCCGGATGCCGCTGACGGCGACGGCGCAG
The DNA here is from genome assembly GCF_036237275.1 of Streptomyces sp. NBC_01353. GTDB lineage: Bacteria > Actinomycetota > Actinomycetes > Streptomycetales > Streptomycetaceae > Streptomyces. Next base: position 3,485,248 of record NZ_CP108352.1, on the reverse strand, counting down.
AAGCTGTGGGACCCGGCGAAACCGACGCTGACCTGGGACCAGTTCAGGGCATTGGCGGCGAAGGTGCGCTGAGTTCCGTCGTGGACGCGATCGGTCCGGATCGCGTACGTTCCCCCGGCGGCGGCCATCGGGCCGCCGCACGTTCCTTGGGGGGAACCACGTGCTCACGCTCAAGAATCCGAACGGCCTCTCGCATGCCGTCGTGGCCCTGCTCGCGGGCAACATCGTCTTCGACGTCCTGCTCGGCCTGATCGACGTCCGCAGTCTGACGGCCGAGGCTTGGGACTACTCCGATCCGGCCTCCTTCGCCGGGGCCAACCTGCACGTGGCCTACAGCATGGAGCTCACGGTGTACGTGGCGACCGCGATCGTCTTCATCATCTGGTTCCACCGGCTGCGGAAGAACGCCGGGGTCTGGGCTGCCGACCTGCAGAGGCGGACGCCGGGCTATGCCATCGGCTGCTGGTTCATCCCGTTCGGCAACTTCTGGATCCCGCGGGCGATCGCCGTCGACATCTGGCGAGCAAGCCGCTGGGAGCCGTACGCCGCCGAAGGCAAGCGGGAGCTGACGCTCCTCAACAGCTGGTGGACGTGCCTGCTCGTCGCCAACATCGTGAACTGGATCTCCGGAAAGATGTACGAGGCGGCGGAGACCAGGGAGGCCTACGACACCGCGACCGTCTGGTCCCTCACCGGCTACCTGCTCGACATCGGCGCCGCCGTCCTCGCGATCCTCTTTGTCCGGCGTTTGACCTCTATGCAACACCGCAAGGCCACTGGCATGATTCCGGCCGCGCAGTGACGTAATCGCGCCAGGCGGCGCAGTAAGGGGCAGTACTGCGTCCGCAACGGGAGGCATGCATGAGCCTGCTGGAACTGATCGACCGGGCCGATGAGCGGAGTCTGGCGGCCGCCGGACTCGCCTGTCTGGACCGGTGTCTGCCGCTGCTCGCCCCCGAGGGCGGGGAGGTGCTGCGGCCCGTCTGGGCGGCGGTCGCGCGTGGCGACGGCGGGGCCTGGGGCGAGGCGATGGCCAAGGCCCGGGTCGAGCTGGGCGCTGACGCCGGGGACAAGGCGGCGGCCGGGCTCGTACGGGAGATGCTGGACGCCGCGCCCGCCGAGTGGGCCGAGGGGCCGCTGCGCGAGTGGGCCTCCGAATGCTCCGTCACCGCGTTGGCTCTGCACGGCCAGTACGACGCGGCCGAGGTGACCGACGAGTCGATCGAGCGCTGCCGGGCCGGGGACGGTGCCGGTGCCGGCCCGCTCCTCGCGGGAGAGCTGCGCCGGCAGGAGACCGTCCTCGAATCGGTCGCGCACGGGCCGACCGGTCTGCGCCGGGCCCGCGAACTCTCCACGGAGGGCGGCCGGGTGCTGCGCGCCGTCGTCTCCCGCCGGGCCCGCACGGCCTGACGGTCTGGTCAGGCCTCATCAGGTCTCGTACGGACGAGTGGCCGGGCGCCCCGCTTCGGGGTACCCGGCCACCGCCGTCATTCCGCTGCCGTCATTCCTTCGGCTTCACCGCGAGTTCGTCGATCGCCGCCGCGATGTCCGCCTCCGCCTGCGCCTTGTCGAGGCCGAGGCCGGTCAGGACGCCGTCGCCGCCCTCGAACTCCAGCAGTGCCAGCAGGATGTGCTCCGTGCCGACGTAGTTGTGGCCGAGCCTGAGCGCCTCGCGGAAGGTCAGCTCCAGGACCTTCTTCGCCGCCGCGTCGTACGGGGTGAGCGCGGGCGCCTCCTCGGCCGCCGCGGGCAGCGTCGGGGTGACCGCGGCGCGCAGCGCCTCCGGCGTCACGCCCTGCGCGGTGATCCAGTGCATCGCGATGCCCTCGGGCTCTGCGAGCAGGCCGAGGGCCACGTGACCGGTGCCGATCTCGGCGTTGCCGGCGGCCGTCGCCTCGTTCTGGGAGGCGACCACGACGTTTCTGGCCCGGGGGGTGAAGCGGCTGAACCCCGCGTTCGGGTCCATCTTCTCCGCGTCCGGGTCCTTGGGGACGAAGCGCTTCTGGGCCGCCTGGCGGGTGACGCCCATGCTCCTGCCGATGTCGGTCCAGGAGGCGCCGGAGCGCCGGGCCTGGTCGACGAAGTGGCCGATCAGATGGTCGGCCACGTCGCCGAGATGGTCCGCGGCGATCACCGCGTTCGACAGCTGGTCGAGCGCGTCGGTATTGGTCTTCTTGATCGTTTCGATGAGGTCGTCGAGCCGGACGGGGATGGTCATGCCGACTGGTTTCGTCATAGAGGCAACCCTAGGTTGACAGTCATGAGCTGTCAACCGTTGGTTGACAGTTCGACGGGCGCCATGATGATCGCCATGACGACGACGAGCGATCCCACCGCACCCGGCATCACCGCCGACGACCTCCAGCACGCCGTCCGCCTCTCCCTCACCACCCTGCGCGGCGCCGCGGCCACGACCACCGCCGCCGACTGGCAGCACCCCGCCGGGGTCCTGACCTGGAGCTGCTGGGAGACCGTCGAGCACCTCGCCGACGACCTCTTCGCCTACGCGGCCCAGCTCGGCCTCGACGCACCGACGCTCGACACCGAAGTGCCCTTCCTCTGGGGGCCGCGCCGTGAGGGTGGCCCCGCCAACGTCACGTACGCCGATCCCAAGGCCGGGACCACCGGGTTGCTCCACGTACTGGAGTCCTGCGGCGCGATGCTGACCGCCGTGGTCCGCACCGTGCCCGCGGACCGGCGCGCGTTCCACTGCTTCGGTCTCTCCGACGCCGAGGGCTTCGCGGCCATGGGCATCGTCGAGACCCTCGTCCACACCCATGACATCGCCTCCGGCCTCGACGTCCCGTTCCACCCGCCTGCCGGCCTCTGCGGCCAGGTGCTCAGCCGGCTCTTCCCCGACGCCCCGACGGACACGGACCGCTGGCCGACCCTGCTGTGGGCCACCGGCAGGGGCGAGCTCCCCGGGCGCGAACGGCGCACCTCCTGGCGCTGGTTCGCCGCTCCGAGGGAGCCGGGAGCGGCCGCCGATCCGACGGTGTGACCGCGGAGCGGCCCCTGACCCGGCGGTGTGACCAGCGCCACCTCCGTCCCCTGTGACACTTGCGCCCCACAGGTCGCTTGGTTGGGCATGTACCGGGAATCCGACCCCGCGCCGGCCATGCCGTCCGCCGACGGAATGCGCGCCTACGTGACCCATGTCGTCGAACGGCTCACGGCGAGGAGCCGGCTGCCGCTCGACTACTCCGTGGCCAGCCTCCGTCTGGTCGACCTGATCGTCGACGGGCTGCGCCGCGACCGGCCCGACCGCGACCGGGTCGACCGCATCCTCCAGGAGCTCGGTGCGTACACCGGCGAGGTGATCGTGCGCCGGGCCGGTGCGCGGTGGGTCGACTTCGACGAAAGGCAGCGGGAGCTCTTCCGGCAGCCCGTCGGGATACGGATGCCCGACGGGCGGGCCTGGAACCCGCTCGGAAAGGTCGTCAACCGATTCGAGACAGGTCCGGAGGAATCCGTACAGCGCTTCTATCTGCTGCTGCACGGGCGGACCAGGACGCCTGTGCGCTGTCTGTGAACCAGTGACGTTTCTCCGGGTCCGCGCGCTGAAGGGAGGGGGGACGGCGCGTCGCGCCCTGCCCCATGGGGGACATGGGCACGGTGTGCGGTGCCGAGTCGGCACGAAGAGGGAAGCGTGGGCGCGTACGACGCGGAACTGGGGATCCTTGTCGAGCGCGCGCAGCGCGGGGACGAAGACGCCTTCGCGGAGGCCTATCGTCTGGTGCACCCCGGACTGCTCGGCTACGTACGTGGCCTGGTCGGCGAGGATGCCGAGGACGTCGCGTCGGAAGCCTGGCTGGAGATCGCCCGGGACCTGGGACGGTTCCGCGGCGACGGGGCCGGATTCCGCGGCTGGACCGCGGCGATCGCCCGCAACCGGGCGCTCGACCATCTGCGCCGGCAGAGCCGGCGGCCCCGCACCTCCTTACTCGAACAGGACGTACTGGAGCTGCCCGGCGGTCATGACACGGCGGCCGCCGCCCTGGAGAGGCTGTCGACGGAGCAGGCGCTCGCCCTGGTCCGCAGCCTGCCGCGCGACCAGGCCGAGGCCGTGCTGCTCAGGGTCGTCGTCGGCCTGGACGGGCCGGCGACGGCACGCGTCCTGGGCAAACGCCCCGGGGCGGTCCGCACCGCGGGCCACCGGGGTCTGAGGAGACTGGCGGGACTGCTCGCCGCCGCGGAGCCGCCGCGACGGCGGAAGGATGGGACATGACACGCGAACCGGACCCGCTGGCCGCGGCGCTGAGCGCGGCGCTGCGGGGCGAACAGGGCGGTGCCGACGCGGGCGAGGCCCGGGCGCGCGAGGCCTTCCGCGCGGCGCGGGACACCGAGGGGTACGCGGCGCGCCGCACCAGACGTCGGGACGACTGGCGATCGGTGCCGGTACGCGGACGGTGGTGCGGTTCCCTGCGGACCACCGCGTTCGGTGTCGCCGCGACGGTCCTGCTCGGCGGTGTCGCGGTGGCCGCGTCCGGAACCCTCGACCCCGCCCCGCCCGCACCGGCACCGGCACCCGCCCGCGAGAAGTCCGGGGCGAGCCACAGCGCGTCGGCCTCCCCCGTCGCCGTGGGCGAGGTGCGGAACCGGCCCCAGGGCAGCGGCGCGGACCAGGGCCGGGGGATGTCCGACGGGACGGTCAAGGGCGAGGGTGTGAGGAAGAGCAAGGGCAACGGCGCGACCAAGGGCAAGGCCAAGAGTGTCGACCAGGAGGTGGACCGCCCGCAGACGAAGGGTCAAAAGCCCTGAAAAATGGGTGAAAAGGAGGACGACCGGGGCCGCCACCCCCCACAGGAGAGGCCCCGGTCGCCGTCCGCCGGAGCCGCAGCACGGCCCCGTACTCCCTACAGCGCCATGGATGCGTTTTCTGTCACACCGTCCTGCACCCCTAGAAGGTTGCAGGTTGTACAAAGACCGGACGAACATGGACGTGGAGACGGGGAAGGACGTAGCGTGCTGATGCGCGCCGGCTGGTGCGGCGGTGATGACCAGCCGCGATGACGAACAGGTTGTGGGGATTGCTGGGGGACGACGCGGAGCTGACGGCCGCGGTGCTCGCTGCGCAGAACGGGGACGAGGACGCCTTCCGTACTGTGTACCGCGCCGTGCATCCCCGGCTGCTGGGCTACATACGCACGATCGTGGGTGACGCCGACACCGAGGACGTCGCCTCGGAGTCCTGGCTCCAGATCGCGCGCGACCTCGACCGTTTCAGTGGCGACGCCGACCGGTTCCGGGGCTGGGCGGCCCGTATCGCCCGCAACCGCGCGCTGGACCACATCCGGATGCGGGGCAGACGCCCCGCCGCGGCCGGCGACGAGACCGAACTCACCGACAAGCCCGCCGACTCCGACACCGCGGACGAGGCCCTGGAAGCACTGGCCACCGGCCACACCATGAATCTGATCGCCCAATTGCCGCAGGACCAGGCCGAGGCCGTCGTCCTGCGGGTCGTCGTCGGCCTGGACGCCAAGAGCGCCGCCGACACCCTGGGGAAGCGCCCCGGCGCGGTGCGGACCGCCGCGCACCGAGGCCTCAAGCGCCTCGCCGAACTCCTCCACGCCGAGGGCGACGGAAGCGGAACCCCGCTCGGGGGCGTACCGCCGCAGCGCGGTCGCAGGCCGGGGGCGTCGGTCCCCGGTGGTGTGACGGAATCGCGTGCGCGGACGCAGAAGGACATGTGATGGCCGACGAGCGGTACCAGTGGCTCGACCAGGAGGCCGCGGAGCGGCTGCTCCGCGGCGAGCCGGTCGACGCCGTCGACGATCACGCCCGTGAGCAGGCCGAGCGCCTCGCCGAGGCCCTCGCATCGGCCCGGTTCCTGCCCCTGGCCGTACCGGCGGACGCCGAACTCCCCGGCGAGGAGGCCGCCCTGGCCGCCTTCCGCAAGGCCACCGCCGAGCGCTCCCTCGCCACGTCCCCAGCCGTCTTCGCGTCCGACGCCGCCGAGCTCGGCGGGGTACGGCTCGGGCGGGTGCCCGCCGCCCGGCAGTGGGGACGCTCGCTGCGGTTCGGACTGGCCGCCGCGGTCGCCGCCGTCGCCGTCGGCGGGGTCGCCGTCGCCTCCGGCACGGGCATGCTGCCCTTCGACGACCGGGACCGGCCGGCTCCGGCCGGCTCCGTCTCGGCCGTGGAGATACCCGAGCCGGTCGTCTCGGGCTCCTCGGACGAGGGCTTCGGTACGGCCACGCCGTCGGCGCCGCCCTCGGGAGAGGACCCGACGCCCAACGCGTCCCCCTCGCTCTCCACGCCCCCGACGACGCCCGGCGCCGGCGGTACGGGCACCTCGGGCGAACACGACGGCACCCCCGAGCCGGGGAGGACCACGGACCGGGACAGCCTCTCCGTCAAGATCGTCAAGGCCTGCCAGGACTACCGTGCCGGGCGCCTCGACGACAGCGCCCACCGCCGGCTCACGGACTCCGTCCGCACGGGCGAGACGGTACGGAGCTACTGCGACCGCGTCCTGGCCGGCGGCGCCACGGGCGGCGCCACCAGGGAGCCGTCCACCGACTCCTCGGGCGGCAAGGGCGACGGCAAGGGCGACGACGGCTCCTCCGGAGAGGGCGAACGAGCCGGATCCCCCTCCGGCACCGGCGGCAAGGGCCGCGACGAGAACCGCGGCAAGGGCCGGGGCGACCATCGCGTCAACGACCGTGGCGACAGTCGTGGGAACCACCGTGACGACGGCCGGAACACCGGTCGCGACCAGCGTTCCGACCGCTCCCGGGACCTGGCGTAACACTTTTCGGCCCGTCGGCGCAGTACTGAGTGAGCCGACTGGTCATCGGCCGCGCAGAGAGCCGGGGTTCCCCCCGTACCTTCGGCTCCGCGCACCCGGCGCGGGTGGGACACGTTCCCCCGGTCCCACCCGCGCCCTTTCCTCCTACCGCGTCCCTACCAGTGGACGACGACCTTGTCGCCGACCTTCACCTGGTCGAAGAGCGCCGCGAGCTTCGTCTTGTCCCGGACGTTGACGCAGCCGTGCGAGGCCCCGTTGTAGCCGCGGGCCGCGAAGTCCGACGAGTAGTGCACCGCCTGGCCACGGCTGAAGTACATCGAGTACGGCATCGGCGTGTGGTACAGCTTCGACCAGTCCTGACGGACCTTGCGGTCGACCTGGAACGTGCCCTCGCGGGTCGGGGTGTTCTCCGAGCCGAAGCGGACGTCCATCGACGAGACGACCTTGCCGTCGATCATCCAGGCCAGCGTCCGGCTCTCCTTGCTGATGCACAGCACCCGGCCGGTCATGCAGCGCGCGTCCGGCTTGTCCAGCTTGTTGGTGGTGGACGGCTTGAGCTCGTCCGCCGTCGGCCTGTGCGTCATCGCCAGCAGCCGCTCCCAGGTGGTCTCGTCGACCGAGCCGGTCTGCGGCAGCCCCCGCTTCTTCTGGAAGGCCTTGACCGCGCCGCCGGTCATCGTGCCGAAGAAGCCGGTGGGCGCGCGGTCGAAGTAGCCGACCTGGCGCAGCCGGGCCTGCAACTCGCGCACCTTCGCGTTCTCGTCCCCGTCCTTCATCAGGACCTTGACGGTCGGCTGCGCGGAGGTGGGGGAGGAGCTGGGCGTGGTGGACGGCTTGTCGTCCGTCGTCGGCGTACCGCTCGGCTCGGCCGTCGGCGAGGTCGGGGCCGGCGCCGAGGACGAGCTCGACGGAGCGTCGGTCGTCGACGGCGACGTGCCCCCGCCGCCGGCCGCCTGGGCCGTACAGCTGGTGGCGAGTGCCACGGCGGCCACGGCCAAGAGTGTTCTGGGTATGACGGACGAACGGCGCATCGGAAGCCCCCCGGAATGTGTCTGTGTACCTATTGGATGCTTCCCGTGCCCGCTTGGTTGCGCACCTCCCGCAAGTACGGAGGATGCTTGTGAGGAAGGTCCCGGCGTGCGGCGCTCCAAACGCCGCGGGGCCGCCGCTACAGTCCGCCGCGAGGGTCGATACCGCGGAGCAGGTCTATCGGGAGGCACAGCAGATGGCGCGCGAGTCGGAGTCGGGGCTCCCCATCGAGCCGGTCTACGGACCGGACGCCCTGGACGGATGGGCACCCGCCGAAAAGCTGGGCGAGCCGGGCTCGTACCCCTTCACGCGCGGTGTGTACCCGTCGATGTACACCGGCCGGCCGTGGACGATGCGCCAGTACGCCGGTTTCGGCACCGCAGTCGAGTCCAACGCCCGCTACAAGCAGCTCATCGCCAACGGCACGATGGGCCTGTCCGTCGCCTTCGACCTGCCGACCCAGATGGGCCACGACTCGGACGCACCGATCGCGCACGGCGAGGTCGGCAAGGTCGGTGTCGCCATCGACTCGATCGACGACATGCGGGTGCTGTTCGACGGGATCCCGCTGGACAAGGTCTCCACGTCGATGACCATCAACGCCCCCGGCGCCCTCCTGCTGCTCCTCTACCAACTCGTCGGCGAGGAGCAGGGTGTCCCGGCGGACAAGCTGACGGGCACCATCCAGAACGACGTGCTCAAGGAGTACATCGCCCGCGGCACGTACATCTTCCCGCCCAAGCCCTCGCTGCGGCTGATCGCGGACATCTTCAAGTACTGCAAGACCGAGATCCCGAAGTGGAACACCATCTCGATCTCCGGGTACCACATGGCCGAGGCCGGCGCCTCGCCCGCGCAGGAGATCGCGTTCACCCTCGCCGACGGCATCGAGTACGTCCGTACCGCCGTCGCCGCCGGCATGGACGTGGACGACTTCGCGCCCCGCCTCTCCTTCTTCTTCGTGGCCCGTACGACGATCCTGGAGGAGGTCGCCAAGTTCCGGGCCGCCCGCCGGATCTGGGCGCGGGTGATGAAGGAGGAGTTCGGCGCGGAGAACCCCAAGTCGCTGATGCTCCGCTTCCACACCCAGACCGCCGGTGTGCAGCTCACCGCCCAGCAGCCCGAGGTCAACCTGGTGCGCGTCGCCGTCCAGGGCCTCGCGGCCGTCCTCGGCGGCACCCAGTCCCTGCACACGAACTCCTTCGACGAGGCCATCGCCCTGCCGACGGACAAGTCCGCGCGCCTGGCGCTGCGCACCCAGCAGGTCCTGGCCTACGAGACCGATGTCACCGCCACCGTCGACCCCTTCGCCGGCTCGTACGTCGTGGAGAAGATGACGGACGACGTCGAGGCCGCCGCGCTGGAGCTCATGCGGAAGGTCGAGGACATGGGCGGCGCGGTCAACGCGATCGAGCGCGGTTTCCAGAAGAACGAGATCGAGCGCTCCGCCTACCGGATCGCGCAGGAGACGGACAGCGGCGAGCGCGTGGTCGTCGGCGTCAACCGCTACACGGTCGACGTCGAGGAGCCCTACGAGCCGCTGCGCGTCGACCCGGCGATCGAGGCCCAGCAGGCCGAGCGGCTGGCCACGCTGCGCTCCGGACGCGACCGGGCGGCCGTGGACGCGGCGCTCGCCGAGCTGAAGAAGGCGGCCGAGGGAACGGACAACGTCCTGTACCCGATGAAAGCCGCGCTCAAGGCGCGGGCCACCGTCGGCGAGGTGTGCAACGCGCTGCGGGAGGTCTGGGGGACGTACACCCCGTCCGACGCGTTCTAGGCGATTCCGCATCGCGAAACACGAAAGCGGACTGTCGTACCCACGTGCGAGACTCCGTTGCATGCTGGGAGTCACCGATCTGCCGACCTATCTCGCGGGCCTCGTCCTCATCATCCTGCTGCCGGGGCCGAACTCGCTGTACGTGCTGTCCGTCGCCGCCCGCAAGGGCACCCGGACGGGATACAAGGCCGCCGCAGGCGTCTTCACCGGGGACGCCGTCCTGATGACGCTGGCCGCGCTCGGCGCCGCCTCGCTGCTCCAGACCACGCCCCTGCTCTTCATGATCGTGAAGTACGCGGGCGCGGGCTATCTGACCTGGATGGCCATCGGCATGCTGCGGGCCGCGTGGAGCATGTGGCGCACCCGCGGCGAGCTGACGGCCGAGGAGCCCGAGGCGGCTCCGGCCACACCCGGGGAGAACCCGTACCGCCGCGCGCTGATCATCAGCCTCTTCAACCCGAAGGCGATCCTCTTCCTGATCTCCTTCTTCGTGCAGTTCGTGGACCCCGGATACGCCTACCCGGCCCTCTCCTTCCTGGTGCTCGGCACGCTGCTCCAGCTCGGCAGCTTCCTCTACCTCACGATGCTGATATTCGGCGGGACGCGGCTCGCCACCGCGTTCCGGCGGCGCAGGCGGCTCTCGGCCGGGGCGACCTCGGCGGCGGGCGCGCTCTTCCTCGGCTTCGCGGCCAAGCTGTCCCTCGGCAGCACCGCCTGACCCCTCGGCGGCACCGCTTGACCCTGACACCGTGTGAGGCCGTTCCGTAGGAGACGTCATGTTCACCATCGGAGACTTCGCCCGGCACGGGCGGGTGTCGGTCCGGATGCTGCGGCACTACGACGCCATCGGACTGCTGCGCCCGGCCCATGTCGACCAGCACAGCGGCTACCGCTTCTACGAGGCCGGCCAGCTGGCCCGCCTCAACCGCGTCATCGCGCTCAAGGAGCTCGGCTTCACCCTCGAACAGGTGGGGTCGATCCTCGACGAGCAGGTCGGCGCGGAGGAACTGCGCGGCATGTTGCGGCTGCGCCAGGCCGAGCTGGAGACGGCCCTGGCGGAGGCGGCGGGGCGGCTGGCACAGGTCGGCGCGCGGCTCCGAGCCATCGAGAGCGAGGGACACATGTCCACGCAGGACGTCGTGATCAAGAAGGTGCCGCCGGTGCGGCTCGCCGAGCTGAGCGGGGAGGCCGCCGGGTTCGGCCCCGGCGAGATCGGCCCGGTCATCCAGCCGTTGTACGAGCGGCTGTGCGCGACCCTGGAGGCCGCGGGCGTGACCGGCTTCGGCCCCGGGATCGCGTACTACGAGGACGCGGGCCGCGGCGACGGCTCGATCGTCGTGCACGCGGGGATGACGATCCCGGCCGGGACCGAGCCGGACGGCGTCGACATCGTCGTGCTGCCGGGCCTGGAGGAGGCGGCCACGGTCGTCCACCGGGGCCCGATGGACGACATCCTGCCGACCGCCCAGACTCTGGCCACCTGGATCGACGCCCACGACTACCGCTCGGCGGGCTATGCCAGGGAGCTCTATCTGGAGTGCCCGGACGACAAGGCGAAGTGGGTGACGGAGCTCCAGGAGCCGGTCGTCCGCGCCTAGAGGGTGTCCGAGGGGGTGGGGCCCAGGCCCCACCCCCTCCGTCACTTCGCGAGGGCCCGCTTCAGACGCAGCGCGCGGCGGGCCAGTCGGCGGACCTGCGGGTGGCGCGGGACCGGGAGTCCGCCCGGAAGACCCAGGACCGTGAGCCGGCGGCGCGTGAAGTAGTGCCGGGTCCGCTCGGCGAGCGGACCCGACAGATGACGTGCCGCCGCACCCCGCAGATCCACGCGGACCTTGGGCTGCATCGCGAAGCCGACCGCCGCCACCAGACCCGCCAGCGCCTCGTCGTCCAGCGCCTTGTCGTCCAGCGTCTCGTCGGACGTGTCGCCCTCCAGGTCCGGGACGAGCGCGTCGACGAGGATGAGCGGCACGCGGTTGCTGTTCTGGTACGGGGTCAGCCGGTCCAGGACCGTCCGGGTGCCGACCCGGGCCACCGGGATCCCGTAGAACGCCAGCGCCGTCATCAGCGCCGTCGAGAAGCAGCCGACCACCAGCGCGGGCCGCAGCTCCCGGTACACCACCTCCGCGAGGACCGGCCGGTCGAGCACGGTCAGTTCGGCGCCCAACGCCTCCGCCTCCTCCGCCAGCCTCCGCGTCCAGGCGTCCGGCGCCGTCGGGTGCGGCTTGAAGACGAGTCTGCGGTGCCCGCGCGCGATCGCGCCGCGCACCATGCGTACGTGCAGCTCCTCCTCCTCGGCCGGAGTGAGCAGCGAGAGCGCCGCCAGGTACTGGCCGAGCAGCAGTGCGGGACCCTCCTCCTCGGAGCCGGGACCCGCCGAATCCGCCAGCTCCGCGACCACCTTCGTGAACGCCTCCGTCGGCACCACCTCGGCCGTCGCCCCGAACTCCGCGAGCAGCAGCGGCGCGAGCCCGGGCACCAGGTCGAGGTGGAGCAGCCGGCGTACCCGCTCGCCGACCAGCGGGTCGATCTTGTTGCGGGTCGGGCCGTAGCTCATCAGCCCGTCGGCGTACACATCGAGCGGAGCCTCGGAGAACAGCCGGGCGATCGTCAGGGCCGGCGCGACCTGCACCGACTCCACGGCCAGTTCGACCCGGTCGTCGCCGAGCTCCCACAGCAGCCGCAGATGGCGCTCCAGCATCGGCAGGTCGTCCGCCCGCGGCGTCCAGCCGGAGGGGTGGAGCGGGGAGATCGCCTCGTTCCACGACAGCACGCCGTCGAACCGGCCGCGCAGTCGCTCGAAGCCGGGCATCTCGTCCGGCGCCGGCGTCGTCTCCGGCACCGCCGCGTTGTTGCCGACCAGCAGCAGACGCCGGTCGGCCGGGCCGAAGCTGCCGCTGTCCAGGGCGGCGGCCAGCGTCGTCGCGCCGTAGAGCGTCGAGGCGTAGAAGATCTGGGTGGTCCTCACGCGGCTGCCTCCGAGGCCGAAGGGGCGGGCAGGGAGCTCACGCCCACGCGGCGCCGGCGCAGCTTGCGCAGCACGGCCGCCCGCTGCTCGTCCATCGAGCCCAGCGCGTCACCGAGCACGTCCTGCGGCATACGCCGCAGGGCGGCCGCGCTCATCGAACGCAATTTCTTCGCCACGGCCGGTTCGAATCGTTCGATCGACGAAATGTGGTGCGAAATAAGAGCGCAATAGGTACGGACAGCCTTCGGGAGAAGATGTTCCGCGTCCGCATCCTTCGCTGTTTCTTCGATCACCTGGTCGAAAGCGCGGATGAAATCCAGCTGCCGTACATCTCCTATCTGGGTGAGCGAGGTGGACACCCCGCGCCGGTAGAAGATCCCCAGTGTGCTGACGGCGGCGAAGGAATCCGCCTCCCGGTGCAGCTTCCAGATCCACGGACGGTCCTCCGCCGTCCGCAGCCCGGGCGTGAAGTGCAGCAGTCCGCGGTCGAGCAGGCGTCGGTGGTACATCCCCGCCCAGGCGTACGGATAGTCCACCGAGGTCGTCCGGTCGGCGGGCAGGATCGCGTCGCGGGGGCGCAGCACCTCGCCGCGCCGCCCGACCGGGGCGCGCTTCACCGACCGGCCCCGTCCCTTGCACACCACATGGTCGGTACGGAGGAAGTCGCACTCCAGTTCGTCCATCGCCGTCACCAGCCGGGCGAAATGGCCGGGCGCGAGCCAGTCGTCCCCGTCGAGGAAGGCGAGGTACCGCCCGCGGGCCGCGTCGAGTCCGGTGTTGCGCGCGGTGGCAAGCCCCTCGTTCTGTGCGTGTCTGATGAGGACCGCCCCCGGAACCTCGCGTACCGCCCGTTCGAGGAGCTCCGGGGTCCCGTCCGTCGAACAGTCGTCGACAAGAAGGAACTCGAAGTCCTCACGGGCGTTCGCGCGCAGGCTTGTGAGGGTGTCGGGGGCATATGTCTGCACGTTGTAGAACGGCACGACGACGGAGAGCTTGACCACCCGGCCGACGCTAGGCGCCGCCCCGGCATTCGTTCTGACCGACAGAGAGATGTTCGGTGAACACAAAGAGGCGGGCGCCTTAACCGCCCCCGATCCCGTCCATTTTCAGAAGCGGGAAGGGCTCTGTTCACCGTTTGTTGTGGCTCAGTTGGGCTGGGAAACGGAATGCCTCTCTAGCGTCCTCGACGTGCCAGCAAGTACCAAAGAAGCGGTACGCGTCGCCGTACTCGCCGACTCCGACACCCGGTGGAAATGGGGCGCGCTCACCGCACGCCGCATCACGGCCGCCGAGCCCACCGGTTTCGTCCTGCGCGGCCGGGCCACGCCCACCGCGCGCCAACTCGCCGAGACCGGGGTGTCCACGACGCCCCCGCGCGAGGTGACGGGCGCGGAGTTCCTCCGAGAGGTACGGGACGGGGCGTACGACCTCGTCGTGCTCTCCCTCGTCGGCGGCACGGTCCGCGCGGTCCTCCAGGGGATCGCCGACCTGGGCCTCGAACGACGCCCGGTGATCGTCACCGGCTATGTCGGCGTCGTCTACGAGAAGCTCGCCGACGGACTGCTCCTGCGCCACGGCGCGGACGTCGTCCTCGCCAACTCCCGCCACGACGCAGAGCGTTTCCGCGCCGTGTACGAAGGAGTGGGCGCCGACGCCTCCTCGGTGGTGGAGGCCGCGCTGCCGTTCCTCGGCGGCGCGGCCTACGCCCCCGAGACCGGCCGGGACACCCTCGTCTTCGCCGCCCAGCCCTCCGTGCCGGTGACCCGGGCCGACCGTACGTACCTGCTCCGCAGGCTCGTCGAACACGCGAGGCTGCACCCGGGTCGCGAGGTCCTGCTCAAGCTCCGCTCCAAGCCCGGCGAGCACACCACCCACCTGGAGGAGCTGCCGTACCAGAGGCTGGTGCGCGATCTGGACACCCCGCCCAACTTCCGCCTGGTGTACGGGCACATGGGCGAGGTCCTGGACCGCACCGACCTGCTGGTCACGGTCTCCTCGACGGCCGCGCTCGAAGCGCTCCACCGGCGGATCCCCACGGCGATCCTCACCGACATGGGCGTGCGCGAGGTCCTCGGCAACCACCACTTCATCGGCTCGGGACTGCTGACCTCCTTCGACCGGCTCGACGCGGACGTGCGCCCGGAGCCGGACGAGGAATGGCTCTCGCGGCAGGGCGTCGCCGCCGGGGGTTCGTACGAGAAGGCCTTCGACGCGGCCCGTGACCAGGTCGCGGATCTGCTCGCCGGGCCCGCGCTGCCCCCGATCACCCCCTACTACACAGCGGAGACGGCCCCCGGCTACCTGCCCGGGATCCTCGCCCGCCACCGCCTCGACGTGACCGCGCCGGAATCCCGCGACAGCGGGCTGCGCCGGATCGTCCGGGAGGCGGCGCGGGGCGCGTACCGCCACGGCGTCCAGCGCGTGGCCCCCGTCATCCGCCGCCTTGGAGAACTCTGATGACCACGACCGTGCTTGCCGTCATCCCGGCGCGGGGCGGCTCCAAGGGCGTCCCCGCCAAGAACCTCGCCCCGGTGGCGGGCCTCCCGCTGGTCTCCCGCGCGGTCCGCGCCTGCCTCGGCGCCCGACTGGTCACCGACGTCCTCGTCTCCACGGACGACGCGGCGATCGCGGCCGCCGCCCGCGCCGCCGGCGCGGAGGCGGTCCACCGCCCGGCGGCCATCGCCGGCGACACGGCGACCAGCGAATCGGCCGTCCTGCACGCGATGGACGCCTTCGAGGCCACCCACGGCCGCCGTGTCGACGTGGTCCTCCTCGTCCAGTGCACCAGCCCCTTCCTCACGTCGGAGGAGGTCAACGGCACCGCCGAGAAGGTCACCACCGGCGGCGCCGACACGGCCTTCACCGCGGCCCCGACTCACGGCTTCTTGTGGCGCGAGGGCGCGGACGGCTCGGAGGGCGCCCACGGCGTGAACCACGACAAGGCGCACCGCCCCCGCAGGCAGGACCGCGAGGCCGAGTACCTGGAGACCGGCGCCGTCTACGCGATGGCCGCCGAGGGCTTCCGTACCCACGGGCACCGCTTCTTCGGCCACACCGCCCTCGTCGTCACCGACCCCGCCCGGGTCCTGGAGATCGACGACCCGCACGACCTCGCCCGCGCCCGCGCGCTCGCGCCGCTGCTCGACACTCCCGTGTCCCCGCGCTTCGACGAGATCGACGCCGTCGTCCTCGACTTCGACGGCACCCAGACCGACGACCGGGTCCATCTCGACGCCGAGGGCCACGAGTTCGTCTCCGCGCACCGCGGCGACGGCCTCGGCATCGCCGCCCTGCGCCGCGCCGGAATGCCGGTCCTGATCCTCTCCACCGAGCAGAACGCCGTCGTCGCCGCCCGCGCCCGCAAGCTCAACATCCCCGTCCTGCACGGCATCGACCGCAAGGACCTCGCCCTCAAGCAGTGGTGCGAGGAACAGGGCATCGACCCGCAGCGCGTCCTCTACGCCGGCAACGACGTCAACGACCTCCCGTGCTTCCACCTCGTCGGCTGGCCCGTCGCGGTGGCGAGCGCGCACGACTCCGTACGGGCCGCCGCCCGTGCGGTGACCCTCACCCCCGGTGGCTCCGGAGCCGTCCGCGAGATCGCGGCCTGGCTTCTCGGACCCGAGCTCGACACCCCCAACTCGTAAGGAACGGCAAGAATATGAACACGCGCACTCGTACGTTCGGCAGCAAGACCGCCGGCCCGGGCCACGCCGTCTACGTCACCGGCGAGATCGGCATCAACCACAACGGCGAGCTCGAGAACGCCATCGCGCTCATCGACGTCGCCGCCGACGCCGGCTGCGACGCCGTGAAGTTCCAGAAGCGCACGCCGGAGATCTGCACCCCGCGCGACCAGTGGGACATCGAGCGCGACACCCCCTGGGGCCGGATGACGTACATCGACTACCGCCACCGCGTGGAGTTCGGCGAGGACGAGTACCGCGCCATCGACGAGCACTGCAAGAAGCGCGGCATCGACTGGTTCGCCTCCCCGTGGGACACCGAGGCCGTCGCCTTCCTGGAGAAGTTCGACGTCCCGGCCCACAAGGTCGCCTCCGCCTCCCTCACCGACGACGAGCTGCTGCGCGCCCTGCGCGACACCGGCCGCACGGTCATCCTGTCGACGGGCATGTCCACCCCGAAGCAGATCCGCCACGCGGTCGAGGTCCTCGGCTCGGACAACATCCTGCTCTGCCACGCGACGTCCACGTACCCGGCGAAGGCCGAGGAGCTCAACCTCCGCGTGATCAACACGCTGAAGGAGGAGTACCCGAACGTTCCGATCGGCTACTCCGGCCACGAGACCGGCCTCCAGACCACGCTGGCCGCCGTCGCGCTGGGCGCCACCTTCGTCGAGCGCCACATCACCCTCGACCGCGCCATGTGGGGCTCCGACCAGGCCGCCTCCGTCGAGCCGCAGGGCCTGCAGCGCCTGGTCCGCGACATCCGCACCATCGAGACCGCGCTCGGCGACGGCATCAAGAAGGTCTACGAGTCGGAGCTCGGCCCGATGAAGAAGCTCCGCCGGGTCCAGGGGCTCGTCGCCGCATGACCGGCCAGCTGGCGTTCGTCGAGAGCCCGGTCCAGCTCCTGAACGTCCTGGAGTGGGCACACGCCCAGTCCGCTGCCGCGGACCCCAGCGGTCCCGGCCTTCCCGGGGTCCCGGGAAGGCCGGGCTCCGCCCTTCCCCCTCCGGGGGTTGTGGGCAGGCGTTCCGCAGGGCTGGGGGTCCCCGCGGACGGAGTCTGGGGGAGGGTGGGCACAACCCACGACGGCGCCGCACCCGTGGGCACCGCAAGCACCGGGAGCCTGGGCACAACGGGGGGTGGGGAGGTCGCGGCCGACCTCACCCTCGTCGTCCTCTCGCCGACCGACCCCATGTCGCGCGGCCAGCTGCGCCGGATGGCCCAGCTGGCCCGCGACGACGGGTTCACCGTCCGCTGGCAGGAGGCCCGCCACGGCCGAGGCTCGCTCGCCCGTACGCTGCGGGACCTCGCTCCGCTGCTGCGGGCGGCGGAGCGGGTGATCGTCGGGGACCCCTTCTCCCGCTACGTCCAGCTGCTGCTCACCCTCTTCGCCCCGAAGCAGCTGACCGTCGTCGACGACGGCACCGCCACCATGGAGTACGCCGCCCAACTGGCCCGTGGCGAGCGGCTGGTGCGCTGGCACCGGCGCGGCAGCAGCCGGGGCCCGCGCGAACTCGTGCTCGCCCCGGTCTCCGCCGCGGCCCGGCGCAAGCTGGCCCCGACGCGTCGCCGTGCGGTCGAGATCTTCACCTCGCTCCCGGTCGAACCGCCGCCGGGCACCACCGTCACACCGAACACCTTCGCCTGGACGCGGGCCCGCTTCGGCCCGCCCCGTCTGACGCGGGGCTCGGACCTGGTCGGGACCTCGCTGGTCGAGACGGGAGTCGTCGACGCCGACCAGTACACGCGGGCCGTCGCCGACCTCGCCGCCACCCACGGCGCCACCCGCTACTTCGCACACCGCCGCGAGAGCGCGGTGAAGCTGCACCGGATCGCGGTGGAGACCGGCCTGGAGATCGTCCGGCCCGATCTCCCCCTGGAACTGATCGCCCGACGCGGCCCGATCGGCCGCACGGTGGTCAGCTTCCCCTCGACGGTCGTCCACACCCTGCCCCTGGCCCTCGCCGGCACGGGCGTGAAGGTGGCGGTCTGCGAGATCGCCCCGGAGTGGCTCAAGGCAAACGTCTCCCCCCGCGCCCAGGGCTTCCTGGCGGGAGTCGCGGGCACGGCCGCCTTCGAGGTGGACCGGCTCACGGCGCGCGCCACCCCGACGGCGGAACGGTTCGAATTCGGGTGAGCTTACCCACAAGGGATGGTCGTCATGCCTTGTGAACCCAGTTTCCTTCCCCTATCGGGCTGAAGTTTTCGTGATCAACGGGCAGTTGATCTCTGAAGGGGCCTACCCTTCAAAAGGTGAACCAGTTGAAGTCCCGTGAGCCCGGCTCCGTCGCTCTGCCCGGAACGCTGTCCGAACCCCTGCGCACCGAACTGATCGTGTTCCGCAGGGACTTGCACATGCACCCCGAGCTCGGCAACCAGGAGTTCCGTACCACCGCTGCGCTCAAGGCCCGCCTGGAGGCGGCCGGACTCGCGCCTCAGGTGCTGGCTACCGGTACCGGACTCATCTGTGACATCGGCACCTGGGACAGAGGGCGTCCCATGCTGGCCATTCGCGCCGACATCGACGCGCTGCCCATCCCGGACGTCAAGACCGTCTCGTACCGCTCCACCGTGCCCAACCGCGCCCACGCATGTGGCCACGACGTCCACACCACCACCGTCCTCGGCGCGGGGCTGGTGCTCGCGGAGCTCGATCGGCAGGGGCTGCTGCCCCAGGCCGTGCGGCTGATCTTCCAGCCCGCCGAGGAGGTGCTGCCCGGCGGCGCCGCCGACACCATCGAGTCCGGGGTCCTGGAGGGCGTCGGCCGGATCATCGCCGTCCACTGCGACCCGAAGGTGGATGCCGGCCGGATCGGGCTGCGCCCCGGCCCCATCACGTCCGCATGCGACCGGCTCGAGGTCACCCTCGACGGCCCCGGCGGCCACACGGCCCGCCCGCACCTCACCACCGACCTGGTCACCGCCGCCGCCCGGATCGCCACCGACGTCCCGGCCCTGCTGGCACGCAGGGTGGACGCCCGTTCCGGGCTCGCGGTCACCTGGGGCCGTATCGAGGCCGGCCACGCCTGCAACGTCATCCCGCAGCGCGCCGAGCTCTCCGGCACCGTCCGCTGCCTCGACCTGCCCGCCTGGCGCGACGCCCCCGACCTGGTGCACGCGGCGATCGACGAGATCGCCACGCTCCATCGCGCCAAGTCGACCATCAACTACGTCCGAGGCGTCCCCCCGGTCGTCAACGACCCGGTCATCACCGAACTGCTCCGTGACGCGATGACCGCCCGCCGCGGACCGTATGCGATCGAGGACACCGAGCAGAGCCTCGGCGGCGAGGACTTCTCCTGGTACCTGGAGCACGTCCCGGGCGCCATGGCGCGCCTCGGCACCCGCACCCCGGGCGACACGACACGCCGTGACCTCCACGCGGGCGACTTCGACGTGGACGAGCGGGCCATCGCGGTGGGCGTCGAGCTCTTCACGGCCGCTGCCCTGATCGACGGAACCCCGAAGCACTGATGGCGGAGGGGGCGCCCGCGCCCCTCGGCCGTTCGGATCAACACGGCGCGGAGTGTCTCGAAATCTCTGCTCCGCGTGACGTGTCGACGTGTATAACCGGTCGTGCCGGGGCGGCCGGTCCCGATCGTTCCCTTGGCTCGTTCGCGACGATCCGATAACGACTCATGAACGGGTCTTTAACTGACATCTACGCGCGTTACGATCCACGCGAAACCAGCGCCGGAAGAGGCGCTTTCGGTCAGTCTCGAAGGGACCCTCCTCTTGCGCCGGGTATCCAAGATCGTTTCCGCGTCCGCAGTGACCGCGGCCCTCGCTCTCACGGCCACCGCTTGTGGTGAGTCGTCCACCGACTCCGGTTCCGACTCGGGCACCATCAAGGTCGGTATGGCCTACGACGTCGGCGGCCGTGGCGACAACTCGTTCAACGACTCCGCCGCCCGTGGCCTCGACAAGGCCAAGGCCGACCTGGGTGTCGAGACCAAGGAGCTCACCGCCAAGACCGGTGAGACCCCGGCCGACCGTGAGCAGCGCCTCACGTCGCTCGCCGAGGGCGGCTTCAACCCGGTCATCGGTGTCGGCTTCGCCTACAAGGACGCCATCGACAAGGTCTCCGCGAAGTTCCCGAAGGTCACCTTCGGCCTCGTCGACTCGGTCTCCGAGAACAAGAACGTCGACTCGATCGTCTTCACCGAGGAGCAGGGCTCGTACCTCGCCGGTGTCGCGGCCGCGCTGAAGTCCAAGGACGGTCAGATCGGCTTCATCGGCGGTGTCGACACTCCGCTGATCAAGAAGTTCGCCGCCGGCTTCCAGCAGGGCGTCAAGGACACCAAGCCGGACGCCTCGGTCACGATCCAGTACCTGTCCACCGGTACGGACTTCTCCGGCTTCGGCGCCCCGGACAAGGGCAAGGCCGCCGCCAAGGGCATGCTCGACAAGGGCATCGACGTCATCTACGCCGCCGCGGGCGGCTCGGGTGCCGGCGCCATCGAGGCCGTCGCCGCCAAGCCGGGCACCTGGGCGATCGGCGTCGACTCGGACCAGGCGAAGGACCCGGCCCTGTCCAAGTACGCCGGCTCGATCCTGACCTCGGTCGTCAAGAACGTCGACACCGGCGTCTTCGAGCTCATCAAGTCCGTCCAGGACGGCAAGCCGATGACCGGCACGCACACCTACTCGCTCGCCGAGAACGGTGTCTCGCTGACCACCACCGGTGGCCACACGGCCGACATCCAGGCCCAGATCGACGAGGCCAAGAAGAAGATCGTCGACGGTCAGATCAAGGTCAACACGACCCTCTGACACACGTCGGAGGGGGCCCGGAGAGCGGCTTCGGCCGACACTCCGGGCCCCCTTCACACGTCTGCCCGCGGGCAGTTGAACGATTTTCCAAAAGCTACGCGCGTAGCGTGCGCCGTACAGGGTATTTTTCGCCACCGACAGCGCCTGCGCACCGGCCTCATCCCCTCCTCACGCTCCCTGCCTAGGAGAGTGCGTCATCAAAGCCTCCAGCCCCAGCAGTCCCAACGCCGTAGAACTCCGCGGCATCACCAAGCGTTTCCCGGGAGTCGTGGCCAACCACGACATCGACATCACCGTGCGCCGCGGCACCGTGCACGCCCTCGTGGGCGAGAACGGCGCGGGCAAGTCGACCCTGATGAAGATCCTCTACGGCATGCAGAAGCCGGACGAGGGCACCATCACGGTCGACGGCGAGCTGGTGACGTTCCACAACCCCGGAGACGCCATCGCCCGCGGTGTCGGCATGGTGCACCAGCACTTCATGCTCGCGGACAACCTCACCGTCCTCGAGAACGTCGTCCTCGGCTCCGAGAAGCTGTACGGCATCGGCGACAAGGCCCGCGCCAAGATCAAGGAGATCTCCGACGCGTACGGCCTCGGCATCCGCCCGAACGCCCTCATGGAGGACCTCGGTGTGGCCGACCGCCAGCGCGTGGAGATCCTCAAGGTCCTCTACCGCGGCGCCCGCACCCTGATCCTCGACGAGCCGACCGCCGTGCTCGTCCCGCAGGAGGTCGACGCGCTCTTCGACAACCTGCGCGAGCTCAAGGCCGAGGGTCTGACGGTCATCTTCATCTCGCACAAGCTGGGCGAGGTCCTGTCGGTCGCCGACGAGATCACCGTCATCCGGCGCGGCACCACGGTCGGCACCGCCGACCCGAAGCACACCACCACCAAGCAGCTCGCCGAGCTGATGGTCGGCGCCGAGCTGCCCTCCCCGGAGACCCGCGAGTCGACGGTGACGGACGTGCCGATGCTGACGGTCCAGGACCTGTCGCTGAGCGCCGTCGACCCCGACGGTGTGGTCCGCGCGGTCCTCGGCGGCATCACCTTCACCATCCACAAGGGCGAGGTGCTCGGCATCGCCGGCGTCGAGGGCAACGGCCAGTCCGAACTCGTCGACACGATCATGGGCATGCGCAACGCCGACCACGGTGTGGTGACCCTCGACGGCGCGGACATCTCGTCCGCTCCGACGCGCAAGCGGCGCGAGGACGGCATCGGCTGCATCCCCGAGGACCGCCACCGGCACGGTCTGCTCCTGGAGGCCCCCCTCTGGGAGAACCGCATCCTCGGTCACGTCACCGAGCGGCCCAACTCCAAGGGCGCCATCCTCGACCTCAAGGCCGCACGCAAGGACACCGAGCGGATCGTCCGCGAGTACGACGTCCGCACCCCCGGTATCGACGTCACCGCGGCCTCCCTCTCCGGCGGCAACCAGCAGAAGCTGATCGTCGGCCGCGAGATGAGCCACGACCCCAAGCTGCTGATCGCCGCGCACCCCACCCGGGGCGTGGACGTCGGCGCGCAGGCGCAGATCTGGGACCAGATCCGCGAGGCGCGCCGCGAGGGACTGGCGGTGCTGCTGATCTCCGCCGACCTCGACGAGCTGATCGGCCTCTCCGACACGCTGCGCGTCATGTACCGCGGGCGTCTGGTCGCCGACGCCGATCCGGCCACCATCACCCCGGAGGAGCTGGGCTCGGCCATGACCGGCGCCGCCGCCGGTCACCTTGAGCACGATGAGAGCCCTGAGGGCACCGACGGCCCGGAGGACGAGGCCCGATGAAGAAGTTCGACAAGGAGCGGGTGCTCCTCGGCATCGCGGCGCCGCTGCTCGCGATCGTCGCCGCCTTCCTGATCACCGCCCTGGTGCTCGCGGCCACCGGTAAGGAGCCGTTCAGCGCCTTCGGGATCATGTTCGACTACGGCATCAAGTCGGACAGCCAGGTCTACATCATCAACAAGGCGACGACGTACTACCTGGCGGGCATCGCGGTAGCCATCGGCTTCCGCATGAATCTGTTCAACATCGGTGTCGACGGCCAGTACCGTCTCGCCGCCTTCTTCGCCGCCGCCGTCGGTGGCGCGCTGACCCTGCCGGGCATCGTCCAGATCCCGCTGATCATCATCACCGCGATGATCGTCGGCGCCATGTGGGCGGGCATCGCCGGTGTCCTCAAGACCACCCGGGGTGTCAGCGAGGTCGTCTCCACGATCATGCTGAACTTCATCGCGACCGCGATCATCGGCTACCTGCTCCAGCCCGGCCGTCTCGGCCACCTGGACGCGGCCGGTACGAAGGTGGCGACGACCCCCCTCCCGGAGTCCTCGCGCTTCTTCGAGTTCCCGACCACGCCGACCCCGATCTACGGCTTCGTCGTCATCGCGGCCATCGCGGGCATCGGGTACTGGTTCACGCTCTCCCGCACCCGCTTCGGCTTCGACCTGCGCACCGTCGGCCAGTCCGACACGGCGGCCGCGGCCAGCGGTGTCAACGTCAAGAAGATGGTCGTCACCTCCATGCTGATCTCCGGCGCCATGGCCGGTCTGATCGGTATGCCGACGCTGCTCAACGACTCGTACGAGTTCGGCGGCGACTTCCCGGTCGGCATCGGGTTCACCGGTATCGCCATCGCCCTGCTCGGCCGCAACCACCCGATCGGCATCGCGCTCGCCGCGATCCTCTGGGCCTTCCTGGAGCGCGGCGGCCAGCAGCTGGAGTTCGAGGAGTACGACCGGGAGATCGTCGGCGTCATGCAGGGCGTCATCGTCCTCTGCGTCGTCATCGCCTACGAAGTCGTCCGCCGCTACGGCATCAAGCGCCAGCAGCGTCAGGTCGGCGAGAAGCTCGCGGCCCAGGCCCGTTCCAACAACACGACGGAGGTGTCGGCGTGACCGCCACGGCGACTTCCACCCCGCCGCCCGCCGCGCCCAAGGCGGCCGGCGGCAAGGGCGGCCGCACCCGCCTCTCGCTTCCTTGGATCCTGCTGATCGTCGCGGGCGGGCTCATCGCCCTCTCCGCCGTCCGCGCCATCACCGGCGCGCAGGACCTCACCTCGGCCGGCCAGATCGGCGCCGCGCTCTCGCTCGCCGTGCCGATCGGCCTCGCCGGTCTCGGTGGCCTGTGGTCCGAGCGCGCGGGCGTGGTCAACATCGGCCTCGAAGGCATGATGATCCTCGGCACCTTCTTCGGTGCCTGGGCCGGCTGGCAGACCAGCCCCTGGATCGGCATCCTCGCCGGCATCGTGGGCGGCATGTTCGGCGGTCTGCTGCACGCGGTCGCCACCGTCACCTTCGGCGTCGACCACATCATCTCCGGTATCGCGATCAACATCCTCGCGGTCGGTATCACCACCTACTTCGCCAAGCTGTGGTTCAACAGTGGGGAGGCGGCGGCCAAGGGCGGCAGCCCCAAGCAGTCCCCGCCGGCCGACGAGATCACCTCGGTCACCATCCCGGGGCTTTCCGACTGGCTGGCCGACATCGAGAAGCACCACTGGTTCCTGATCTCGGACATCGCCGGCATCCTCGGCGGTCTGGTCACCAACCTGTCGGTGGTCACGATCCTCGCCGTGCTGCTGGTGATCGGCACGTTCTTCGTGCTGTGGAAGACCTCGTTCGGTCTGCGGCTGCGCTCCTGCGGTGAGAACCCGATCGCCGCGGAGTCCCTTGGCGTCAACGTCTACAAGTACAAGTACATCGCCGTGATCGTCTCCGGCGGTCTCGCCGGTCTCGGTGGCGCGTTCCTGTCGCTGGTCACCTCGCACATCTACAACGAGGGCCAGACCGGTGGCCGTGGATACATCGGCCTCGCGGCGATGATCTTCGGTAACTGGCGGCCGGGCGGCCTCGCCATGGGCGCGGGCCTGTTCGGCTTCGCCGACGCGCTCCAGCTGCGCAGTGGCGGCGAGTCCGTGCACGCGCTGCTCCTGCTGCTGTTCGCGGCGCTCGTGGCCATCGCCGCGTGGAAGGCGTACAAGAAGCGCTGGATCACCGCCCAGATCAGCACCGTCATCGCCGTCGGCGTGTTCATCTGGTACCTCGGCACGGAGACGGTCCCGGTCGAGTTCGTCAGCGCCACGCCGTACGTGGTCACGCTGCTGGTGCTGTCGCTGTCGGCGCAGCGTCTGCGGATGCCCAAGGCGGACGGCATGCGCTACCGCAAGGGCGAGGGCAAGTGACGCCCAGCGCCCAGGCGCCTGACTGGGAGGCCCTGCGGGAGGTCGCGCGGGAGGCCATGTCCCGGGCGTACGCCCCGTACTCGGGCTACCCGGTCGGCGCCGCCGCGCTCGTCGACGACGGGCGGGTGGTCTCCGGCTGCAACGTGGAGAACGCCTCGTACGGCCTCGGGCTGTGCGCGGAGTGCGGGCTCGTCTCGCAGCTCCAGGCGACCGGCGGCGGCCGGCTGACCCACTTCGTCTGCGTGGACGGCCTGGGCGGCCCGCTGGTGCCGTGCGGTCGGTGCCGGCAGCTGCTGTACGAGTTCGGCGGCCCCGAACTCGTAGTGGAGACCCCGGAGGGACTCCTGACGCTGGCGGAGATGCTGCCGCAGGCGTTCGGCCCCGACCACCTCGCCAAGTAGGACCTCGGAGCGGCCCTTCCGGCACGATGGGAAGGGCCGCTCCTCCTTTCCCCCTCTATGCGCGTAGAAAGAGGCACCACATGGACGTCATCTCCGTCATCCGCACCAAGCGGGACAAGGGTGAGCTGAGCCCCGAGCAGATCGACTGGGTCATCGACGCCTACACCCGCGGCGAGGTCGCGGACGAGCAGATGTCGGCCCTGGCCATGGCGATCCTGCTCAACGGCATGAACCGCGGCGAGATCGCCCGCTGGACCGCGGCGATGATCGCCAGCGGCGAGCGCATGGACTTCTCGTCCCTCTCCCGTCCGACCTCCGACAAGCACTCCACCGGCGGCGTCGGCGACAAGATCACCCTTCCGCTCGCCCCGCTCGTCGCGGCCTGCGGCGCGGCCGTGCCGCAGCTGTCGGGCCGGGGCCTCGGCCACACCGGCGGCACGCTCGACAAGCTGGAGTCCATCCCGGGCTGGCGCGCGCTGCTCTCCAACGAGGAGATGCTGCACGTCCTCGACACGACCGGCGCGGTCATCTGCGCGGCGGGCGACGGTCTGGCCCCCGCCGACAAGAAGCTCTACGCCCTGCGCGACGTGACGGGCACGGTGGAGGCGATCCCGCTGATCGCGTCCTCGATCATGTCGAAGAAGATCGCCGAGGGCACCGGTTCGCTCGTCCTGGACGTCAAGGTCGGCACCGGCGCCTTCATGAAGAACCTCGCGGACGCCCAGGAGCTGGCCCACACGATGGTCGGCCTCGGCACGGACAGCGGCGTGAAGACGGTCGCCCTGCTCACCGACATGTCCACCCCGCTCGGCCTCACGGCCGGCAACGCCCTCGAGATCCGCGAGTCCGTCGAGGTCCTGGCGGGCGGCGGCCCGGCGGACGTCGTCGAGCTGACGATCGCGCTGGCGCGCGAGATGCTCGACGCGGCCGGGATCAAGGACGCGGACCCGGCGAAGGCGCTGGCCGACGGCTCGGCGATGGACGTCTGGCGCCGCATGATCGCGGCCCAGGGCGGCGACCCGGACGCGACCCTCCCGGTCGCCCGCGAGCACCAGGTCGTCATGGCTCCGTCCTCGGGCGTGCTCACCCGCCTCGACGCCTACGACATCGGCATCGCCGCCTGGCGCCTCGGCGCCGGCCGCGCCCGCAAGGAGGACCCGGTCCAGGCCGGCGCGGGCGTTGAGCTCCACGCCAAGCCGGGCGACACGGTCACGGCGGGCCAGCCGCTGGTGACCCTGCACACGGACACCCCGGAGAAGTTCGACTACGCCCTGAAGTCCCTGGACGGCGCCTGGGACATCGCCCCGGAGGGCACGGCGTTCACCCCGAACCCGATCGTCCTGGACCGCATCGCCTGAGGTCACTCCCGCGTCGTACGAACGGGACCGGCGGATCCGCCGGTCCCGTTCGGTACTACGACAGCTCCCCGAGCAGCTTCGGCAACTCACGCATGTCGTCGAAGACCAGCGTCCGCGGCCCCATCAGCCGGTCCGCCCGCGTCAGACCCCCGCAGTAGCCGAAGGCCCGCATGCCGGCAGCGCGGGCCGCCTGGACGCCGTACGGGCTGTCCTCGACCACCGCGCAGTGCTCGGGCGGGACGCCCGTCGTGGCCGCGGCGTGGAGGAAGAGATCGGGCGCAGGCTTGCCTCGCGCGACGTCGCGGGCGCTGAAGATCCGGTCCTCGAAACGGTCCAGCAGGCCGACCCGCGTGAGGTTCCGGCGGATCGTGGCGTGGCTGCCGTTCGACGCCAGGCAGAACGGGACGTGCAGCTGGTCGAGCGCGTCCATGACGCCCTCGACCACCGTCAGTTCGGCATCCAGCGCCTGGTCGTACAGGTGCTTGTACGCCCGGTGCCAGCCCGGCTCCAGAGGCCGCCCGAGTCGCGCCTCGAGGATCGCCGTGAGCATCTCGCTCGACGTGCCGACGAACTGCTCGACGACCTCGGCCTCGGTGAATTCCGCGCCGAGTGAGGCGAAGACCTCGCGGTCGACCCGGCAGTAGATCCGCTCGCTGTCCACCAGGACGCCGTCACAGTCGAAGATCACAAGCTCGACGGGGGGCAAAGGATCTTGAGTCATGCGCCGCAGCCTAGGGGTTCCGATGAGTTCCGGCCGTGGCGCAGGTCTCCTTGGTGTGGACACCAGCCAACCGCTCGTACTGACCCTTGCCGCCCGGGCCACCCCGGACGAGATCGCCCGGCTGTGCGCCGTACTGGAACGCTGGCCGCCCACCGACGTGGTCTGCGACGTCGGCGGGCTCACCCATGCCGATCTCGCGGCCGTGAACGCCCTGGCCCGGCTGAAGCTCGCCGCCGGGCGCCTCGGGCACCGGCTGCGGTTCCAAGGCGCCGGCGGCGAGCTGCGCCTGCTCCTCGAACTCGTCGGCCTCGCCGACACGCTTCTGTGAGCCGCTTCGGCCCTACGCCTCCAGCCGCTCCGGCAGGTCGAAGAGCGGGAACCACCGCTTGGTGTCCAGGAAGAAGTCCATCCCACCGACCTTGCCGTCCCGCAGCTCCAGGACGATCAGCGCCCACGGGCTGTAACCGCCCTCCGGGTCCGGGTGGTACTGCGCGAACGCCGGCGAGCCGTTCGCCACGGTCGGCACCAGCTTCGAGCCCGAGCAGACCTCGCCGACCCCGAGCATCCAGCCCACGATGTCGTCGTGTCCCCGCAGCCACAGGTCGTACGGCGGCATGGACATCGTCGCGTCCTCGTGCAGGAGCGCCGTCAGCGCCTTCATGTCGTACCCCTCGAAGGCGGCGACATAGCGCTCCAGGAGCTCCTTCTGCTCCTCGTCCAACGGGTCCGCGGTGTCCGAGAGCGTCGGCTCGTTCTCCGCGATCGTGGCGCGCGCCCGCTGGAGCGCGCTGTTCACCGAGGCGACCGTGGTGTCGAGCAGCTCCGCGACCTCGCTCGCCTTCCAGGCCAGCACCTCGCGCAGGATCAGCACGGCCCGCTGCTTCGGCGGCAGATGCTGCAGCGCGGCGACGAACGCGAGCCGTACGGTCTCGCGGGACACCGCCGTGTCCGCCGGGTCGGCCACCGACGGCAGCACCCGCCCGTCCGGCACCGGCTCCAGCCAGGTGATCTCCGGCCGGGCGTTCAGCTGCGCCTGCGCGACCGGTGTCGCGGCGGTCAGATCCATCGGCCGGGCCCGCCGGTTGCCCGCGTTCAGCGAGTCGAGGCAGACGTTGGTCGCGATGCGGTACAGCCAGGAGCGCAGCGACGAGCGCCCCTCGAAGGAGTCGATGGACCGCCAGGCGCGGACCATCGTGTCCTGTACGGCGTCCTCGGCCTCGAACGAGGAGCCGAGCATCCGGTAGCAGTAACCGGTCAGCTCCGTGCGGTACTTCTCCAGTTCGGAGTTCCGGTCCGCGGTCGCCAGGTCACTCATGCAGGTCCACCCCACTCGCCCCTCACCGGCACCGGTGCTGTGCCGATGAGGGGAAGCTACCGCAGCCCACTGACAGCCGGGGTCAGGTTCCGGGCTTCCGTCCGTAGACGTACACGTCGTCGCCGTTCCTGAGCAGGTTCCAGTACGCCTTGGCATCGGCCGGACGCATGTTGACGCAGCCGCCCGAACCCGGCGGGTTCCACATGGACTTGGTGGTGGAGTGGAACGCCTGCCCGCCGTCGAAGAACTGCGAGTACGGCATGGACACGTGGTAGATCGTCGACCAGTGGTTGATGTTGCGCCAGTAGATCCTCTTGAGGCCGGTACGGGTCTCGGTCCCGTCCTTTCCCGTACGGACGGGCACCGGGCCGTACTTCAGCCGCGCGCCGTCCTGGATCCAGGTCAGCTGCCGCGTCAGGTCGACGCAGGCGATCCGGCCCTTGTTGGTCGGGCACTTACCGGCCGCGTTCGGGTTCTTCCCGGCCGCCTTCTGCGCCAGCATCGTGGACATCGTCCGCCAGGTCAGCGGACCGGCGTACCCCTGCGTCGGGGTGATGCCGTACCTGTACTGGAACGCCTGGATCGCCTTGCAGTCGGCGAGCGACTGCCGCCCGTCCACCGTCCGCCCCAGGAACTTCTCCACCTGCTTCTGGTACGGCCCCGTCGTCACGTTGCACGAGGCCGCCTGCGCCGGTGCCGCGCCGAGAGCGACCGTCAGCGGCACCACCATGGAGGTGATGCCGAGGGCGGCCAGGGCACGCGCTTGGATCCGGTTCATGATCACCAACTCCCCCTAGAGTCCTAAGACTTAGGACGATCGGGGGAGCGGTGCGGTTGTACGGATCCGGGACGGATTCAGTGAGCTGTACGGAGCCGGGGGCAGCGGGCCTCGGCGCGCGCCGCCACCCGCGCGCTGTGGCTGCCGTAGAGCGTGATCGACACGACGCCGAGGACCGCGACCAGGCCGAGGAGGACCGTGCCGGCCCAGCCGCCGGAGTGGAAGGCGATCGCGCCGAGCGTGCCGCCCGCGCTGCTGCCCAGGTAGTACGCGGACTGGTAGAGCGCCGACGCCTGCGCGCGGCCGGTCTTGGCCGTACGGCTCACCGAGGAGGAGGCGACCGCGTGTCCGGCGAAGAAGCCGGCCGTGATCAGGACCAGGCCGAGCAGGACGGCGGCGAGGTCGTCGGCGAGCGAGAGCAGCAGGCCCGCCGCGGTCGTGCCGACGGCCAGGTAGAGCGCCCCGCGCCGGCCGAGGCGGCCGACCAGCTTCCCGGCGGCGGCCGAGGAGACCGTACCGACGAGGTAGACCAGGAAGATCGAGCCGACCACACCCTGCGGGAGCGAGAACGGGGCCTCGACCAGGCGGTAGCCGATCACGGTGTACACCGCGCCGAACACCGTCATGAACAGCGCGCCGATCGCGTACAGGCGCATCAGCAGCGGGTCGGCGAGGTGGGTGCGGACCGTCTTGGCCAGTGCCTTCGGGTTCAGCGAACCGGGCGTGAAGTGACGGGCCTTGGGGAGCAGCAGACGGAAGACGACCGCGCAGGCCACCGCCATCAGACCGACCGCGAGGAGCCCCGCGCGCCAGCCCCACATCTGGGACGCCCAGCCGGTGACGATCCGGCCGCTCATGCCGCCGATGGAGTTGCCCGCGACGAAGAGACCGATCGCGGCGACCAGCGCCTTCGGCCGCACCTCCTCGGCGAGGAACGCCATGGCGGAGGCGGGCAGACCCGCGAGCGCCGCGCCCTGGACCGCGCGCAGGGCGATCAGCCACTCAAGATTCGGGGCGAAGGGGACGAGGAGTCCGACGATCACCGCGACGGCGAGCGACCACGTCATCATCGTGCGCCGCCCGAGGCGCTCGGAGAGGGCGCTCAGCGGGAGGACGAGGAGGGCGAGCGCACCGGTGGCGGCGGAGACCGTCCAGGAGGCCGCGGAGGCGGTGGCGCCGAACTCCGCCGAGATCGCGGGGAGGAGGGCCTGGGTGGAGTAGAGGAGAGCGAAGGTGGCGAGTCCGGCGGCGAAGAGGGCGAAGCTCATACGGCGGTAGCCGGAGGCACCGGGAGTCAGGCGGGTGTCGGCGGCCGTGCTGGTGGCGGCCGCCTTGGTACTGGCGGAAGGCATGTCTCGAACGTAGGACGATTCATTTCATGCGTCCAATGCACGGAACTGCTGTAATCGTTCCCATGGTGCATGAGTACAGGTCACAGGGTCGGCTGTCACCGAGTAGTTACGAAGAAGACATGGGGTTGCTGCTCGCGCCTCGGCTCGCGTACTTCGCGGCGGTGGCCCGGCACGAGCATGTGACCAGGGCGGCGGCCGAGATGGGGGTGCCGCAGTCGACGCTGTCACGGGCGATGGTCCGGCTGGAACAGGACCTCGGGGTGGCGCTCTTCGCCCGCAAGGGCCGCACGGTCTCGCTCACCCCGGCGGGCCGCACCTTCTACGCCTCGGCCGAGCGGGCGCTCGCCGAGGTGGAGCGGGCGGCCGACTCCGTACGGGCGGACGCGGACCCGGCGGCGGGACGGGTCGCCTTCGGGTTCCTGCACACCATGGGCTCGGAGACCGTCCCCGGACTCATCCGCGCCTTCCGGGTCGACCACCCCCGGATCCGCTTCACCCTCGTCCAGAACTACGGCGAGGCGATGATCGAGCGGCTGCGGGCGGGTGACCTGGACCTGTGCCTGACCTCGCCGGTGCCCGATGCCCCGGATCTGGTCGCCCGCCGCATCGACGAGCAGCGTCTGCGGCTCGTGGTCCCCGACGACCACCGGCTCGCCTCGCGCAAGCGGGTGCGGCTCGCGGAGGCCGCCGAGGAGACCTTCGTGACCCTGGAGCCCGGTTACGGGCTGCGCCGCATCACCGACGACCTGTGCGCCGAGGCCGGGTTCACACCGCGCGTCGCCTTCGAGGGCGAGGAGGCCGAGACCCTGCGCGGGCTGGTCGCGGCCGGCCTCGGCGTCGCCCTGCTGCCCCCGCCGGCCGTCCCGCGCCCCGGCGTCGTCGAACTCACGGTGACGGCCCCGCGCGCCGTCCGCGAGATCGGCGTCGCCTGGCTCGACGGCCACCCGGACACGGCGCCGGTGGCGGCCTTCAAGAAGTTCCTGCTGAGCAAACGGGGCAGCCTGCTGCCGGAGTGACGACCTAGCGGCGCGGCCCGCGGCCGAACCCCGCCGCCAGGGGCATCCGCAGGCCCAGCGGAGGCGGGGCCGCCAGAGCGTCGGCGACCGGGCGGGCATAAGGGTGGGTGAAGAGCGAGCCGAGGACGAAGTCCGCGGCCAGGGCCCGGATTTCGTCGTGGTACTGGCGCAGCGCATGGCCGTCCGAGTGCACCTCGAAGCGGCAGGTGTCGCGGTTCGACTTCTTCGCCCGCTCCGCGAGCCGGTACGACAGCTCCGGATCCGTCCGGGCGTCGTTCGTGCCGTGCGCGATCAGCACCCGGCGCCCCACCAGCTGGCGCACCGGCTCCGGCTCCGCCGCCACGTCGTCCTCCGGCAGCCAGGGGGCCAGCGCGAGCACCGCGTCGACCGCCGTGTGCCCGCCCGCCCGCAGCGCGGCCCGCGCGCCCATCCCGTGGCCCGCCAGACAGACAGGGACGTCACCGTAGCGCCGTACCGCCTCCGCCACCGCCCAGGATGCGTCCCCGGCCAACTGGGCGTCCGTACCGTTCCAGCCGCGCCCCCGGTAGCGCACCACGTGCACCACGAGACCGTCCGCGCGCCCCGCCGCGGCAAGTCGCCGCCCCAGCGGCAGCAGCGCCGCATGGGCCCGTACCGAGGCCCCCCGCGCGGAGGTCACCTCCCCGTCCGGGAGAAGCAGGACCACACCGCCCACCGCCGAACCGGGGTGCGATGCGCCGATGGGCCGTCCGAGCCGGGGTGTCCGGCTGCCGGCAGTCCCTACGAGTGCGGAGTGCGCCATGGCAGAACAGTCTCAGAAGCCGAGGTGTACGCCATCCGTACGCGCGGTCACTGTTACGTATCGACAAGCGAGTTGAGGAGGGGCGCTCTACGCGCGTAGGGGCTAGAGTGCGGCAATGACGAGCCAGATCCCCAACGTCCCCACCGCGGACCAGATCCGCCGCGCCCCGAAGGTGCTCCTCCACGATCACCTCGACGGCGGACTGCGCCCCGGCACGATCATCGACCTCGCCCTCGAGCAGGGCTACGACAACCTCCCCGAGACCGAACCCGACAAGCTCGGCATCTGGTTCCGCGAGGCCGCCGACTCCGGCTCGCTGGAGCGGTATCTGGAGACCTTCGCGCACACCTGCGCCGTCATGCAGACCCGCGATGCCCTCTTCAGGGTCGCCGCCGAGTGCGCGGTCGACCTTGCCGAGGACGGCGTCGTCTACGCCGAGGTGCGCTACGCCCCCGAGCAGCATCTGGAGGCCGGGCTCACCCTGGAGGAGGTCGTCGAGGCCGTCAACGAGGGCTTCCGCGAAGGCGAGCGGCGGGCCAGGGCCGGCGGCCACCGCATCCGCGTCGGCGCCCTGCTCACCGCCATGCGGCACGCCGCCCGTGCCCTGGAGATCGCCGAACTCGCCAACCGCTACCGCGACTCCGGTGTAACCGGCTTCGACATCGCGGGCGCCGAGGCCGGTTACCCGCCCACCCGGCACCTCGACGCCTTCGAGTACCTGAAGCGCGAGAACAACCACTTCACCATCCACGCCGGCGAGGCCTTCGGCCTGCCGTCCATCTGGCAGGCCCTGCAGTGGTGCGGCGCCGACCGGCTGGGGCACGGCGTCCGCATCATCGACGACATCGAGGTCGCCGAGGACGGCTCGGTGGCGCTCGGCCGGCTCGCCGCGTACGTACGGGACAAGCGGATCCCGCTGGAGATGTGCCCGACCTCCAACCTCCAGACCGGGGCCGCGGCCTCCATCGCGGAGCACCCCATCGGTCTGCTCCGCAAGCTGCACTTCCGGGCGACCGTCAACACCGACAACCGCCTCATGAGCGGGACGAGCATGAGCCGGGAATTCGAGCTGCTGGTCGAGGCGTTCGGATACACGCTCGACGACATGGCGTGGTTCTCGGTCAATGCGATGAAATCAGCGTTCATTCCTTTCGATGAACGCCTCGCGATGATCAATGAAGTGATCAAGCCCGGATATGCCGAGTTGAAGTCCGAATGGCTGTTCCAGCAGACCGCTGCGACCAGCGCTTCTTCCGCTCAGGCGGAGTGAGGGCGGGGCGCGGGAGGGGTTCGGACGAGGAGTCGGGGCGGCCGGAGGCGTGACCTCCGGCCGCATTTCGGTGTTTGCTCGAGTGTCAAGTGAATGGCTGGTTTGCAAAGCCGCTCTGCAATCCCTGCAAGACCCTGCTTTTCCCGAAGCTCCAAGATCCCCAAGATCCTCAAGGATGATTCTCTGATGAAGCAGTCTGCCGCCAAGACGCTCGGTGTCGCCGCTCTCGGTGCCGCTTTCGCCGCTGCCGCCGCCGGCTCGGCCGCCGCCGCACCGTCGCTGCCCGCCGCCCCCGACGCGCTCGGCCTGGTCACCCAGACCGTGCCGCTGGGCGACGGCCTCACCGAGCTGCCCGACGGCGCCGCCGAGTCCCTCCTGGGCGGCGAGGCCGCCGTCGACCAGGGCGTCAAGACCCTCCCGGCCGCCGCCGGCCAGGCCATCGAGCACGCCCCGCTCGACGGCGCCACCGGCGCGCTCGGCAACACCCCGGTCGGTGGCCTGCTCGGCGGCCTGCCGCTGAACGGCCTGCCGCTGAACGGTCTGCCGATCGGCTGATCACGCACACCACCCCACACGCCGATGGGGCGCGCACCCGGTCCGGGTACGCGCCCCATCGGCGTCCGTGCGTCCTGTGCCCCTACCAGGCCGTGCTCGCCGACTTCTCCTCCGGCAGCAGCAGCCACAGCGCCAGGTACAGCAGGAACTGCGGACCGGGCAGCAGGCACGAGACGAGGAAGATGACCCGCATGGTGGTGGCCGAGGTGCCGAAGCGCCGTGCCAGCGCTGCGCACACTCCGCCGATCATGCGTCCGTCACGGGGGCGGGCAAGTGCGGCCATGGTGGGCTCCTTCGAGAGGTATCTCCCGGGAGCCGCTCCGTCGGGCTCCCGATGACTCCATGGTCGCGCCGGACGGGGGGACAAAGCGTCGGTCTACGGGGCGATCCCGACCCTGGGAATCGTCGGGGTAGCCCCCTGAGAACCCTCATCCCGCAGCAGGGCCGAACCCCGGCCCCGCCTGGTCCCGGAGGGGGACCGGCCCGCCCGGGGGTCCCTCCTGCGACGCAGCCGCGCCCGGCCCGCCGGGACCACGAGCAGATGGGCCAACGCCACCCCGGCGGTGTTCAGGAGCAGTGAGTCCACGTCCACGACCTGCCCCGGCACGGCGGTCTGGAGCAGTTCGACGGCGAGGGAGACCAGCGCTCCGGCGGCGACGGTACGGGCCAGGGAGGCCAGCGGCGACACATGGAGCCGTCCGTCCGCCATCGGGAGCAGGACACCGAGCGGGGCCAGGAGCAGCAGTCCCTCGCCGATCCGCCGGGCCGCCTCGGCAGGGCCGAGCGCCAGATCCGCCTTGATCCCGGCGAGTGGGGTCAGGTTCGGCGCGGTCACCCAGGCCACGTCGCGTGGGCGGAGCGTCACCCAGGCGACGAGGAGCAGATGCGCGAGGAGGAAGGCGAACCCCGCCACGCGTACGACCATGGCGGCACTGCCGCCCGAACCTTGACGCTGCACGCCCCCCAAGACGCGCCCCGTGCCGGAATCGGTTCCGCCGCCCACGTGACGTCTCACTTCGGGAGACGAGGGCGGCTCGGCTCAGGAGGCCTGGAGCTTCCGCGGCGGCTCGCCTCAGGAGGCCGACGGCTCCGGCGCCGCCACCGTCGGGGCGGCCGACTCGGGGCGTTCCCTCAGCTCGGGGGTGCACCGGTAGCGGTGCGGCGGATAGCCGCCGGGTCCGCCGAGGACCACCGTGTCCCCGCCCGCGCCTGCCGAGCTCCGGGCGAAGGTGCAGACGATCTGCGCGAGGGCCGTCGGCGTCAGGTCCTCCGGCTGCCTGCTCAGCCGCAGCGTGTCCGCGGGATCGCCCTTGTGGCCGCCGGTGACGACCAGCGGCCCCTTCACCGCCGTGGAGAACCCGGCCTCCCGCTCGCTGTCCGACGGCTCGCTCAGCAGCTGCGTGAGCAGCGTCGACGCGATCCGCACCGGGTCCCCGTCGGCCTTCTCCTCGGGCAGCGGCGACCTGCGGTCCACCGCCTCCAGCTGCGAACCGCACAGCAGGAAGACCTGGACCGGCATCCCCGTGGACTGCGTGGCGACCTCGTCGCCCGACACGCTGCACGGCACCCGTGAAGGCGCCGGACCCGCGTCCACGGGCACCGATGTCGTCCTGATCCCGCATCCGGAGGCGAGCGCGACGGCCACGACGGCCGCCGCCAGGACTCCCGTACGGCGAAGACGGCTCAACTCTCCTCCACCTCGCCCTGCTCGCCGCCGTCGGCCGCGTCGGCGTCCGCGTCGGCATCGGCGTCCTGCGGAAGGCGCAGGACGAACACCGCGCCGTCGCCGTCCGGCGAGTTCGCGGCGGTGATCGAACCGCCGTGGATCAGCGCGTTCTCCATGGCGATCGACAGACCCAGACCGCTGCCTTCCGAGCGCGGCCGGGACGCGCTCGCCTTGTAGAAGCGGTCGAAGACATGCGGCAGGACCTCCTCCGGGATGCCCGGACCGTGGTCCCGTACCTCGATCACCAGCTCCCCGTCCTCCGTACGGATCGCGACCCGCACCGGCGATCCGCCGTGCTTGAGCGCGTTGCCGATGAGGTTCGCCAGGATCACGTCGAGCCGGCGCGGGTCGAGCCGCACCATGATCCCGCGCTCGGCGTCCAGCTCCACGGCGTCCAGCCAGGCCCGGGCGTCGATGCACGCGGTCACCTGGTCGGCGACATCGACGTCGTCGAGGACGAGCCGCGCGGTGCCCGCGTCGAAGCGGGTCACCTCCATCAGGTTCTCCACCAGGTCGTTCAGTCGCCGCGTCTCGCTGACCACGAGCGCCACGGCCGGCGCGATCATCGGGTCGAGGGTGTCCTGCTCGTCCTCCAGGACCTCGGTGACGGCGGTCAGCGCGGTCAGGGGGGTGCGCAGCTCGTGGGACATGTCCGCAACGAAGCGCCGGCTGGACTCCTCCCGTGCGCTCATGTCGTCGACCTTCTTCTGCAGGGACTCCGCGGCGCCGTTGAACGTCCGTGACAGATCGGCCAGTTCGTCCGTGCCCGAGACCCGCAGCCGGGTGTCGAGCTTCCCCTCGCCCAGCTGCCGGGCCGCCTCGCCGAGCCGGTGCACCGGCCGCAGGACGGTCGTGGCGGCGGCCTGCGCGAGGAGCGCGGAGCCGACCAGCGCGAGCGCGGTCGCGATCCCCAGGGACCAGGCCAGCGAGTTCAGGTCCGCCCGCTCGGCGTCCAGCGACTTGAACATGTAGCCGGTGGGCCCGCCGCCGTCGACCTTCGCCCCGCCGACCAGGTACGGCGTCTGACCACGCTGGGTGCGCTGCCAGAACAGGTGGTACGGAAAGGCGTTGCCGTCCGTGAGGGGCTGCTCGGTCTCCACCTGGTCCCGCAGCGCGTCCGGTACGTCGGCCAGCGTGAAGGTGTCCGGGTTGGAGGCCCCGATGATCGGCTTGCCCGCCGCACGCTCCCCGAGCAGCAGCACGCTGTAGCCCGAGCTGCCGCCGGCCATCTGCTCGGCCGTACGCCGCAGGTCCTCCTCGGTGGGCTGCAGTGGCAGCGTCGCCGCCCGGTTCTGCATCTCCTGCCGGAAGTCGTTCAGCGCGCCGTCCTGGGTGCGGGTCAGGACCGCCTCGCGGTTCAGCCAGTACGCGATCCCGGAGGCGGACACGGCGGCCGTCAGCGCCACGAGGGCGAAGACGACGACCAGCCGCAGCCGCAGGCTGGTGAAGCGCAGCCCCGCGAACATCCCTCTTCTCACGCAGGGACGTCCAGTCGGTAGCCGACGCCGCGCACGGTACGGATCAGGGTCGGCGAGGACGGCACGTCCTCCACCTTGGCGCGCAGACGCTGGACGCAGGCGTCGACCAGACGCGAGTCGCCCAGGTAGTCGTGCTCCCAGACGAGGCGCAGCAACTGCTGGCGCGACAGGGCCTGTCCGGGCCGCCGGCTCAGCTCCAGGAGCAGTCGCAGCTCGGTCGGCGTGAGCTGGAGATCCTCCCCGTTCTTCGTCACCGTCATCGCCGAACGGTCGATGACGAGCGAGCCGAACGTCGCCGAGTCCGTGGACTCCCGCTCCCCGCGCCGCAGTACGGCCCGGATCCGGGCGTCGAGGACCCGCCCCTGGACCGGCTTGACGACATAGTCGTCCGCTCCGGACTCCAGGCCGACGACCACATCGATGTCGTCGCTCCGCGCGGTCAGCAGGATGATCGGCAGCTGGTCGGTGCGCCGGATGCGCCGGCACACCTCGAAGCCGTCGATCCCGGGCAGCATGACGTCCAGGACGACCAGGTCCGGACGCTGCTCGCGGAGCAGTTTCAGGCCGTCCTCGCCCGTCGCCGCGGTGGCCACTCGGTGGCCCTGGCGTGACAGGGAGAGCTCGAGGGCCGTGCGGATGGCGTCGTCGTCCTCGATCAGCAACAGGAAAGGCACGGACGCCATTCTGTCCCATGAGCCATCGGAGTTCGACTGTGCGGCGGTATCGGCCCCTGTGACACGGCTGTGACAGTCGGCGGACACCGCGATGAAGTGGGCCGGGCAAGCTTCTTGGCACACGGACAGAAACCCACTCCAACCGACGGGGGGCGCGAGATGAACGCACTGCACAGCACCACCTCGAGCGCAGTAGTCACGCGTCTCCACGATGTCGTCGTGCGGAGCCCGGAGAAGTCCGGCGCGGTGAACGGGCGGGGGTGCGTTCGCAGCGTCGGGCGTCAGCACAAGGCGCCGTACATGGTCGCCGTGGCTGACGGGGGAGCGGCGTACGGGGAGGTCACGGGGGAGCGACAGTCTCTGTCGGAGGCGGAGTTCACCGCCTACGTCCAGGAGCGTCGCGCCTCCCTGTACGCCACCGCCTACCACCTGACCGGTGACCGTTTCGAGGCGGAGGACCTGCTCCAGAGCGCGCTGTTCTCGACGTACCGCGCCTGGGACCGGATCAGCGACAAGGCGGCGGTGGGCGGCTATCTGCGCCGCACCATGACGAATCTGCACATCAGCGCCTGGCGCCGGCGCAAGCTCAACGAGTACCCGACCGAGGAGCTGCCGGAGACGGCGGGCGACACGGACGCGATGCGGGGCACCGAACTGCGCGCGGTCCTCTGGCAGGCGCTGGCCCGTCTGCCGGAGCTCCAGCGCACGATGCTGGTGCTGCGCTACTACGAGGGCCGTACGGATCCGGAGATCGCGGAGATCCTGGACATCAGTGTCGGCACGGTGAAGTCGAGCATCTGGCGCTCCCTGCGCCGGCTGCGCGAGGACGAGGTCCTGAGCTTCGGCCGTGACGAGGAGGAGTCCTTCGGCGAGCTGGTGGCCTGAAGGCAGGGGGGCAACGGGGGACGTACGGGGGTACGGGGGAAACTGCGCGGGTCGGACAAGCCGGGGGGGCTTGTACGACCCGCGTTTCTCGTTGTCCCGGCCGTCGTTACGAACGTGCCGCCGGGGTCCGGTGGCGGCCGGCCGCTGCCGCCGCCAGGCGGCCCAGGGCCTCGTCCTTGGCGCAGGGGTGGGCGCCCAGCTCCGTCTGGCGGGCCACGATGGAGCGCTCGGAGCGCATCAGGCGCCAGCCGCGGCGCAGCAGGAACGGGACCGACTTGCGGCCCTCCTTGAGATCCCGGAGGAGCCGGCGGCGGAACGTCGTCGAGGGGCGGCCGCGCAGACACAGCGCGTCGGCCAGGACGCCGAGGTCCTGGCAGCGCTCCACGATGTCCGCGGCGAAGATCCCCTCCGCGACGAACAGCGGCGTCCGGCCGATGTCGAGGGCTTCGCGGTCCACGCGCGAGCTGGTGGCGATGTCGTACACGGGGACGTCCGTACGGCCCGTACGGCACAGCTCCACGATCGCCGCGACGGCGGCGTCCGCGTCCCAGGAGTGCGGGGAGTCCCAGTCGATGTCGGCGCTGCCCGCGACGAGCGGGAGGGTCGGGTCGTCGGCCTCCTTGTAGAAGTCGTCGAGGCGCAGGACCGGGAGGCCGGTGACGGCGGCGAGGGACGACTTGCCGGAGCCTGAGGGGCCCGCGAGCAGGACGACACGGGTCGGGATCGGTAGGGAACTCACGGGACACCAGTGTGAAGCATTCCCCCGGGCAGGGGACCCCCGAGGGAGAGGGTTGGTATCGAGCATCACACCTCAACTACGCTCGGTGTCTCCGCGATTACCCAACGCTGAAGGACTCTCATGGCGCGTCACAAGGAATCCAGGACCTCCCGCCGCGGCGCCCTGCTGAAGGCCGGGCTGACCGCGACGGCGGCTGGGGCGGCGGTGCTCGGTCTGGGCGCCGCGGGCGCCCAGGCGGCTGCCCCGCTACCGCTGCCGGTCGACGCGCTCGCCGGCAGCGACGCGGTCGCGGCCCTCGGGGCCACCGGCCACGCCGTCGGCCCGCTGACCAACCTCCAGCTCGACCCGCTGGCGAACACCGGCGTCGACCCGCTGGACAACGGGATCGGTACTCAGGTCGCCGACTTCAAGCCCGTGGGCACCAACCTGGTGACGGACCACGTCACGAAGGGCGGGGGGCTGGGCGATCTGCCGCTGGTCGGTGAGGTGACGGGGCTGCTTCCGACGACGTAGCGGCCTCGGGCGCCTCCCCCTGCCCGGACCCGGATGCGGTCCGCAGGGGGATCTCCCGTACGAACCAGGACGCGGCGAAGGCGAGCGCGGCCAGCGCGGCCGTGCCCAGGAGCACCCCGTGCAGCCCGCTCGTCACCGCCGTCGCGAACCCCTCCCGTACGGGCGCGGGCAGCTCCCTCAGCTGTGCCGGGGTCAGCCGGGTGTCCGCGCCGGCGAGGCGGGCGGTGAAGACCGCGCCCAGCATCGCGACGCCGAGCGAGCCGCCGATCGTACGGACGAGGGTGACGGTCCCGCTCGCCGCGCCCATGTCGCGCGGGTCCGCGCTGTTCATGGTGATCAGCAGCGTCGACTGCATCAGGAAACCCATGCCCGCCCCGATGACGAGCGTGAGCGCCGAGGCGACGGCGGTCGGGGTGGTGACGCCGAGCGGGAGCAGGGCGAGCGCGCCGGCCGTCATCAGGGCGCCGCCGAGGATCGGGTAGATCCGGTAGCGACCGGTGCGGCCGATGATCTGGCCGGTCGCCAATTGGACGACGAGCATCCCCAGCATCAGCGGCAGCAGGAGCATCCCGCTCGCCGTGGACGACTGGCCGCGCGCGAACTGCAGGTACTGCGGCAGGTAGTTCATCGCCGCGAGCATCCCC
The DNA here is from genome assembly GCF_036237275.1 of Streptomyces sp. NBC_01353. Lineage (GTDB taxonomy): Bacteria > Actinomycetota > Actinomycetes > Streptomycetales > Streptomycetaceae > Streptomyces. Next base: position 3,443,871 of record NZ_CP108352.1, on the reverse strand, counting down.
GCTCCGACGAGGAAACTGAGGAGCTGGGCGAGGGCGAAGTTGCGGCTGCGGAAGAGGCGGGGCGGGATGACCGGCTCCTCGGCCCGTCGCTCGACCCGTACGAACAGGACGAGGGCGGCGGCCGAGACGACGCCCAGGCCGAGGATCTGCGGGGAGGTCCAGGCGTAGGTGGTGCCGGCCCAGCTCGCGAGGAGGGTCAGGGTGAGGATGCCGAGGGTGAGCAGCAGGGCGCCGGGCCAGTCGACGCGGGCGCGGATCCGCTCGGTGCGCACGCGGATGCCGATTCCGACGATGAGCAGGGCGGCGAGGCCGACGGGCACGTTGACGTAGAAGGCCCAGCGCCAGTCGAGGTGGTCGGTGAGGAAGCCGCCCAGCAGCGGGCCGCCGACGAACGCGACCGGCAGCATCGCGGCGCTGATCGACTGCACCTTGGCGCTGTCGCGGGGCGCCACGAGCACCCCGATGAGCGCGAACGCGCCCACCATCAGACCGCCCGCGCCGATGCCCTGGAGCGCCCGGAACGCAATGAGCTGCCCCATGCTCTGGGCGAGCCCGGAGAGGACCGAGCCGAGGAGGAAGACGGCGACGGAGGCGAGGTAGCTGCCCTTACGTCCGTACAGATCGCCGATCTTGCCCCAGAGGGGGGTCGCGACGGCGGTGGTGAGGAGGTAGGAGGTGACCACCCAGGAGAGGTGGTCGAGGCCGCCGAGCTCGCCGACGATCGTGGGCAGCGCGGTGCCGACGATGGTGCCGTCGAGGGTGGCGAGGACGATGCCGAGCATCAGCCCGGTGATCCCCAGGTAGGGGATGCGCGCTTCGGATTCGTGGGGTGTCGTCATGGTTCAGGCCGCGTAGGGCTTCTTGGCGCGGGCCTCGCGAAGGGCCTCGGCCCACCAGGCGAGTTGGTCGAGCATCGACGTGGCGGCGGCGTCGGCGGCGGGGGCGGTGGCCTTGCCCTCCTGGTCGAACTGCCCCCAGACGCCCTGGAGTCCGACGGCCTCGCGGATGGTGACGGCGTGCAGTTCGGCGAAGACTCCCCGCAGATGCTCGACCGCGCGCAGGCCGGCGGAGAAGCCGCCGTACGCGACGAAGCCGACGGGCTTGGCGTGCCACTCCTTGTTGTGCCAGTCGATGGCGTTCTTCAGGGAGGCGGGATAGCTGTGGTTGTACTCGGGAGTGACGACGACGAAGGCGTCGGCGGCGGCGAGGCGCGGGGAGACGGCGGCGAGGAGTGAGCGGTCCTCCGCGGCGGTCGGGGCCTGGCCGAGCTGCGGGAAGACGGCGGGCAGCGGGGTCTCGGCGAGGTCGATCAGGTCGACGGTCATGTCGGGGCGTGCGGCGGCGTGCGAGAGCAGCCAGTTCGCCACGACGGGGCCGAGGCGGCCGTCGCGGGTGGAGCCCTGGACGACGGCGACGTGGAGCGGGTGCATGGGTCCCCCGGTAAGTGAATGTGTACGGCGTATCTTCTGAGTGTACAACGTACACGCAAGGGTGTACGCCGTCTACCGGGCATACGCTGTACGCGAGGAGAGGGAGGTCGTCGTGGCGAAAGAGGACGAGACGGAAGAGGTCTCGCTGTGGGAGCGGCTGGATCGGCCGCAGGCCGCGCCACGCGCGTCCCTGACTCCGCAGCGGATCGCCGAGGTCGCCGTCGACCTGGCCGACCGCGAGGGGTTCGCCGCCGTCACCATGCGGCGGATCGCGACCGAGCTGGGTGTGGCGCCCATGGCGGCCTATCGGCATGTCTCCGGCAAGGACGACCTGTGGGCGCTGATGGTCGACCGCGTGTCGGCCGAGATGGAGCCGGCGGAGCAGCCGGAGAGCTGGCGGGAGACCCTGCGCGCGTACGCGGTGCGGACCCGCACGATGATGGTGCGGCACCCCTGGCTGGCCCAGCTGCCCATGCCGCTCTTCGCGCTCACGCCGAACCGGATGGCCGCGGCGGAGCGTCAGCTGGCTTCACTGGACGGGCAGGGCCTCGACGTCGACACGATGATGGCCGCGTTCCGCGCGGTCAGCAGCTACGTGCAGGGGGCGACGCAGGCCGAGGTGGCCCTGGCGCAGTACATGCGGGATCAGGGCTGGGAGAGCCCCGACGAGACACGGCGGGCGCTCGCGCCGCAGATGTCGTACCTGATGGAGACGGGCCGCTACCCGACGTACCGCCGCTACACGCGGGGCGCGGCGCGCAAGGACGACGCGGCGTGGCAGTTCGAGACGGGCCTGGAGTGCGTGCTGGACGGGGTGGCAGGGCTGGTGGAGCGCGGCCGGACGTGACGGGCGGGCGTCACGGGCGGGCATGACGAACGGCCCCCGGGTACCCCCGGGGGCCGTTCGTCATGGTGCTAGTACGCCGAGCCGCTCGCGCCCAGTGAGCCCGTCGGGTGCCAGACCGTCTTCGTCTCCAGGAAGGCCGTCAGGCGGTCCGTGCCCGGGGACTCCGTGAAGTCCACCGCGCGCGGGCGCAGGACGCGCTTGAGGTTGTCCGCCGCCGCGATCTCGAGCTCGCGCGCCAGATCCGCGTCAGCGCCCGTCAGGTCGATCGCGTTGACGTCCTGGTGGGCAGCCAGGTGCGGGCCCATCTCCGAGGCCTTGCCGGACAGGATGTTGACGACACCGCCCGGCAGGTCGGAGGTGGCCAACACCTCGCCCAGGGACAGGGCCGGCAGCGGCGCCTTCTCCGAGGCGATCACCACGGCCGTGTTGCCCGTCGCGATCACCGGGGCGATGACGGAGATCAGGCCGAGGAAGGACGAGTCCTGCGGGGCCACGACCGTCACGACGCCGGTGGGCTCGGGGGTCGACAGGTTGAAGTACGGGCCCGCGACCGGGTTCGCACCGCCCACGATCTGGGCGATCTTGTCCGTCCAGCCCGCGTACCAGACCCAGCGGTCGATCGCCGCGTCGACGACCGCGGCGGCCTTGGACTTCGACAGGCCCTCCGCGTCCGCCACCTCGGCCACGAACTGGTCCCGGCGGCCCTCCAGCATCTCCGCGATGCGGTAGAGGATCTGGCCGCGGTTGTACGCCGTGGCGCCCGACCAGCCGCCGAACGCCTTGCGCGCGGCGACGACCGCGTCACGGGCGTCCTTGCGGGAGGAGAGGGGAGCGTTGGCCAGCCACTTGCCCTTGCTGTCCTGCACTTCGTACACCCGGCCGCTCTCGGAACGCGGGAACTTCCCGCCCACGTACAGCTTGTAGGTCTTGAAGACGGAAAGACGGTCAGACATCGAGGTACGCCTCCAGGCCGTGGCGACCGCCCTCGCGGCCGAAGCCCGACTCCTTGTAGCCGCCGAAGGGCGAGGTCGGGTCGAACTTGTTGAACGTGTTGGCCCAGACGACACCGGCCCGGAGCTTGTTGGCCACGGCGAGGATCCGCGAGCCCTTCTCCGTCCAGATGCCGGCCGACAGGCCGTACTGGCTGTTGTTGGCCTTGGCGACCGCCTCGTCCGGCGTACGGAAGGTCAGCACGGACAGGACCGGGCCGAAGATCTCGTCGCGGGCGACGATGTGCGCCTGGGTGACGTTCGTGAAGAGCGTCGGGGCGAACCAGTAGCCGGCGGACGGCAGCTCACAGGCCGGGGACCAGCGCTCGGCGCCCTCCGACTCGCCCTTCTCCACCAGCGCGTGGATACGGGACAGCTGCTCGGCCGAGTTGATGGCGCCGATGTCCGTGTTCTTGTCCAGCGGGTCGCCGAGGCGGAGGGTGGAGAGCCGCCGCTTCAGGCTGTCGAGCAGCTCGTCCTGGATCGACTCCTGGACCAGGAGTCGCGAGCCCGCGCAGCAGACCTGGCCCTGGTTGAAGAAGATGCCGTTGACGATGCCCTCGACGGCCTGGTCGATGGGCGCGTCGTCGAAGACGATGTTGGCGCCCTTGCCGCCCAGCTCCAGGGTGACCTTCTTGTGCGTACCGGCGATCGAGCGCGCGATGGACTTGCCGACCGCGGTCGAGCCGGTGAAGGCGACCTTGTTCACGTCGGGGTGCTCGACCAGAGCGGCGCCCGTCTCCCCGTAACCGGGAAGGATGTTGACGACACCCTTCGGCAGCCCGGCCTGGCGGCAGATGTCCGCGAAGAACAGGGCGGAGAGCGGGGTCGTCTCGGCGGGCTTCAGGACCACCGTGTTGCCGGTCGCGAGCGCCGGGGCGATCTTCCACGCCAGCATGAGCAGCGGGAAGTTCCACGGGATGACCTGGCCGGCCACGCCGAGCGGGCGCGGGTTCGCGCCGTAGCCCGCGTGATCGAGCTTGTCGGCCCAGCCCGCGTAGTAGAAGAAGTGCGCGGCGACCAGCGGGAGGTCCGCGTCGCGGGTCTCCTTGATCGGCTTTCCGTTGTCCAGGGTCTCCAGGACGGCCAGCTCGCGGCTGCGCTCCTGGATGATCCGGGCGATGCGGAAGAGGTACTTGGCGCGCTCGGAGCCGGGCAGCGCCGACCACTTCTCGAAGGCCCTGCGGGCCGCCTTCACCGCGCGGTCGACGTCCTCGGCGCCCGCCTGGGCGACCTCGGCGAGGACCTCCTCGGAGGAGGGGGAGACGGTCTTGAAGACCTTGCCGTCGGCGGCGTCGACGAACTCGCCGTCGATGAACAGGCCGTACGAGGGAGCGATGTCGACGACGGACCGGGACTCGGGCGCCGGTGCGTACTCGAATGCAGATGCCATGATGATCAGTCCACCGTCACGTAATCGGGGCCGGAGTAGCGGCCGGTCGCCAGCTTCTGACGCTGCATGAGCAGGTCGTTGAGCAGGCTGGAGGCACCGAAGCGGAACCAGTGGTTGTCCAGCCAGTCCTCGCCGACGGTCTCGTTGACCAGGACCAGGAACTTGATGGCTTCCTTGGTGTTGCGGATGCCGCCCGCCGGCTTCACACCGATCTGGACACCGGTCTGCTCGCGGAAGTCGCGCACGGCCTCCAGCATCAGGAGCGTGTTGGCCGGGGTGGCGTTGACCGCGACCTTGCCGGTCGAGGTCTTGATGAAGTCCGCGCCCGCCATCATGCCGAGCCAGGAGGCGCGGCGGATGTTGTCGTACGTGGACAGCTCGCCGGTCTCGAAGATGACCTTGAGGCGGGCCTCGCCGGAGGCCTCCTTCACCGCCCGGATCTCTTCGTAGACCTTCATGTAGTTCCCCGCCAGGAACGCGCCGCGGTCGATCACCATGTCGATCTCGTCGGCGCCCGCCGCGACGGCGTCACGGGTGTCCGCGAGCTTCACGGGGAGGGCGGCGCGGCCGGCCGGGAAGGCCGTGGCGACGGAGGCGACCTTGACGCCGGAGCCCCTCAGGGCCTCCTTCGCCGTGGCCACCATGTCGGGGTAGACACATACCGCGGCGGTCGTCGGGGTCGTGCGGTCGGACGGGTCGGGGTTGACGGCCTTGGCGGCGAGCGCCCGGACCTTGCCCGGGGTGTCCGCGCCTTCGAGCGTCGTCAGGTCGATCATGGAGATGGCCAGGTCGATGGCGTACGCCTTCGCCGTGGTCTTGATCGAGCGGGTACCGAGGGACGCGGCGCGCGCCTCCAGGCCGACGGCGTCGACGCCGGGCAGCCCGTGGAGGAAGCGGCGCAGCGCACTGTCGGACGTCGTTACGTCGGCAAATGCGGGTGCTGCGGATGCAGTGGTGGGCATGGTCACCAGTCGAGCATATCTACGCGCGTAGCGACCTGTACAGCCCCGCGGTTTCCGAAGGGGTCCGCCGGGGCCTTCGGAAGGGGTGCGCCCCCTCTTCGGAAAGGGGCTCGCCGGGGGAGTGCGGGGCCGCTCCCTCCGCCCGAGCCCGCCCGCACCCGGTGAGGCAGAATCGGCACCATGACGACCCAGCCCCCGCAGCAGCCCGCCGAGCCGACCTACGCCGACCGGGTCTTCCGGTCGTCCATGGGCATCGCGGGCGGAGTCCTGCTGCTCGGGCTGACCGGATGGTTCTGTGTGGACGCGATGATCCGCGGCGAGGGGCGCGCGCCCTGGGTCGCCCTGGCGGGTCTGCTGTTCGTCGTGCCGCTCGTCGTGGCGTTCACGATCCGGCCCGTGGTGAACGCGAACGAGGACCGCCTCCGGATCCGTAACCCCTTCCGTTCCATCGTCCTGCCCTGGGCCGCGGTGGCCGACGTCCGCGCCGGGTACTCCAGCGAGGTGCTGACCCGGTCCGGGACGAAGTACCAGCTCTGGGCCGTCCCCGTCTCGCTGCGCCAGCGCAAGCGGGTGGCCCGCCGCCAGGCGCGCGCCGCCCAGGACGACCCGCACGGCCGCACCTCCGTCCACGCGCACGTGGACGACAAGGACCGCCTCGCCCCGGCCGACCAGACGGTCGCCGACCTGCGCGATCTCGCCGAGCGCTGCGCCACCCGCCCCGGAGCCCAGGGGGAGCCGCAGGTGCGCTGGGCGTACGAGATCATCGCGCCGGCCGTCGCGGGCCTCGTGCTGCTGATCGTCCTGCTCGCCACCGGCTGAGCGCCCGGGGACGACCGCCGTACCGAATTCACCCGTACGGGAAGGCGCGGGGGCTGCACGGGAAGGCACGAGGCCCGTACGGAACCGATTCCGTACGGGCCCCGCCTAGGTGACGCTCAGAGACCGGCCGCGTCCGACAGGTCCCTCTTGATCGCGAAGAGGACCTCGGCGCCCTTCGCGCGGGCGGCCGCCAGCTCGCTCGCGTCGGCGACCGGGACCACGACCTCCAGGTAGCACTTGAGCTTGGGCTCGGTGCCGGAGGGACGGACGATGACCCGGGCCTTGTAGTCGCCCTCCAGGTAGTAGCGCAGACCGTCCGTCGGGGGCAGCGACTCCGTGCCCTTCGTCAGGTCCTCCGCCGTCGTGACCGTCAGGCCCGCGAGGTGGACCGGCGGCCGCGAGCGCAGCGCGCTCATCGCGTTCGCGATGATGCTCAGGTCCTCGACCCGCACCGACAGCTGGTCCGTGGCGTGCAGCCCGTGGGCCACCGCCAGATCGTCGAGCAGGTCCGTCAGCGTACGGTCCTGCTCCTTGAGCTCCGAGGCCAGCTCGGCGATGAGCAGCGCCGCCGTGATGCCGTCCTTGTCGCGGACGCCCTCGGGGTCGACGCAGTAGCCCAGCGCCTCCTCGTAGCCGTACCGCAGGCCGTCCACACGGGCGATCCACTTGAAGCCGGTCAGCGTCTCCTCGTAACCGACGCCCGCCGCCTCGGCGATCCGGCCGAGCAGCGAGGAGGAGACGATCGACTCGGCGAACACGCCCCGCGCACCCTTGTGCACCAGGTGCGCGGCGAGCAGCGAGCCCACCTCGTCGCCGCGCAGCATTCGCCAGCCGCCCTCGACCGTCGGGTCCGGCACGGCCACGGCGCAGCGGTCGGCGTCCGGGTCGTTGGCGATCACGATGTCCGGGTCCACGGCGCGGGCCGCCTCGAAGGCGAGGTCCATCGCGCCCGGCTCCTCCGGGTTCGGGAAGGCGACGGTCGGGAACGCCGGGTCCGGCTCGGCCTGCTCGGCGACGAGCGCCGGCGGCGGGAAGCCCGCGCGGGCGAAGGCGGCCGTCAGGACGTCCTTGCCGACGCCGTGCATGGCCGTGTAGACGGTCCGCACGGTACGGGGGGAGCCGGCGGTCAGGACGGCGTCCGTACGGGCCAGGTACGCGTCCAGGACCTCGTCGCCGAGCACCTCCCAGCCTTCGGTCGCGCGCGGGACGTCGTTCAGCGAACGCACCGCGTCGATCTCGGCGGCGATCTCCGCGTCCGCCGGAGGCACGATCTGCGAGCCGTCGCCCAGGTAGACCTTGTAGCCGTTGTCGCGCGGCGGGTTGTGGCTCGCGGTGACCTCGACACCCGCGACGGCGCCCAGATGCCTTATGGCGTACGCGAGGACGGGCGTCGGCAGCGGGCGGGGGAGCAGGGCGGCGCGCAGTCCGGCGCCGATCATCACGGCGGCGGTGTCACGGGCGAAGTCGGCCGACTTGTAGCGGGCGTCGTAGCCGATCACGACCAGGCCGTCGCTCTGACCCTTGGCCTTGAGGTACGCGGCAAGTCCTGCGGCGGCCCTGATGACCACCGAGCGGTTCATCCGCATCGGGCCCGCGCCCAGCTCGCCGCGGAGTCCGGCGGTGCCGAACTGCAGCGTGCCGGCGAAGCGGGCGGCGAGCTCGTCGGTCTCACCTGCCTCGATGAGCTTGGCGAGCTCCTCGCGGGTCTCGCTGTCGGGGTCCTCGGCGAGCCAGGTCTGGGCCCGGGCGAGGAGGTCGTCCTGCGTCACGGTGTGCCTTTCGGGGTGCGGGAGGGGTGGGGCGTGGGGGCGGGTGCGGGTGGGTGGGCCGCTGCGCGGAGCCATTCCCCACCCCGCCCCTTCCCGAACTGGGGGCAAGCCCCCAGACCCCCGTACGGCCTGCGGCCGTGTCCTCAAACGCCGGACGGGCTGGATTTCCGTCCGCAGGGCGGAAATCCAGCCTCGCCGGCGATTGAGGCGCGGGGGTCAGGGGCAGCGCCCCGGTTACGGGAAGTGGGGGTCCCCCCACGCCGCAGGGCGTAGGGGGAGGGGTGGGGGAAGGAGCCCCGCGCAGCGGCCCACCACCCGCACCCCGCCACCGTCGCGTCAGATCCGGTCGAGGACCCGCGTCAGCAGCTCACCCATCCGCGCCGCCGAGTCGCGGCCCGCCTGGAGGACCTCCTCGTGGTTCAGCGGCTCGCCCGAGAGGCCCGCCGCCAGGTTGGTGACCAGGGAGATGCCCAGGACCTCGGCGCCCGCCTCGCGGGCCGCGATGGCCTCCAGGACGGTGGACATGCCGACCAGGTCGCCGCCCATGACGCGAACCATGTTGATCTCGGCCGGGGTCTCGTAGTGCGGCCCGGGGAACTGCACGTAGACGCCCTCTTCGAGGGTCTCGTCGACCTCCTTGCACAGTGCGCGCAGCCGCGGCGAGTACAGGTCGGTGAGGTCCACGAAGTTCGCGCCGACGATCGGGGAGGCGGCCGTCAGGTTGATGTGGTCGCTGATCAGGACCGGCTGGCCGGGGCGCATGCCCTCGCGCAGACCACCACAGCCGTTGGTCAGCACGACGGTCTTGCAGCCGGCGGCGACGGCGGTGCGCACACCGTGGGCGACGGAGGCGACGCCCCGGCCCTCGTAGAAGTGCGTACGGCCCAGGAAGACCAGGACGTGCTTGGCGCCGATCTTGTACGAGCGGACCTTTCCGCCGTGTCCCTCGACGGCCGGCGGCGGGAAGCCGGGAAGCTCGGTCACGGGGAACTCGGCCTCCGGAGCGCCGAGCGCGTCGACGGCCGGCGCCCAGCCGGAGCCCATGACGAGGGCCACATCGTGGGTCTCGATTCCGGTCAGCTCGCGAAGACGCGCGGCAGCGGCCTCGGCGGCCTCGTACGGGGTGGCAGTTGCGTTCACTGACTCTCTCGCCTCGGGGAGGGGAGTCCGAGGGAGGAGCCCCGGACGGATTTCATACGCGCAGAAGCGTAGCCCGAGAATTCCTACGCGCGTAGATGACGATGCTGACGGACATGCGATCGTTGTCTTGTCGTTTCCGACGAATGGCGTAGCGGGCGTCACGCAAACCTTCCGCCAGGCCGATACCGCCATGAACCGGGACCGGCCGCTCACGCGGGCCGGAGCCGCCCCTAGCAAGGCCGCTTGCGCAGCTCCATCACATAGTCGTGCGGCGCGCCCGCCGACTCGGCCGCGTCCGCGATCTCACCGAGGTACCGCGCCGACGGCAGCCCGCCCTCGTACGCGTTCAGAACGTACAGCCAGGTCGGCTCCTCGCCGTCCAGGGTGTGCACGCGGACCCGCATCCGGCGGTAGATGTCGAGGCCGACACCCTCCCAGCGGTCCATCGAGTCCTCGTCCATCGGCGCGATGTCGTAGAGCGCGACGAAGACCTGGGAACGCGGCGCCTCGACGATCGTGGCCAGCGCCCCCTCCCAGCCCATCTGCTCGCCGCCGAAGGTCAGCCGCCAGCCGTTGAGCCAGCCGGTGCCGCGCAGCGGGGAGTGCGGGGCGCGGCGGGTCATGAGCCGCGCGTCGAGGTTGCCGGCGTACGCGGCGTAGAGCGACATGGGATCGAGGGTACGGGAGGGAGAGGGTGCCCGCGGAAGTCCGAGGTGGGGGCCGTATGGAGGCCCCGGCGCGAGACCACCCCCGGCGTACGGGACAATGGGGTACGCACTTGAAGCGTGCGGGACAATGGCGTACGCACTGCAGCCCCAGCGGGGGGACCCCCCGGCAGAACGAGAGCGCGAGGCGTAGATCCCTGTGACCCGGATCGTGATCATCGGCGGCGGACCCGGCGGATACGAGGCTGCCCTGGTGGGCGCCCAACTCGGCGCGGAGGTGACCGTCGTCGACTGCGACGGCCTCGGCGGCGCGTCCGTCCTGACCGACTGCGTCCCCTCGAAGACCCTCATCGCGACGGCCGAGGTGATGACCACCTTCGACTCCTCGTACGAGGAACTGGGCATCATCGTCGCCGACGACACCCCGCACGTGGAGCAGGCCGCCCGCGTCGTCGGTGTCGACCTCGGCAAGGTCAACCGACGGGTGAAGCGCCTCGCGCTCGCCCAGTCCCACGACATCACCGCCTCCGTCACCCGCGCCGGCGCCCGCGTCCTGCGCGGCCGCGGCCGGCTCTCGGGCCGCCAGGCCGTGGACGGCTCCCGTCAGGTGATCGTGACCTCGGCCGACGGCTCGGAGGAGGCGCTGACCGCCGACGCCGTGCTGATCGCGACCGGCGGCCACCCGCGCGAGCTGCCCGACGCCCAGCCCGACGGCGAGCGGATCCTGAACTGGACCCAGGTCTACGACCTCAAGGAGCTCCCCGAGGAGCTCATCGTCGTCGGTTCGGGTGTGACGGGTGCCGAGTTCGCCGGCGCCTACCAGGCGCTGGGCTCGCGGGTGACCCTGGTGTCGAGCCGCGACCGCGTCCTGCCCGGTGAGGACCCGGACGCCGCCGCCGTCCTGGAGGACGTCTTCCGCCGCCGCGGCATGAACGTCATGGCCCGCTCGCGCGCCGAGTCCGTCAAGCGCGTCGGCGACCGCGTCGAGGTCACCCTGGCCGACGGCCGGGTCATCTCCGGCTCCCACTGCCTCATGGCCGTCGGTGCCATCCCGAACTCGGCCGGAATGGGTCTGGAGGAGGCCGGGGTCAGGCTCAAGGACTCGGGCCACATCTGGACCGACCGGGTCTCCCGTACCTCCGCGCCGGGCGTGTACGCCGCCGGTGACGTCACCGGCGTCTTCGCGCTCGCCTCCGTGGCGGCGATGCAGGGCCGGATCGCGATGTACCACTTCCTCGGCGACGCGGTGGCCCCGCTGAACCTGAAGACGGTCTCCTCGAACGTCTTCACCGACCCCGAGATCGCCACCGTCGGCTTCACCCAGGCCGACGTGGACGCGGGCAAGATCGAGGCCCGGGTCGTCAAACTGCCGCTGCTGCGCAACCCGCGCGCCAAGATGCAGGGCATCCGGGACGGTTTCGTCAAGATCTTCTGCCGTCCGGGCACCGGGATCGTGGTCGGCGGCTGTGTCGTCGCCCCGAAGGCGAGCGAGCTGATCCACCCGATCTCGATCGCGGTCGACAACAATCTGACGGTCGAACAGATCGCAAACGCTTTCACCGTGTACCCCTCCCTGTCGGGCTCGATCGCGGAAGTGGCACGGCAGTTGCACACCCGAAAGGCGTCGGGCGAAGGCTGACCCGCCGTCCCGCCTGGGGGGATCTGGACAACCCCCGGCAAGGCGGGACAAGGAACGATCAACGACGGGGCCTCCCATACCACTTGGGGGCCCCGTCTGTGCGCATCTTCTGCAATTCGGCGCATAGTGCTGAAAAGTATCTGCCGGTCACGTTACTGTCGGTTTCGTGTTCGCTGCAGAACGTCGTCAGTTGATCCTCGAAATGGTGCGCGCCAACGGAGCCGTGTCGCTCCGTGAGCTCGCCCGCGTCGTCCAGACCTCAGAAGTGACCGTACGGCGAGACGTGCGGGCACTGGAGGCAGAAGGACTCCTCGACCGCCGGCACGGCGGTGCGGTACTGCCGGGCGGGTTCACCCGAGAGTCCGGCTTCCCGCAGAAATCCCATCTCGCGACCGCGGAGAAGACGGCCATCGCCGACGTCGCCGCGAGTCTCGTCGAAGAGGGCGAGGCCATCGTCGTCGGCGCCGGGACGACCACGCAGGAGCTGGCCCGTCGGCTCGCCCGCGTGCCCGGTCTGACGGTGGTCACCAACTCGCTGCTCGTCGCCCAGGCCCTCGCCCACGCCAACCGGGTCGAGGTCGTCATGACCGGCGGCACGCTGCGCGGCTCGAACTACGCGCTGGTGGGCAGTGGGGCCGAGCAGTCCCTCCAGGGACTTCGGGTCTCCCGTGCCTTCCTCTCCGGCAGCGGTCTGACGGCCGAGCGCGGTCTGTCCACGTCCAACATGCTCTCCGCGAGCGTGGACCGGGCGCTGGTGCAGGCGGCCGCGGAGGTCGTGGTGCTGGCCGATCACACCAAGCTCGGCACCGACACCATGTTCCAGACGGTGCCGACCGACGTGATCACCCGCCTCGTCACCGACGAGCCGCCGGCGCACGACGACCGGGCCGCCACGGAGCTTCAGGCGCTGGCCGACCAGGGCGTCCAGATCGCCGTGGCGGGGACGGGGCCGGGTGGGGACACAGTCCCCCCGGGCGGCGGCCGCCCGCGCCGTGACGTCCCGCTCCCCGGCCAGCGTGCCCGGCACCAGCCCGGCCAATTCAGGGGAGCCGCCGCCTCCTTGGCGAGTGAGGTGCTTCAGCCGGAACGGACGGCCCGGGTCGCGGACATGCGCAGGCGCTGATCCGGGGGCCGTCCCCGGCCGCTGAGCCGGGACGCCCGGACGCCCTCCCGTCGAGTAGGGAAGGTCCGGCCACCGGGGCCGCCGAGTCGGGAGGTCCGGCCACCGGGGCAGCCGGTCAGGAGGTCCGGCCGAGGGCTCGGCGCATCGCAGGCGCCCGGCCAACGCGCCACCCAGGCCCGCGCCCGGCCGTCACCGCGGGCTCAGCTCTTCATGCCCCGCAGGGTCAGGGCCAGCAGCCGGTCCGGCAACTCCTCGTCGTCCGGGTTCTGTTCGGCCGCCAGCGCGATCGCGTGGGTGAGCTGCATCAGATCGCCGATCGACACATCGGCGCGGACCGTACCCGCGTCCCGGGCCCGGCCCAGCAGGATCTCGCCGGCCGCGCGCAGCGGCACACTGCACTGCGCGAGCGCCGAACTCTCGTCCCGCGACGCCGACATGAGTGAGCGGGCGAAGCCCCGGTACTCACCCGCGTGGGTGATCAGGGCGCGCAGCCACTCCACGAGCGCCGGACACGGCTCCTCGGCCGCAGCGAGCTCACGGCCCCGCTGGAGCAGCGCGGCCAGGGCCTCCTGGAAGACGGCGTTCACCAGCGCGTCGCGGGTGGGGAAGTGCCGGTAGAGCGTGCCGATGCCGACCCCCGCGCGACGGGCGACATCCTCCAGGGAGGCGTCCGTACCGTGCTCGGCGAAGGCTGCGCGGGCCTCGGTCAGCAGCCGCTCGTGATTGCGGCGCGCGTCGGCGCGCATGCGGGCTCCTCGGTTGGGCGAAGGGCCCGCAGGCGGTGTGCCTGCGGGCCCTTCCCAGCGTACAAACGGCCTGCGCCGTCGGTCGTCAGTCCTTGATCTCGCAGATCGCGGCGCCGGAGGTGATCGACGCGCCGACCTCCGCCGACAGGCCCTTGACGGTGCCGGAGCGGTGCGCGTTGAGCGGCTGCTCCATCTTCATGGCCTCCAGGACGACGATCAGATCGCCCTCCTTGACCTCCTGGCCCTCCTCGACGGCCACCTTCACGATGGTGCCCTGCATCGGGGACGCGAGGGTGTCGCCGGAAGCCGTCGGGCCGGACTTCTTCGCGGCGCGGCGCTTCGGCTTGGCGCCGGCGGCCAGACCCGTACGGGCCAGGGACATGCCCAGCGAGGACGGGAGCGAGACCTCCAGGCGCTTGCCGCCGACCTCGACGACGATCGTCTCGCGGCCGGACTCGTCCTCCTCGGCGTCGGAGCCCACCGGGGCGAACGGCTTGATCTCGTTGACGAACTCGGTCTCGATCCACCGGGTGTGGACGCGGAACGGGTCCGCGGTGAACGCCGGGTCGACCACGACCGCCTGGTGGAACGGGATGGCCGTGGCCATGCCCTCCACCTTGAACTCGGCCAGGGCGCGGGCGGCGCGCTGGAGCGCCTGCTCGCGGGTGGCGCCGGTGACGATCAGCTTGGCCAGGAGCGAGTCCCAGGCCGGGCCGATGACCGAGCCGGACTCGACGCCCGCGTCCAGGCGGACACCGGGGCCGGTCGGCGCGTCGAAGGTGGTGACGGTGCCGGGCGCGGGCAGGAAGTTGCGGCCCGGGTCCTCGCCGTTGATACGGAACTCGAAGGAGTGACCCCTTATGGCCGGGTCGTCGTAACCCAGCTCCTCGCCGTCGGCGATCCGGAACATCTCGCGGACCAGGTCGATGCCGGTGACCTCTTCGGTGACCGGGTGCTCGACCTGGAGACGGGTGTTGACCTCCAGGAAGGAGATCGTGCCGTCGGTGCCGACCAGGAACTCGACCGTGCCGGCGCCGACGTAGCCGGCCTCCTTCAGGATCGCCTTGGACGCGGCGTACAGCTCGGCGTTCTGTGCCTCGGAGAGGAACGGCGCGGGCGCCTCCTCGACGAGCTTCTGGTGGCGGCGCTGGAGCGAGCAGTCACGGGTGGAGACGACGACCACGTTGCCGTGGGAGTCGGCCAGACACTGGGTCTCGACGTGCCGCGGCTTGTCGAGGTAGCGCTCGACGAAGCACTCGCCGCGGCCGAAGGCGGCGACGGCCTCGCGGACGGCGGAGTCGTACAGCTCCGGCACCTCTTCGAGGGTGCGGGCGACCTTCAGACCACGACCGCCACCACCGAAGGCGGCCTTGATCGCGATCGGCAGCCCGTGCTCCTCGGCGAAGGCGACGACCTCGTCGGCGCCGGAGACCGGGTCGGGCGTGCCCGCGACGAGCGGAGCGCCCGCACGCTGGGCGATGTGACGGGCCGCCACCTTGTCGCCGAGGTCACGGATGGCCTGCGGCGGCGGGCCGATCCAGGTCAGACCGGCGTCGATCACGGCCTGGGCGAACTCGGCGTTCTCGGAAAGGAACCCGTAGCCGGGGTGGATCGCGTCCGCGCCCGAGTCCTTCGCCGCCTGAAGCACCTTGGCCATGTCCAGATAGCTGGCGGCCGGGGTGTCACCGCCCAGAGCGAACGCCTCGTCGGCCGCGCGGACGTGCAGAGCGTCCCGGTCCGGATCGGCGTAGACGGCTACGCTGGCGATCCCGGCATCCCGGCAAGCACGGGCGACACGGACAGCGATTTCGCCACGGTTGGCGATGAGCACCTTGCGCACGATGGCTCCCTCCTTGAAACAAGCTGAGTTTAGGGACTGCCGACACGGCACTTCGACCCGTCCCCAGTGGTGAGCTTGCCCACACGGAGCGTGATACGAGGCTTGCTCGGGTCGTGAAATCCCTTGTCGTACCACGGTACGCAGGGTTCCTCTACGGCACAGTAGCTCCGAGGTGTGGCACAGGTCTCTGTTCGTGGAGCCAGTCGCGGATCAGGTTTCTTTGTGGAGTCCCTACGAATGGCGCAATGATTCTTTGCCGCCTCATCCGTGCGCGCGGACCCTTGTCCGAAGGTTTACCCGGCAGTAGCCTTCCCGCTGTCATTCGTACTGCAGGTAACAGCCGTTTTCAGGGGGTGGCCCAGGTGGCCCGCAGACCGATAGCTCTCGTGACGGCGGCGGTGCTCTTCCTGGAAGCGCCGGGCATCGTCGCGCTCAACGCCGTCATGGCACGGTTCGTCGAGATCCAGTCGATGTCCCTCGACGGCCTCGACCCGGACCACATGGTGACCGGTACCTGGGCCCTCGGCATCGTCTCCGGGCTGCTGCTCGCGCTCTGCGCCACCGTCGCCCTGATCGCCGGCATACGCGACAAGCGCCCCGGGCGCGCCGGCCGGGCCCTGCTCATCGGCTGCGCCGTCGTGCACGGCGTGCTCGGCGCGGTGACGATCGGTCTGATCGGCTGGGGCGCCTTCGCGTTCATGACCGTGGTGCTGGGCCTCATCGTGTTGACGCTGGTGGCGTACGGAAAGGGCGCCGACGCCCTGGAGGAGGCGGCGGCGCCCGCGTAGGGCCGGCGCGGCCGTCAGGCCCACAGGTCGGTGATGGAGATCCCCAGCTTGGCGAGCAGGTTGCGCAGCAGGGGCAGCGACAGGCCGATCACATTGCCCGGGTCGCCGTCGATGCCGTCGATGAACGGCGCCGAGCGGCCGTCGAGCGTGAACGCGCCCGCCACGTGCAGCGGTTCGCCGCTCGCCACGTACGCGGCGATCTCGGCGTCCGACGGCTCACCGAAACGGACGACGGTCGAGGCGGTCGCCGACTCGTAGCGCTTGGCCGCCGTGTCGTACACGCAGTGGCCCGTCTGGAGGATGCCCACCCGGCCGCGCATCGCCTTCCAGCGGGCGGTGGCCTCCTCGGCGTCGGCCGGCTTGCCGAGGGCCTGCTTGTCGAGTTCCAGGACGGAGTCGCAGCCGATGACCAGGGCGCCGAATGCCTCGGGGCGGGCGGCCACATGGGCGGCCTTGGCCTCGGCGAGCGCGAGGGCGAGTTCGGCGGGAGTCGGCGCGTGCACCTTGTCCTCGTCGACGCCGCTCACGATGACCTCGGGGGCGAGTCCGGCCTGCCGCAGCAGTCCGAGACGGGCGGGCGAGGCGGAGGCGAGCACGACACGGCGGCGATCAGCAGTCATGGGGGAAGCGTAGCCAGTCTCAGTGGAGGCCGACCACGAACATCGCCACCACCATCGCCAGGGCCAGCAGGATGGACGCGCGACGCAGCATGGCCTGCATGTCGCGCATCTCCTTCGGCGGCTCGTTCTTCGGGTCGGACCACAGCATGACCACGATCCTGCTGGTGGGGCGGCCGGGGCGCCTGAGTACCCGTACTCAGGCGCCGGGGTGCCAACGGACTAATTACGGCGTGGTGAACACTCCGTCACCGGCCGCCGACAGCGCCGCCCGGACCGCACGCTCCGCGTCCGCGGGGCCCAGCGGCTCGCGCGTGATCATGAAGCGGTAGTAGAGCGGGGCCGAGACCGCGCGCAGCAGTTCGAGGCCGTCCGTCTCGGCCGGAACCTCGCCGCGGGCCGCGCCCCGCTTCACCACCGGGGCCCATTCCTCCAGACGGGCACGGTAGAAGCCGTTCAGCGCCTCGGCGCACTCCTCGTCACAGGCCGCGGCGGCGATGACCGCACGGAAGACGGCGCCCATGCGGGGGTCGGTGAGGGTCTTGGTGACGAGCGCGGCGTTGGCCCGCAGGTCGCCCTCGAGGCTGCCGGTGTCGGAGGCCGGCAGGGACTGCTCCGCCATGTCGCGCAGCAGGTCGGCGACGAGGCCGACGGGGGAGCCCCAGCGGCGGTAGACGGTCGTCTTGCCGACACCCGCGCTCGCGGCGACATGGTCCATGTTCAGCGCGTGGAAGCCCGCCGCGGCCAGAGCGTCCTCGGTCGCTTCGAGGACGGCCCGGCGCACCTTCGCGGTACGGCCCCCAGGGCGCACGGTGCCGGGCACGGCCGGCTGGCTCTCAGTCAAACGGGTCTCCTGTTCCATTAAAGCTTTCGAGTCTGCTACGGTACGGGACATCTTAACGGAACCAGAAGCCCATTAAGAGGTCTCGCTCATGGTTGCCACCGCACTCGGGTCCCACACCGACGTCCGAACCGCCCGCATGGACGGACGGATGCGACTCGTCCTCCTCGTCCTTCTCGTCGCCCAGTTCATGCTGGCCGTCGACTTCTCGATCCTGAACGTCGCCCTGCCCGTCATCGGCGAAGGACTCGGCTTCACCCTGGGCAACCTCCAGTGGATCGCCACCGCCTTCGCCCTCGCCGCCGCCGGATTCACCCTCCTTCTCGGGCGCGTCGCCGACATCGTCGGCCGCCGCCGGCTCTTCCTCGGCGGAATGGCGCTCCTCGGCATCTCCTCCCTCGTCGGCGGACTCGCCACCAACCCCGGGATGCTGATGGCCGCGCGTGTCGCCCAGGGCCTCGCCACCGCCGCGGTCACCCCCGCCGGGCTCTCCCTGCTCACCTCCTCCTTCCCGGAGGGGCCCCTGCGTGCCAAGGCGCTCGGCCTCAACGGCGCGCTCATGTCGGCCGGCTTCACCACCGGCGCCATCCTCGGCGGCGTCCTGACCGACCTGCTCTCCTGGCGCTGGGCCTTCTTCATCAACGTGCCGGTCGCCCTCGCCGTCCTGCTCGTCGCACCCGCGGTCCTCGAGGAGAGCCGCCCCGCCGTCCGCCCCCGCCTCGACATCCCCGGCGCGATCACCGTCACCGGCGGACTCCTCGCCCTCGTCTACGGCCTCACCACCGAGCCCCTGGCGCTCCCCGTCGGCGCCGCGCTGCTGGTCGCCTTCTGGTTCGTGGAGCGGCGGGCCGCCTCACCCCTCGTACCCGTACGGATCCTCACGCGCCGCACCGTCGTCCACGGCAACCTCGCCGGGCTCGTCGCCTTCGTCACCGAGACCTCGCTCGTCTTCCTGATGACGCTCTACCTCCAGGACGTCCTCGGCTTCTCGCCGCTCGCCGCGGGTCTGTCGTTCGGCGTCCTCGGCGCGGGCACGGTCCTCGGCGGGGTGTACGCGTCCCGCTTCATCGGCCGCTACGGCGCCCGGGCCGCTCTCGTCGGCGGTGGGCTCCTCCAGGCCGCCGCCACGCTCTCCCTGTACGCCCTGGGCGACGACCGGAGCTGGCTCTGGCTGCTGCTCGCCGGCACCTTCGTCGGCGGCATCGGCAACATGCTCGCCATCGTCGGCTTCATGGTCACCGCGACGTCCGGACTGCCCGACTCCGAGCAGGGGATGGCGACCGGGCTCGCCACCATGACCCAGCAGATCGGCATCACCATGGGCACGCCGATCATGAGCGCCGTCGTGGTCACCTCCACCACGGTCTTCGACGGCATCGGCCTCGCCGTCCTCGTCAACGCCGCGATCGTCCTCGCCGGAGCGCTGGGGGGCCTCTCCCTGCGCCGCTCCTGACCGCTCCTCACGTCTCCGTAAACCCCCTGCCATCAGAAGGAACACGCCATGAAGAAGCTCCTCGCCCCGCTGCTCGCCGCCGCCCTCGGCCTCACCCTCCTCTCCGGCACCCAGGCCGCCGACGCCCGCCCCGCACCCGCCCCGCGGTGGCACGCCGCCTGGGGCGCCGCCCCGCAGCTCCCCGCCACCGGCTTCACCGCCAACTGGTCCCAGGAGGGGTTCTCGCGCCAGACCCTCCGGCAGGTCGTCCGCGTCAGCGAGGACGGCGACCGGGTCCGGATCCGGCTCACCAACGCCTACGGGACCTCGCCCCTGGCCGTCACCGGCGCCACCGTCGCCCGGACCGCCACCGGCGCCGCCGTCGAACCCGGCTCGGTGCGCCACCTCACCTTCGGCGGCAAACGGTCCGTCTCCGTCCCCGCCCACGGTGAACTGCGCAGCGACCCGGCCCGGCTCGACCTGGGGCGCCTGGAGTCGGTCACCGTCACCCTCTACCTCGCCGGCACGACCGGCCCCGCCACCTTCCACTCCCAGGCATGGGCCGACAGCTACCGCGCCGACGGCGACCACCGCGCCGACACCGAAGGCCGCGCCTTCACCGCCCGCAGCCAGTCCTGGTACTACCTCAACGGCGTCGAGGTCAGCGGCGGAACCCCGCCCCGCAAGGGCGGAGTGGTCCTCTTCGGCGACTCCATCACCGACAGCTTCGGCTCCACCCCGAACGCCGACCGCCGATACTCCGACGCGCTCGCCGAACGGATCGACCGCCCCGTCGTGAACGCCGGCATCGGCGGCAACCTGGTTCTCAACGACTCGGCCTGGTACGGCGAACGCTCCACCGCCCGGTTCCGCCGCGACGCCCTCGACCAGCCCGGCGTCACCACCGTCGCCCTCCTCCAGGGAGTCAACGACATCGGCTTCGGCGAGGCCGCGCTGAAGCCCGTGCCCCAGCCCACCTACAAGCCCTCACCCGTCGTCACTTCGGCCGAACTCATCGCCGCCTACCGCCAGTTGATCGACGCGGCGCACGCCCGCGGGGTCCGGGTCGTCGGCTCGACGCTGCTGCCCTTCAAGGACACCAGCCACTGGGGACCGACCGCCGAACGGACCAGTGCGGAGGTCAACCACTGGATCAGGACCTCGGGCGAGTTCGACGCGGTCGTCGACTTCGCGCGGCTCCTCGCCGACCCGAAGGACCCGAAGGCACTGAACCCGGCGTACGCGTACGCGGACCGGCTCCACCCCAACGACGCCGGTTACCGCGTGATGGCCGAGGCGGTCGCACCCCTCGTCTGACCCCGGGCGCACGAAGGCCGGACCTCCCGCACAAGAGGTCCGGCCTTCGGAGTTGTCCGTACGTCGTCGGCGGACCGGCTACGCCGGCCAGTAGGAGCGCGCCCAGGAGCGCGGCCCCGGCCGGGGCCGTGCCGCGCGCGCGATCCGTGACGGGTCCGACCAGCTCTCGGGAACCACCGGGCCGCCGCCGGCCGCGGACGCCGCCGCCGTCGCCGCGGCCCGGGCCTGGACCACCGCCAGTGCGGCGGCCAGCTCCTCCGGGGTCGGGTTTCCTCGTACGACCTTGATCACAGCGGCTCCTTACAGGGGGATGTTGCCGTGCTTCTTCGGAGGCAGGGATTCCCGCTTCGTCCGCAGCTGACGCAGGCCCTTCACGATCTGAGGGCGGGTGTCCGACGGCATGATCACGCCGTCGATGTAGCCCCGCTCGGCCGCCGTGTACGGGTTGAGAAGCGTGTCCTCGTACTCCTGGATGAGCCGGGCGCGCTCGGCCTCCTGGTCCTCGGCCGCCGCGATGGTGCGCCGGTGCAGGATGTTCACCGCGCCCTGCGCGCCCATGACCGCGATCTGCGAGGTCGGCCAGGCGAGGTTGAGGTCGGCGCCCAGGTGCTTGGAGCCCATGACGTCGTACGCGCCGCCGAACGCCTTGCGGGTGATGACGGTGATCAGCGGGACCGTCGCCTCGGCGTACGCGTAGATCAGCTTGGCGCCGCGGCGGATGATGCCGCCGTACTCCTGGTCCACACCCGGCAGGAAGCCCGGCACGTCGACGAAGGTGATGACCGGGACGTTGAACGCGTCGCAGGTGCGGACGAAGCGCGCGGCCTTCTCGCTGGCGTTGATGTCCAGGCAGCCGGCGAACTGCATCGGCTGGTTGGCGACGATGCCGACCGGGAAGCCCTCGACCCGGCCGAAGCCGGTCAGAATGTTCGGCGCGAACAGCGCCTGGGTCTCCAGGAACTCGCCGTCGTCGACGATGTGCTCGATGACGGTGTGCATGTCGTACGGCTGGTTCGCGGAGTCCGGGATCAGGACGTCCAGCTCGCGGTCCTCGTCGTTCACCTCCGTCTCGGCGACCTCGGGGAAGGCCGGCGGTTCGGAAAGGTTGTTCGACGGCAGATACGACAGCAGGGACTTGACGTACTCGATCGCGTCCTTCTCGTCGCCCGCCATGTGGTGCGCGACACCGGAGGTGGTGTTGTGCGTCCGGGCGCCGCCCAGCTCCTCGAAGCCGACGTCCTCACCGGTGACCGTCTTGATGACGTCCGGGCCGGTGATGAACATGTGCGAGGTCTGGTCCACCATCACCGTGAAGTCGGTGATCGCGGGGGAGTAGACCGCGCCGCCCGCGCAGGGGCCGACGACCAGGGAGATCTGCGGGATCACGCCCGAGGCGTGGGTGTTGCGGCGGAAGATCTCGCCGTACATGCCGAGGGCCATGACGCCCTCCTGGATGCGGGCGCCGCCGGAGTCGTTGATGCCGACGACCGGGCAGCCGGTCTTCAGGGCGAAGTCCATCACCTTCATGATCTTCTGGCCGAAGACCTCGCCGAGGGCTCCGCCGAACACCGTGAAGTCCTGCGAGAACACGGCGACCGGGCGCCCGTCGACGGTGCCGTAGCCGGTGACCACGCCGTCGCCGTAGGGCCGGGTCTTCTCCAGGCCGAAGTTGGTCGACCGGTGCCGGGCCAGCTCGTCGAGCTCCACGAAGGAGCCCTCGTCGAGCAGCAGCTCGATGCGCTCCCGCGCGGTCAGCTTGCCCTTCGCGTGCTGCTTCTCCACGGCACGCTCGGAGCCGGCGTGGGTCGCCTCGTCAATACGGCGCTGCAGATCCGCGATCTTGCCCGCGGTCGTGTGAATGTCGATCTCTTGCGGCTCTACCGACTCGGACATCGGGATGCGGCTCCCTGCCTGGTCACGGGGGTTCGTTGGCTACGAATGGGCTAATGCTCGGCTACTGATCCGTAGGGTATCGACGCCGATACGGTTCGGCACTGCGGTCTTTGCCACACCTAGTCTGGCTTGCATGACGTCCTCTCATGGCTCAGGAGGGCCCTGGTCCGACCTGGACCGGCCCCCGCTCAACGCAGCCTCGCTGCGCCGTGCTCTCGTGCTTCCCGACGGTCTGTGGACCTCGCTCGACGTGGTCACCACCACCGGCTCCACCAACTCCGACCTAGCCGCCCGCGCCGACGAGCTGCCCGAAGGGGCCGTGCTCGTCGCCGAGGAGCAGACCGAGGGCCGCGGTCGCCTCGACCGCAGCTGGATCGCGCCCGCCCGGTCCGGGCTCTTCCTCTCCGTCCTGCTCAAGCCAGACGTGCCGGTGCACCGGTGGGGCTGGCTGCCGCTGCTCACCGGAGTGGCGGCGGCGACCGGGCTCGCGAAGTCCGCCGGGGCGGACCTCTCCCTCAAGTGGCCGAACGACCTGCTGGTTTCGGTCGGCGGCCAGGAACGGAAGACCGGCGGCATCCTCGCCGAGCGGGCGGGCGAGGACGCCATCGTCGTCGGGCTCGGCATCAACGTCACCCTGCGCGAGGACGAACTGCCCGTCCCGGCGGCCGGCTCGCTGCTCCTCGCGAACGCCATCTCGACGGACCGGGACACCCTGCTCCGGTCGGTCCTGCGGTCCCTGGAGCACTGGTACGGGGAGTGGGTGCGGGCGGACGGCAACCCCGCCGCCTCCGGCCTCCAGGAGGCGTACACCGCGGGCTGCGCGACCCTCGGCCGCCGCGTCCGGGCAGACCTGCCGGGCGAGCGGATGCTGGAGGGCGACGCGGTGGCGCTGGACGGCGACGGCCGCCTGGTGGTGGCCACGGAGGGCGGCGGCACGGAAGCGGTCTCGGCGGGCGACATCGTCCACCTCCGCGCGGAGGACTGAGCACCGACGCCGTGGGCGCCCGTTCAGCCGGTGGAGGAACGGGCGCCCTAAACACGGTGAGGTGGACGTTACGGCGTGAGCTGGCACACACCTGTCGTATCGTGGAGCGCGATCCAGGCGACAGATCGGCAGGGCAGTGGGCAGGGAACGGGCAGGAGGCGGCCGGTGACCGTCGACGACGCGCACAACGGCGGCGAGGCCGAGCCACCGGCGTACCCCACCCCCCACCATGTGGTCGACCACACGGCCGAGCCGACGGACGACCCGCTCGCCATCCGCCTCGAACAGCTCATCCTCGGCGCCGACCGCCGCTACACCCCCTTCCAGGCCGCCCGCACCGCCGGCGTCTCCATGGAGCTGGCCTCCCGCTTCTGGCGCGCCATGGGCTTCGCCGACATCGGTCAGGCCAAGGCGCTCACCGAGGCCGACGTGCTCGCCCTGCGCCGGCTCGCCGGTCTCGTCGAGGCGGGGCTGCTCAGCGAGCCGATGGCCGTGCAGGTCGCCCGGTCCACGGGGCAGACGACCGCCCGGCTGGCCGAATGGCAGATCGACTCGTTCCTGGAGGGCCTCACCGAGCCGCCCGAGCCCGGCATGACCCGTACCGAGGTCACATACCCCCTGGTCGAGCTGCTCCTGCCCGAGCTGGAGGAGTTCCTGATCTACGTCTGGCGCCGCCAGCTCGCCGCCGCCACCGGCCGTGTCGTGCAGGCCGCCGACGACGAGGAGATGGTCGACCGGCGCCTGGCGGTCGGCTTCGCGGACCTGGTCGGCTTCACCCGGCTGACCCGCCGCCTGGAGGAGGAGGAGCTCGGCGAACTGGTCGAGGCCTTCGAGACGACCTGCGCCGACCTGGTCGCCGCGCACGGCGGCCGGCTGATCAAGACGCTCGGCGACGAGGTCCTGTACGCGGCCGACGACGCCGGTACGGCCGCCGAGATCGCGCTGCGGCTGATCGAGACGCTCAGCCACGACGAGACCATGCCGGCGCTCCGGGTGGGCATCGCCTTCGGCACGGTGACGACCCGCATGGGTGACGTCTTCGGCACGACGGTGAACCTCGCGAGCCGGCTCACCTCGATAGCCCCCAAGGACACCGTCCTGGTCGACGGAGCACTCGCCGAGGAGCTCACCCGCACCGGCGACGCGCCGGTCTCGGAGACGCAGGCGGCCGAGGAGGCGGCCCGCGCCGAGAAGGAGGGCGAGGAGTCGCCGACGTACCGCTTCGCACTCCAGCCGATGTGGCAGCGCCCGGTCCGTGGCCTCGGCGTCGTCGAGCCCTGGCAGCTGAGCCGCCGCCCCACCTAGGATCCCGGTGAACAGTCGTTAACCGGGAGGGTGTGTCGGTCATGTCCGAGCAGTCCGAGCAGCGCTTTGGTGAGTTCGTCGCGGTCCGCAGGGAGGGGTTCGTCGCCGAGCTCGTCCTCGACCGGCCCAAGGCGATGAACGCCGTCTCCTCCGAGATGGCCCGCTCCATCGGCGCGGCGTGCGCGGCGCTCGCCGACGACGCCTCGGTACGGGTCACGGTGCTGACCTCCTCCAACGACCGGGCCTTCTGTGTCGGCGCCGACCTCAAGGAGCGCAACTCCTTCACCGACGCCGAGCTCGTCCGCCAGCGCCCGACCGCCCGCGGTGCGTACACCGGCGTCCTGGAGCTTCCGATGCCGACCGTCGCCGCGGTGCACGGCTTCGCGCTCGGCGGCGGCTTCGAGCTGGCGCTGGCCTGCGATGTGATCGTGGCCGACGCGACGGCCGTGGTCGGGCTGCCGGAGGTGTCGGTGGGCGTGATCCCCGGCGGCGGCGGTACGCAGCTGCTCCCGCGCCGGGTGGGCGCGGCCCGCGCGGCCGAGCTGGTCTTCACCGCGCGACGGGTCGAGGCCGCCGAGGCGCGCGAGCTGGGGCTCGTCGACCTGCTGGAGGAGGACGCGCGTACGGCCGCCATGGAGCTGGCCGGACGGATCGCGGCGAACTCCCCGGTCGGACTGCGCGCCGCGAAGCGCGCGATGCGGCTCGGACAGGGCCTCGACCTGCGCGCCGGCCTGGAGGTCGAGGACGCGGCATGGCGGTCCGTCGCGTTCTCCGGGGACCGAGCTGAAGGCGTGGCGGCCTTCAACGAGAAGCGGAAGCCCGCGTGGCCGGGTGAGTGATCGGCCGCGAGCCGTATGAGTAACCGTCGAACGAGTGGGAAATGTTGCAAATGTTCGTAATGTAACTTTCTGTGACGCCTCACCAGTAAAAACAGGCCAATCGTCCCTAAGCTGGAGGAATGGGAGAGGACGTGCGGCTGCGGGCCGTGGTGGCGCTGGCGCAGGCGATGGCGGCGGCGCACACTCCGCGCGAGTTCTGGCGGGCGGCGGCGCTCGGTGCCCGCGACGCGCTCGGCGGGCACTTCGCCGCACTGTCCGTCTGGGAGCGGGATCGCGGCCGGCTGAAGGTGCTGGTGAACGCCGGGGAGCGGGCCGTCGGGGAGGAGGAGTTCCCCGACGCCGAGACCTACCCCGTCCATCAGTTCCCGGAGATCACCGAATTCCTGCACGCGCAGTGGGCGGGCGGCGGCGAGCCGGACGCCTGGGTGGAGACCGCCGGCGACCGCGTCCCGACCGGCCGCGTCACCGGGCTGCGCAGGCGCGGACGTGGCTGCTGCGTGGTCGCGCCGATCGTGCTGCACGGCCGGGCCTGGGGCGAGCTGTACGTGGCGCGACCCGCCGGGGCGCCGGTCTTCGACCGCGACGACGCCGACTTCGCGGCGGTGCTCGCAGCCGTCGTGGCGGCGGGCATCGCCCAGGCGGAGCGGCTGGAGGAGGTACGGAAGCTGGCCTTCACCGACCCGCTGACCGGCCTCGCGAACCGCCGCGCCGTCGACACCCGGCTCGACGAGGCGATCGAGCGCTACCGCACGGACGGCTCCGTGGTGAGCCTGGTGGTCTGCGACCTGAACGGCCTAAAGCGCGTGAACGACACCCACGGACACGCGGTCGGTGACCGCCTGCTGGAGCGGTTCGGCTCGGTGCTCTCCCGGTGCGGCGCGATGCTGCCCGGCGCTCTGTCGGCGCGCCTGGGTGGCGACGAGTTCTGTCTGCTCTCGGTGGGCCCGACGTCCGACGAGGTGGTGGCGGTCGCGGACGAGCTGTGCGTACGGGCCGGGGAGCTGGAACTCGGCGAGGGCGTCGCCTGCGGCGTGGCATCGACGGGCGACCCGATCGGCCCCCTGAAGTCCGCCCGCCGGCTCTTCCGCCTCGCGGACGCGGCCCAGTACCAGGCGAAGGCGGCCCGATCGGCGAAACCGGTCGTGGCGGGCCGCGACGGCACGGTCATTCCCCTCGCGGACGCCCCTCCGGGAGCGAGGGACCGCAGGCGCTTCCGCGACGCACCGCCGGCACCGGCGGAGGACCAGGGCCCCGACGCGTCGCCTCGCTGATCCCTCGGCGGCGCCCGAGACCTGGCTCGTTCTGCTCCACCCGGAGGCGGGGAGTGGCGGCGCTACGACACGTCCATGAGCGAGATCATGTACCGGCTGTTGGCCGACGATTCGTTCGAGGAGTTCGGGGCGGCCGGCGTGGTCGACCCACCCTTCTTCATCCGGGGGTGAGCATCCCGGGCGCACTCGGCGCAGTGTGTTTCGTCCCCAAGTGGCCGGAACAGCATCGGTTGGACGTGGTCGCCCTCGCACTCCCGTGTCCCGGTGAGGCGTGGGGAGAGGCGGGGGCCGGTGTGGATGGCCTGCGCGGGAACGAGGGGTGGAACGTCGCGGAGCAGGTAGCGCAGGAGGCCGCCTGGGCGGTGGACGGGTGTGTTCGCGCCGGGCAGGCCGCGCAGGACGTGCTCGTGCACGTCGGCGGAGGTGTGTCCGGCGGCCAGCCAGTGGGCGGTGAGGTGGGTCAACTCGTCCCGCATGCCTGGGGGGATGTGGCGCAGGGCGGGTGAGAGGAGGGGGAAGGCGGCGACGAGAGCTCGGGCTTCCTCGGGGACGTCGTCGGCGGATTCAGGCTCGGGCTCGGGCGGAGGGTTGGAGGTGTCTTCCTCCGGGTGTTTCTTTGGATGACCGTCGGTGCGCGGGGTCTCCGGTTCACCGGCGGCCGGAATCCTGGGACTCGGTGCCACCTGCGGTGTCACCCGTTCGGTGCTGGTCAGTACAGGCATCCCGCCGAGGATCTTGGCGGCTTCACCGGCGCTCAACGGCGCGCTGGAGAAGAGCTGTTGGGTGACCCAGAGGCCACCGGCCCCCTGTACTCGCCGCTCGTGGACGAAGCCCTCGTCCTTGAGTTGTCGCTTGGCGCGGGTGAAGGCAGTTGACCCGATCCGGGCACGTTCGGCGGTGCGTGACAGGGATTCCCTCGCGCCCTGGGGGAGGGAGAGTTGCCAGGTGAGGAGGCGAACGGCGTCGGAGCTGAGGCGCGGATGCCGGATCAGCTCGTGGGAGAACTGGGAGAAGGCGCGCGGGGGCGCGCTAAAGTGCCGGTAAATCACGGTGGAATCAGTGCCTTCCACTGGTGGTCCAGGCCCTCGCTGACGGTTGCAGCCGTCGCGGGGGCCGAGTTATTGGGCCGACCGTACCGCACGGAATGTGGCCGTACGGACGCGTTGAGTGAATATGCCCCGAACGAGTGCGTCCCGCATTGGAGCCAACTCGCCCCGATCCTGGTTCGGTTGACGCACGAGGAGGCGAGCCCCGAGGGGCCCGCCTCCTCAGTGCTCGCGGTCGTCCGGCCGCTACTTCGCGAGAGGCCGCGCGGGCGACGTACTGATGATGCGTACGGCCCCGCGCGGGGTCATGCTCTCGCGCTCCTCAGGGCTCGCCGTCCAGCAGTGTTCGACCGTCGCTTTCCACGCGTAACCGCTGGGCCGGGCCAGCGTCAGTTCGTTTCCGTTCACGTCGCGGACTGCGCCTGTCAGAGCCCTGGTCGCGTCCGTCACCACGTCGCCCCTCCGGTACGTCATCGTTCACGCCGTGCCGCGTGCAGGACGGCTGTCAGCTTCTTGGCGCCGCTCAGGGTGACCACGCCGAGGCCGTACAGGTGGATGTCCGTGCCTGTGCCGCGTCTGACGTCGCGGTAGAGGCCGTTGGTAGGGAGGCCGGCCGCTTCCATGGCGGCCTTGAGGTCATGGAACACCTGCGCGGCCTCGGGCTCGGAGACGGGGCGGATCGGGGGCGCGTTCGTGGACGTGCTCATGGAGGGCTCTCTTTCTGGTGGATCTCCTCCGGGATGGCTCCACGATGGCGCGGACAGTCCTACGCTCACCACGAGTTGGGTTTCCGGACGGGATCGGGAAACGAGGCATATGCCGGCCGAGAACGAGATCGACCCGAGCGAGAGCCTGGAGAGCTTCATCGCCGACATGGTCCGGGACGCGCGGAAGCGTCGCGGGTGGCGGCAGGCCGATCTGGCCGCCAAGGTCTTCAGCAGCACCACGCGGATCTCGGAGATCGAGAACGGGGATCCGCCGGATCTCACACTCGGGCGCCAGATCGACCAGGTGCTGGAGTTGGGCGGTTCGCTGGTGAACCTGCTGGTCATCCGCAACCAGGTCGCCTTCCGCGACTATGCGCAGGGGTTCCTTCGTGACCAGGCTCGGGCGCTGGCCGTCTACGAGTTCTCCCTCGTGGTTCCCAGCCTGCTCCAGACTCCGGGCTATGCCAAAGGGATCATGCAGTTGGCGGACCCGGACGGAGCCACCGACATCGAGGGCGCAGTGCAGCGACGCATCGAGCGGCAGACCGTGTTCTCCCGACCTCAACCACCGTGGATGTGGGTCGTTCTTGAGGAATCCGCCCTCACGAAGGTCATGGGGTCGAAGCGGGTCATGCGCGAGCAGATCGAGCGGTTGCTCGAAGCCACTGCGTTGCCGTTCATCAACGTTCAGATCCTACGGACCGGCCGCTGCCATCCCTGGTTCGGCAAGCCTCCTCACCTTGCCTTCTGGCGAACGCACCGCCTATACGGAAGGGTTCAGCACCGGCCGCTACATGGTCGAACTGGCAGACGTCGACCGATTTCAGAAGATCTATGATCGGCTCCACGCCGACGCCCTCGGGGTCGATGAATCACAAGAGTTCATGCGTGACGTACTGGGGAAGCACGATGACTGAGTCCATATGGCGGAAGAGTACGTACAGCGGTGACAACGACAACTGCGTCGAGGTCGCCCACGAGGCTCCCAGCATCGTCCGCGTCCGGGACACGAAGGATCACACCCAGGGCGAGCTGACGGCCACCCCCGCCGCCTGGGCCGCGTTCACCGCCTTCGCGGGCGCCCACACGGTCTGACCGCGCGCCGGCGCCCCACCCCCCGCCTCCGGCGGGGGGTGTCGTCGTTCGCGCGGAGCCCGTTCAGCCTCCTCGTCATGCGGGGTGGGGGACGGCTGGTGTGCTGGTCGGGTTCCCACCCCACACACGGGAGCGCCCGCGACGCGGCCGGCGTCACCGTGGAGTCTCCCGGCGGCACGCAGGAGTAGTACGAGGAATCCACGGGCGCGGCCATCTCAGCGCCTGGTAGCCGGCGGAGGACTTCCTGGCCCACGCGGCCGGCTCCCGATCCCTGCCCCGGCTCTCGAAGAGCGGTGGAGCACTCGGGCCGACCCTCGCGGCCGCATCCGGCTACCGAGGTTCTGTAGTCACCACGGAGCCCCCTCGACCGGGTCGTGAGTCCGGCGACGGGCCCCCGTCATCGGCGGTGATCGCCGAAGAGCCCCTCACGCCGGGGCAGTTGCGTGGCGGGCGTCGGATCCGGCCGGCTCGCTCCTCTGCGGGAGCGAAGAATTCCTCACGGTTCGTGACGGGAGGAATTCAAGAGGTAGTAATTAGGTGAATCCTTTACTGAATTGCCGTCAATAGGCTCACTCTCTCTATCTCGATTCAATAACGAGATCCCAGAAAAGGCCTGGACCAAGTGAGGCCTACGCGTGTAACTCCCTTGATTTGCATGGCAGTTGACTGTTCATCAAATCTCATGTCCGAGGTAACGGTCAGATATCTCGGCGGTCATTCCCGTTTGCCCGAATTCTCCACCGTGCACGTCTGGCAGGCTTCCGCGCACCCACTCCTCCGACCAAGGATTTGAGGTGCGCATGACTAGACATCGCAGAAGACGTGAACATCGGCGCAAGCCAAGGGGGTTGATACTCGTCACCGCCGCCGTCGCATCGGCGGCGGTGATCGCCGGAGGTATCGCCTACTCCGGAATGGGGGGCGACGCCCAGGCGGGAACATCCGCCCGGGCAGAGGCATCCGCACAGGCCGGATCCGCGACGGACACCCTCGCGCCGGCCGCCGCCCCGGCCAGGGACGAGGAGCCGGAACCCATCGTCGACAAGCCCGTCAACGACGCCGCTCGTGGCATGGTCTACGACGGTCTCAAGGCGGCTGCCAAGGGTGACCGGTGTATAGGCACCTACCGCACGGAGGCGGGGCTGTGCACCCACGGGCCCGACGCCCCGCCCAAGGGTGTGGACATCAAGGCGGACGTGGCTCCCGCCGTCACCACCAAAGCCCCCGCGGTCGACCCGGCGAAGCCCGCGTCCGGGAACGCGGCCGCCACGGAGGGCGGCGGGCGCCCTCAGGACGCGCCCGCCGCCGACGCCGGCAGCACCATGAACGGGGCCGCCGCGGCCCCGAAGCCGGCGGCCTCGTCCGGCAGCCAGGCCGTCGCCGCGGGCCCTGCGGGTCAGACCGTCCAGTGCGACGGCGACGGCAGCACCGGCAACCGTGTGCAGGTCGTGTACGTGCACGGCCCCGACCGCGACCGGTACGCCGAGTACGTCGCCTCGTTCCGCAAGTGGGCCGCCGACGCCGACCTCATCTACTCGGCCAGTGCCAAGGAAACCGGCGGTGTACGTCACATCCGCTACGTGACCGCGGCGGACTGCACGCCGACCGTGCTCAACATCGAGCTCCCGTCGTCCGCGCTCTCCGAGTTCAGCGCGACCAACAGGGCGCTTGCCGGCAAGGGCCTCGACCGACGCGACCGCAAGTACATGATCTTCGCGGACACCAAGGTCTACTGCGGCATCGGCACGTTCGCCGGTGATGAACGACCGGGCCAGAACAATCAGAGCAACTTCGGCCCCTCCTACGGACGTACCGACGCCGGTTGCTGGGGCGGTCACACCGCGGCGCACGAACTGGGCCACAACCTCGGTGCGGTCAACAACAGCGCCCCCAACACCAGTCGCGGCGCACACTGCACGGACGAGTACGACGTCATGTGCTACTCGGACACCCCGTACTACCCCACGATGCGGTACGTGTGCTCCAACCAGGCGGCCGAGAACATCCTGGACTGCAATCACGACGACTACTTCCACACCAACCCCAAGGCCGGCAGCTACCTGGCCACACACTGGAACACCGCCGACAACCAGTTCCTGATGCGCTCCGGCGGCGGCACCACCCCCGACCCGGGCCCCAGCCCGACGCCCACACCGACCCCCACGCCCACGAAACCGACCGGCGGACCAGCGGTGACGGCCGGCCAGATACAGTCCACGGCCGCCGTCGTGAGCTGGCCCAAGGTCGACGGCGCCGTCTGGTACCAGGTTCTGCTGGACGGCAAGCACCTGACCTGGGTCCAGTCGCAGTCGCTGCGCATCTACAACCTCCGGCCCGGCACCGAGTACAAGGTCGCCGTCTCGGTCCGCGACCGGTCCGGCCGAGACAGTGGGGCAGGACGGGCGACCTCCTTCCGTACGGCCGACGCGAGCGGCGGCACGACCACCCCCGGCACCCGCTACACCCTCGGCAACGCGGGCACCGGCATGGCTGCCGAGGTGTGGGGCGGACGCTCCGCCGACGGCACGGTGCTCGTCGGTGCGCGGGCCAACGGCTACGCCCAGCAGCAGTGGCTGTTCGACGACGCCGGCGGCGGGCTCGTCCGCCTCCGCTCCGCGGTCTCGGGCAAGTGCCTGCAGACGGGAGGCGCCCCCGCCGCGGGCATGTGGGTCGCCCAGCAGTCCTGCGGTGGCATCGCCACGCAGAAGTGGAAGCTGTCCAGCCGCGGCGGAGCGATCACCGTGACCGACCCGAGCGGCACCTACGCCCTGACGGTGAGCAACCGCCCGTACTACGGGAGCTGGCTGCTCGACCTCCAGCGCACGGACGGCCGTGCTGCGCAGGCGTGGACGGTCCAGAAGGTCTCCTGACCTCGGCCGTCGGACCGGGCCCGCGCGCCCCGGTCACGTGATCCGGCGTCGGTGGACGGCGACCGCGCGCGACCGTCCACCGACGCATCGGTTCCCCCGCGGTGCGTCCTCACCGCACCGCGTCCCCACCGCATCTCACGCACCAGGAGCACCGCAACGATGCGTACACGCCACGCTTTCCGTGCCCTCACGGGCCTCGGTTTCCTGCTCATGCTCTTCGCCCAGGCCCTGGCCGTACCGTCCGCCGCACGAGCCCACGGCGATACCGTCAAGGTGGCGGTGACCGGGCAGCGAGACGGTCACATCACGACCGAGATCACCTGGGAGAACGACGGGGACGCCGTCGAGGAGACGGTCGCTGCCACGGTGAACGCGACCAGCCTCGACCGGACCCGCTCCATGGGGCCGTGGCGACTGGTCCGCGTCCCCGGCACGCGCGCCGGCTGGATGACCGCGGAAGTCCTCGCTCCGGGTACCTGGAAGGTCACCGTCGACGTGGGGTTCCCCTCCCTCGGCCACGGGGAGGCGGAGATCGCCGTTCCGGTGGTCGACCCGGTGCCGCCCGGCGCCCTCACCCCCACCGCGTCCGTGCCCGCCCCGGTCCCCTCCGCGCCGGCGCCGTCCTCCGCCGCACCCTCCTCGTCCGCGACACGTCCGACCGATCCGTCCTCGCCCTCGTCCTCCCTGGGCGTGGCCACCGGCGGTGGTGACCGTACGGGCTGGTGGACCACGGCCGGCCTGGTCGGGATCGCGCTCGTCGGCGCTGCAGTCGGCCTGCGGCTGCGGCGGGCCCGCGCCGGCCGGCACTGAGGATGGGGCTCCGCAGGACCGCGGGGCCGTCGGGCACCATCCATGAGGTGTACGGCCGCTTCGCGGGGACGCGGCGCCCCCGGCCGTCCGGCAGCCGGCCGGTCCCGGGTGTGTAACGAGGTACGCCGGGCCTTGGACTCCGGGGGCCGTCCCGCGAGACGATCTGCTGCCTTCGGTGCGGTGCCGGGCGGACAAGGGGTGGGGCATGAGGCGCGCTGTCGTGGTCGTGGTCGGGGCGGCGCTCGTCGTCGGGTTGACGGCGTGCGGGGAGAAGAGCGGCGGCGCGAGCGGGAAGGCATCGGAGGCGCCGCGCGTCACGGCCACCGCGACGGTGACGCCGTCGGCCACCGCTCCGACCGTGTCCCCGTCCGTCGTCGCCGAGCCGAGTCCCACGCCCAGCGCGACCCGGCCCTCGCCCACCGTTTCGGTCGCGCCCAGCGCCTCCCCCTCACCCTCCCGCCCCGTACGGGCCCAGGTCACCGTCACCCCCGTCACCAAGGGCGGCCGACTCGTCGTGCGCGGAGGCGGTCCCGCTCAGGAGTTCGCCGTCACCCTGCGCAACGACACCCGTCGCGACTACGCGCGTCTCGCCATCGGGCTCGCCATGGAGCCCTCCTGGGAGGAGGGCGGTCCCGCCGACTGGGGCCTGCGCGCCGAGCGCTGGGATCCGGCCGCGGGTCGCTGGCGCGCGGCCGACATCGTGGTCGCCGGCGATGTCGCCGTGCTCTACCAGACCGTCGGCGGGACCGCCCTGCCCCGTGGCGCCGAGCGCACCGTCCGGTATCGGATCAAGGCGACGGGGCCCAGGCCCGTGGGCAGCACCTGGATCGGTGTCGATGCCGTGGTGACCGGGTTGCCCGAGGACGCCCCGGCCGAGGCCAGGCTCGCGGGCCACAGCAGGCTGCCGGTCGACATCAACGCTCGGTGATCGTGGAGCGGGGAGTGAGCTGCGCCGACGTAAGGGCCCGTCCGGCGGATGACTAGTGACATGTTGGTCTTCAGTCCGTAGGGTGCTGAATATGGATATGCACACCGTCGTCCTTGGCACGTCCGGCACCACCCCCCAGGACGTCATCGACGTCGCCCGGCACGGCGCCCACGTCGAGCTCTCGACCGAGGCCGTACAGGCCCTCGCGGACGCCCGCGCCGTCATCGACGCGCTCGCCGCCAAGCCCGAGCCCGTGTACGGCGTCTCGACCGGGTTCGGCGCGCTCGCCACCCGGCACATCAGCCCGGAACTCCGTGCCCAGCTGCAGCGCAACATCGTCCGCTCGCACGCCGCCGGCATGGGCCCGCGCGTCGAGCGCGAGGTCGTGCGCGCGCTGATGTTCCTGCGGCTCAAGACCGTCGCCTCCGGGCACACCGGTGTCCGGCCCGAGGTCGCGCAGACCATGGCCGACGTCCTCAACGCCGGCATCACCCCGGTCGTCCACGAGTACGGCTCCCTCGGCTGCTCCGGCGACCTCGCGCCGCTCTCGCACTGCGCCCTGGCCCTCATGGGCGAGGGTGACGCCGAGGGCCCCGACGGCACCGTGAAGCCCGCGGGCGAGCTCCTTGCCGCCGCCGGCATCCGGCCCGTCGAGCTCCGCGAGAAGGAGGGCCTCGCCCTCCTCAACGGCACCGACGGAATGCTCGGCATGCTGATCATGGCTCTCGCGGACCTCGACACCCTCTACAAGTCCGCCGACATCACCGCGGCCCTCTCCCTCGAGGCCCTCCTCGGCACCGAGAAGGTCCTCGAGCCCGAGCTGCACGCCATCCGCCCGCACCCGGGCCAGGGCGCCTCCGCCGCCAACATGCTCGCCGTGCTCAAGGGCTCCGGACTCACCGGCCACTTCCAGGAGGAGGAGGCCCCGCGCGTCCAGGACGCGTACTCCGTGCGCTGCGCGCCGCAGGTCGCCGGCGCCGGCCGCGACACGATGGCCCACGCCCGCCTGGTCGCCGAGCGCGAGCTCGCCTCCGCCGTGGACAACCCCGTGGTGCTCGCCGACGGGCAGGTCCGCTCCAACGGCAACTTCCACGGCGCCCCCGTCGCGTACGTGCTCGACTTCCTCGCCATCGCCGCCGCCGACCTCGGCTCCATCGCCGAGCGCCGCACCGACCGGCTCCTCGACAAGAACCGGTCCCACGGGCTGCCGCCCTTCCTCGCCGACGACGCCGGCGTCGACTCGGGCCTGATGATCGCCCAGTACACCCAGGCCGCCCTGGTCAGCGAGATGAAGCGGCTGGCCGTCCCGGCCTCCGCCGACTCCATCCCGTCCTCCGCGATGCAGGAGGACCACGTCTCCATGGGCTGGTCCGCCGCCCGCAAGCTGCGCACCGCGATCGGCAACCTCAACCGGATCATCGCCGTCGAGCTCTACGCCGCCACTCGCGGCATCGAGCTCCGCCGCGGCCTGACCCCCGCCCCCGCCTCGCAGGCCGCCATCGAGGCCCTGCGCGCCGCAGGGGTCGAGGGCCCGGGACCGGACCGCTTCCTCGCCCCCGACCTGGAGGCGGCCGACGTCTTCGTCCGCGAGGGCAAGCTCGTCGCGGCCGTGGAGCCGGTCACCGGCCCGCTGGCGTAGCGGATTCGTACAGCCGCAGCGAGAAGGGCCGCCTCCCCCGTACCGGGAGAGGCGGCCCTTCCGTCGTACAAGCTCAGTGGGCCCGGCCGCCGCGTCTCATCGCCAGCGCCACGAATCCCGCTCCCACGGCCAGGAAACCCGTCCCGCCGATCAGATACGGCGTCGTGTCCGGGCCGCCGGTCTCGGCGAGGCGCTTCTCACCCGCCTCGCGCTCCTGCTGGGTCGAGGTGACCCGCTCCTCGTCGGTCGCGTTCGCGGACGGAACGAACCACAGCGCGAACAGCAGCGTCCCGGCCGCCGTGGCGGTCAGCAGCGGGCGTCGAGCGACGGACACAGAGATTCGATCCCCCTTGCGGAACCGCGAATTGGTAGGTGGGCCGATGCTAATGAACACAGCGGGTCGCAGGAAAGTCGAGACCCCGCGGAGCCTACGCTCCCTCGTATGAGCACTTCCGAGACATCACGTTACGTACGGCTTCGCGTGGACGTCGTTCTGGAGATCGACGGCCCCGAGGAGCTGACCGAGGCGGCCGTCGGCCGCATCGACACCGACGAGTTCATGCCCGAGGACGAGCGCGTGCACGCCCGCTCCGCCGTCCGCGAGGACAGTGCGGAGGCGCTGGCCTACCTCGTCGAGCCCTTCGACCTCGTCAGCCAGGTCCCCGGGATCGAGCTGGTCCAGGCCTCCTGGAGCAGCGAGGAGGTCGACTACGACCCCGATGCCCAGGAGTGGGACCTCGACGAGGAAGATGAGGTGGACGAGGACGACACCGAACGGGTCTAGCAGGGCGTGACACCCCTGGAAGCCCCGGTACGGCCGTCCCGTACCGGGGCTTCCCGCTGTACGGAATCCGGTACCGGGCCTGTACGGAATCTCGTACGGAAGTCTGTACGGGAACCGGACGCTCCGCGGCCGCGTGTCGATCAGTGGCGTTCCCCACAAACCCTCCGGTTACGGAACCGCGCAGGGTCTCATGGATGTTTTGACGAGTGTTGGCAGGGATTCGGCGACGATGGAGATGCGTGTGATGACGGACAGCAAGCGCCGCAAGAGCCTGGCGGCTGCCGCCGCGGTGCTCGGCGGCGTGTTGGTGCTCTCGGCGTGCAGCGACGGTGACAAGGGTGGCGCCGCCGACAGCTCCGCGTCGGCCCAGTCACAGGCTCAGGTCGACGAGGCCGCGGCGCAGAAGACGTCGAAGGCCCAGATATCCATCTTGCCCAAGAACGGCACCGACAACGCGTCGATCAACAACGACGCCAAGGTCACCGTCACCGACGGCACGCTGACCGAAGTGACGATGACCACGCAGGAGGGCACGAGCGTCGAGGGCGAGATGTCCGCCGACAAGCTCAGCTGGAAGCCCACCGGGCAGCTCAAGCGCGCCACCGTCTACAAGATCGCCGCCACGGCCAAGGACGCGGACGGCCTGGAGGCGCACGAGAACACCTCCTTCACCACCGTCTCCCAGGCCAACAGCTTCATCGGCAGCTTCACGCCCGAGGACGGCTCCACCGTCGGCGTCGGCATGCCGGTCTCGATCAACTTCAACAAGGCGATCACCGACAAGAAGGCCGTCCAGGGCGGCATCACGGTGACCTCCAGCAGCGGCCAGGAGGTCGTCGGGCACTGGTTCAACTCCCAGCGCCTCGACTTCCGCCCCGACGACTACTGGACCGAGGGCTCGACCGTCACGCTGAAGCTGAACCTCGACGGCGTCGAGGGCGCCGAGGGTGTCTACGGCGTCCAGCAGAAGACCGTCACCTTCAAGATCGGCCGCAACCAGGTCTCCACCGTCGACGTCGCCACCAAGACCATGACGGTCAAGCAGGACGGCAAGACGATCAAGACCATCCCGATCTCGGCCGGCTCCCCGGAGAACCCCACCTACAACGGTGAGATGGTGATCTCCGAGAAGTTCAAGGAGACCCGGATGAACGGCGCCACCGTCGGCTTCACCGACGACGACGGCAAGGGCGAGTACGACATCAAGGACGTCCCGCACGCCATGCGCCTGTCCACCTCGGGCACGTTCATCCACGGCAACTACTGGGGCCCGGACTCGATCTTCGGCTCCGCCAACACCAGCCACGGCTGCGTGGGCCTGAACGACGTCAAGGGCGCCGGCGATCCGAACCAGATGGCCGCCTGGCTCTACGACCACTCCATCGTGGGCGACGTCGTGATCGTCAAGAACTCCAAGGACAAGACGATCTCGCCCAGCAACGGCCTCAACGGCTGGAACATGAGCTGGTCGGCGTGGAAGGCCGGCTCGGCGGTCTGACCCGTCCCGTACGGATGAAAGCGGCGGCCCCCTCCGACGGAGGGGGCCGCCGCTTTCGCCACGACTCACGACTGCCGTACGACGTCCTCCACGCCCCACTGCGCGAGCAGCCGCAGCGCGTCCGCCGAGGCCGTCCCGGGCTCCGCCTGGTAGGTCACGAGGATCAGGTCCGGGTCCGTGCCGGACACCTTCAGCGACTCGTACTGCAGCGTCATCTCGCCCACCAGCGGATGCCGCAGCCGCTTGCTGCCGTGCCCCTTGTCCGCGACCGTGTGCGCCGCCCACAGCGAGCGGAACTCCTCGCTCCGCACCGACAGCTCGCCGACCAGCGCCAGCAGCGCCGGATCGTCCGGGTAGCACCCCGCGTACAGCCGCAGCACGCTCACCACCTCGGTCGCCTTGGACTCCCAGTCCAGGTAGAGATCGCGCGCGTTCGGCCCGAGGAAGACCAGCCGGGCCATGTTGCGCTCCTCCGGCTCCATCGCCGCGAAGTCGCCGAGCAACGCCCGCGCCATCCGGTTCCAGGCGAGGATGTCGAGCCGCCGGCCGACGAGGAAGGCCGGGACGCCGTCCATCGAGTCCAGCAGATGCTGCAGACCCGGCCGCACCTGCTGGGGACGGGCGATCGCCGCCCGGTGCTGCCTCTTCTTCGCCGTCGGCTTCGCCAGATGCGTCAGATGCGCGCGCTCGGTGTCGTTCAGCCGCAACGCCCGGGCGATCGAGTCCAGCACCTCCATGGACACATTGCGGCCGTTGCCCTGCTCCAGGCGCGTGTAGTACGCCACCGACACCCCGGCCAGCTGCGCCAGCTCCTCACGGCGCAGCCCCGGTACGCGACGGTGGCGCCCGAACTCCGGCAGGCCCACGTCCTCCGGCTTCAGCCGGGCCCGGCGCGAGCGCAGGAATTCGCTGAGTTCGGCACTGAGATCCATGCGTCCCGATTATCCCAGGTCGTGCGACCGGACGGACGGGTGTTCCTGTCCCTGCCAGTGGTAGGCACGCTGGACGTAGGCAGAACAGAGGCCTGGGTGGAAGACCGGCACTCCGGCAGGCTGGTCGCCATGACCACGAACGTTTCCGCCGTTTCCGCCTACGCCGCGCCCGCCGCCAACGCCCCGCTGGAGCGCACCACCGTGCCGCGCCGCCCGGTCGGCGAGCACGACGTCCTGATCGAGATCAAGTACGCCGGCATCTGCCACTCCGACATCCACCAGGCCCGTGACGGCTGGGGCGAAGGCATCTTCCCGATGGTGCCCGGACACGAGATCGCCGGCATCGTCACCGAGGTCGGCGCCGGGGTCACCAAGCACAAGGTCGGCGACCGCGTCGGTGTCGGCTGCTTCGTCGACTCCTGCCGGGAGTGCGAGTACTGCCTCCAGGGTCTGGAGCAGTACTGCACGGGCGGCGGCATGGTCGGCACGTACAACGCCGTCGACAAGAGCGGGGAGCCGACCTACGGCGGCTACTCCACCCACATCGTCGTCGACGAGAACTACACCCTGCGCATCCCCGAGGGCATCGCCCTCGACGAGGCGGCGCCGCTGCTCTGCGCCGGCATCACCCTCTACTCGCCGCTCGCGCACTGGAAGGCCGGTCCCGGCAAGAAGGTCGCGATCGTCGGCCTCGGCGGCCTCGGCCACATGGGCGTCAAGATCGCCCACGCGCTCGGTGCCGAGGTGACGGTGCTCAGCCAGTCGCTGAAGAAGCAGGAGGACGGCCTCAGGCTGGGCGCCGACCACTACTACGCCACCAGCGACCCGGCGACCTTCACCGAGCTGGCCGGCTCCTTCGACCTGATCGTCTCCACCGTCTCCGCCCCGCTCGACTTCGGCGCCTACCTCGGGCTGCTCAGGACGGACGGCGCGCTGGTGAACGTCGGCGCCCCCGAGGAGCCGATCGCGCTCAACCTGTTCCAGCTGATGCTCGGCCGCAAGACGCTCGCCGGCTCCGCGATCGGCGGCATCGCCGAGACGCAGGAGATGCTCGACTTCTGCGCGGAGCACGGCCTGGGCGCGGAGATCGAGCTCATCCGCGCGGACCAGATCAACGAGGCGTACGCGCGGGTGCTGGCGAGCGACGTGCGGTACCGCTTCGTGATCGACGCGTCGACGATCTGAGCGATCCGAGCGCTCCTCCCGATCGGGATGTGTGCCGGGGCATGACGTGCGAGGTAATCGACCCCGTACGCCGTGCCCCGGCACGCTTGCGTCATGACCGCTTACGCCCTCGCGAACCTGAGCCCCCCGACCGTCCTCGACGAGGAGGTCTTCACCTACATGGAGCGCATCCAGGCGACGCTGGACCCCTTCGGCGGCCGCTTCCTCGTGCACGGAGCCCCCGAGCGGGAGGTCCGGGAGGGCGAGTGGCCCGGAGCGCTCGTCATGATCGGCTTCCCCTCGATGGAGCGGGCGCGCGGCTGGTACGACTCCGCCGCCTATCAGGAGCTGATCCCGCTGCGCACCCGCCACATCCCGGGCGCTGTGCTCCTGATCGACGGCGTCGCCCCCGGCTACGACCCGGCGGCGACCGCCGCGATGCTGCGAGCCGCGTCAGGTGGAACGGCCTGAGCGCAGTTCGAGCCGGGTGCCGCCGAAGCCGGAGCGGAAGCGGTGGTCGTGGGAGACCACGACCACGGCCCCCTCGAAGGCGGCCAGGGCCGCTTCCAGGTCCTCGACCAGTGAGAGCGCCACATGGTTGGTCGGCTCGTCCAGGACGAGCAGGTCGGCCGGCCGGCTCACCAGCCGGGCCAGCTCCAGCCGCCGCTGCTGACCCACCGACAGCGCGGCCACCGGCACGGTCAGGTCCTCCTCCCGGAAGAGCCCGAGGGCGAGCAGCTCGTCCGCGTGCTCCTCGGGCAGTCCGGGGCGGCCCGCCGCGTACGCCGTGAGCAGCGGCTCCCGGGACGGCACGGCGGGCAACTCCTGGGCCAGGTACCCGACCCGGCCCGGCCGGACGACCGTGCCACTGTCGGGCCGCAGATCCCCGGCGACAACCCGCAACAGGGTCGTCTTCCCGGCCCCGTTGGGCCCGGAGACGAGCAGTCGGTCGCCGGGCGAGATCCGCAGCTTGTCGATCCGCAGCCGCTCGCCGACGACGATGTCGGCGAGCTCGGCGAGCACGCCGTCGTGCCGACCGAGGCCGCCACCCGCCCCTGCGCCGCCACCCGCCCCTGCGCCGCCACCCGCCCCTGCGCCGTCGCCCGGCCTCGGGCCGTCGACCTGCCTCGGACCGCCGCCCGGCCCGGACCCGGTGCCGGATCCGGGCGTGAGCGGGTCGCGGCCCGTCGGCGCCGTGGCGCCGGGACCGGTCGTCGTCAGCCGAGCCGTGAACCGCAGCGGCTCCGGCGGGGCCGGTACCGGCGTCCTCCGCAGCTGTTCGAGCCGCACCCGGGCCGACCTCACCTGCCCGGACAGCTTGTTCTCGTGGGAGCGGCGGTGCTTGCCGAAGCCCTGGCGCGGGTCCTTGCCGGACACCGCCAGGCGCTGCCCGGCCGCTGCCACCAGCTCCTCCGTACGGCCCACCTCCTCCCGCCACTCCTCGTGCTCCCGCACGCGGCGGCGGCGTTCGGCGGCCTTCGCCGCCCGGTAGCCGGACCAGCCGTCGCCGTGCCGGG
Organism: Streptomyces sp. NBC_01353; assembly: GCF_036237275.1. Lineage (GTDB taxonomy): Bacteria > Actinomycetota > Actinomycetes > Streptomycetales > Streptomycetaceae > Streptomyces. The sequence goes on along the minus strand of NZ_CP108352.1, from coordinate 3,402,231 downwards.
TCACCGCACGCGTGTCGCGGTCGACCTCCAGGATCGCCGTCGCCATCCCCTCCAGGAACGCCCGGTCGTGGGTGACGGCCACCACCGTGCCGCGGTGCGTCCGCAGCCGCTCCTCCAGCCAGCCGGCGGCCGCCCGGTCGAGATGGTTCGTCGGCTCGTCGAGCAGCAGCAGCTCGGCGCCGGAGGCCAGGACGCAGGCGAGGGCGAGCCGGGACTGTTCGCCGCCCGACAGCGTGCCGACGCGGCGCTCGTACACGACGTGCCCGAGGCCGAGCCCGTGCAGCGCGGCGTCGACCCGGGCGTCGGCCTCGTACCCGCCGCGCTCCTCGTACCGGGCCGCCAGCTCCCCGTACGCGGCCAGCTCCTCGGCCGTCGCGGAGCCGAGCGACTCCTCGGCCGCCCGCATCTCCCGCTCCAACGAACGGAGTTCGGCGAGCGCCGCGTCGACGGTGTCCCGCACGGTGTGCTCGGGGCCGATGCCGAAGGTCACGGCGAGCGTCTGGGCGAGGTGGGCGGTGCCGCCGGGGAAGCGGACGGTGACCTCCCCGGTGTCCGGGGGCTCCGCCCCGGCGAGGAGCCGCAGCAGCGTGGACTTCCCGGAGCCGTTCTCACCGATGACGGCGGCCTTCTCGCCGGGGCGGACGGTGAACGAGATCTGTTCGAGGACGGAGCGGTCCCCGTACGCCTTGGAGACGTCGTGCAAGGTCATTTGGGCGCGGTCGCGCATGGGATCTCTCCCTGAAGGTGGGGTTCGTTCGGGCCGGAAGAAGGGACACCGGGACCACCACTGCCGCGCCCCGAGGGCGCCGGATCAGCGGGTCGGACCGTGTCCGCGGCCGGAATCAGCGAAAGAAGTAGTACGAACCCATGCGATCGAGTGTAGACACGCGGCCCGCCGACGGCGCAACCCGAAATGCGCGGTGGCCACGGCGGGTGGGGATCGCCGCCTGGGCCCGGCGGACGGGCCTGGCGACGCCGACTCCGTAGGGATCACCGCCCCTGTGCATCCGGCCGGTGCTCGACGTACTCGACGACCGAACCATCGGGGTGGCGGGCGGTGAACCCCGCACCGGTCGGCACGGAGTGCAGCGGGTCGAGGACCTCACCGCCCTCGGCCGTGAGCCGCTCCAGGTGCGCGCCCGCGTCGTTCACCAGGAGCGTGCCGTCCACCTCGCGGAACGGCTCCAGGGCGGCCGGCTCGCCCTCGATGAGCAGGAAGCCGCCGACGACGGCGAGCGCGAGCCGTTTCGCCGGATACGTGAACCACATGTCGCGCTCGACGCCCTGCACGCGCTCGTAGTGGGCGGCGAGGTCCTCAAGGGTGCCCGGGCCGGTGAAGACCCGGATCAGGGCGCGCGGGGAAGTCAGGCGGGAGGAGTCGTTGTTGACCCGCCACAGGACGGTGGTGTCTGCGTTCATGGCACCACCCTCGCCGGGCCGGGAAGACCGAACCAGAAGGGCGTTCATGCTGTGACCGATACTCACAGGCTCGCGCTCCGCCGCGAACTGGGCACCTTCCTGCGCGCCCACCGCGAGCGCGTCGCACCCGCGGACGTCGGCCTGCCGGCCACACCCCGCCGCCGCACTCCCGGCCTGCGCCGCGAGGAGGTGGCCGCGCTGTCGGGGGTCGGCGTCGCCTGGTACACGTGGCTGGAACAGGGCCGGGTCGACACCTCCCGCGAGGTCCTGGACGCCGTCAGCCGCACCCTGCGCCTCGACCCCGACGCCCACCACCACGTCCTGCGGCTCGCGGGTCTCGCCCCGCCGGAGCGCGCGGAAGACCCCACGGCGGCGCGCCCGTTGCTGGACACCTGGCCGGACCGCGCGGCCGTCCTCCTGGACGGCGCCCTGTCCATGACCGCCTGGAACACCGCGTACACCGGACTGTGGCCGGACCCGGCGGCGATCCCGCCGGCGCGCCGCAACCTCCTCCTGCTCCTCGCCACCGACCCGGACCACCAGCGCCGGCTGCCGGACTGGGAGCCGCTGGCCATGGACCTCTACCGCCACACCCGCACCCACGCGGACACCCGCCCCCAGGACCCGGCCTTCCGCACCCTGACGACGGCCCTCGCGACCGAACGGCCGGACCTGGAAGCATGGTGGTCCTGCCGCTCGGTGGGCGCCTTCACCTCCCGCACGGCCCACTTCACCCCCGCCGGCCCCCACACGGTGTCGATGCTCCACACCCCGGACGCCCCGGGCTCGGCGATCCTGCTGTTCAGCCGACGGGTCGGATGACCGGTCGACGGCACACCTCAGTGCCGTGTGCCGTCGGGAGGGAGGCAACCCGTCGTCGCGCACCCTGCGCGCATGGGCCCGAAGCCCACGCGACGTCAGCCGTCGGCCTTCGCCACTCCGATCGGGCAGGACACCCCCGTACCGCCGATTCCGCAGTAGCCCGCCGGGTTCTTGTCCAGGTACTGCTGGTGATATCCCTCGGCAGGAAAGAACGTGCGGCCCTCGGCCGGGAGGATCTCCGTCGTGATCGTGCCGTAGCCGGAGCCCGTCAGGACCTGCTGGTACGCGGCGCGGGAGGCTTCCACCGCCGTGGCCTGGGCAGGGGTGTGGGTGTAGATCGCCGAGCGGTACTGGGTGCCGACGTCGTTGCCCTGGCGGAAGCCCTGGGTCGGGTCGTGGGACTCCCAGAAGAGCTTGAGCAGCTGCTCGTACGAGACCTTCGACGGGTCGAAGACGACCCGGACGGCCTCGGTGTGGCCGGTCAGGCCCGAGCAGACCTCCTCGTAGGCCGGGTTCGGGGTGATGCCGCCCTGGTAGCCGACGAGGGTCGTCCAGACGCCCTCGGTCTGCCAGAACTTGCGCTCGGCGCCCCAGAAACAGCCGAGGGCGAAGTCGGCGACCTCAAGGCCTTCGGGGTACGGGCCGAGCAGCGGGTTGCCGAGGACGGTGTGGCGCTCGGGCACCGTGAACTCGGGCTCCGGGCGGCCCTTCAGCGCCTGCTCGGGCGTGGGGAGGACGGGGGTGCGTGACAGGAACATGCGGCTTCTCCTCGACGGTCGGCGTTACCCACAACGCCCGGGGGCCGGGAGGGATTCCCCCGGCCCCGTCCCTCGCCCCGGCGCGCTCCGGCGCCGTTCCCGTACGGACACCCCGTACCGACGCCCTTCCCGTGCCGACCGGGACCGCTACCGCGGCAGCGTCGCCGGGCTTCCGCCGTTCGCCTCGTACCCCGCCACCGCCAGGTTCCGGCACACGGTGTACTCCGCGGCCGGGTCCTCGCTCAGCGTCCACGGCAGCGCGCCGACGTGGCCGTCCACGTGCACGAGCTGGTGCATCGCCTCGGACCAGCGCTCGCCGCGGACCAGGAAGAGCACCAGCAGATGACGGACGTGCGCGAGCATCGGGTCGTCGGGGCGGGCGGAGTGGACCGCGTACAGCGCGCCCTCCATCGCCTTCCTGACCACCTCGGTCCGGAAGAAGTCCTGGACGAGGACGATCTCGGGCAGGTGCTCGTACACCGCGAACAGCGGCAGCGCGGCGAGCAGCGAGCCCTGCGGGGCGCGGGCCGCGGACGCCGTCGCGAACCGGTCGGCGTCCGCGCGCGAGCCGTGCCACTTCTCGCACCAGTAGTGCAGGGCGGCCAGATGCGCGCCCATGTGCTGCGGGGCGCGGTCGATGATCTTCGCCCAGACCTGGTCGAACTCCTCGTGGCTGTAGCCGAGTCCGCGGGCGACGGCGAGCTGCACGATGTACGGGACGGGGTCGCCGGGGGCGAGCAGCGCCGCCTCCTCGCTCACCTTCTTCGCCTCTTCGAGGATGATCCGGAAGTCGTCGGTGCCGGCCGCCGAGGAGCGCCAGGCCTGCTGGACCAGGAACTCGGCGTGTACGGCGGCCCCGCCGGGGTCCTTGGGCGAGTCGGCGCGCCAGGCGCGCAGCCACGCGCCTCCGACGCCGGGCTTCTGCTGGAGCTCCAGCGAGGCCGCGCCCGCGAACGCCTGGATGCGCTGCCAGCGGACCTCGCCCTCCTTCTCCGTGCCGGCGAGGAGCTGCGAGGCCGCCCGCCAGTCCTGGGTCGTCTGGACCACGTCGAGGACGTCGAGCAGGTCGGCGTCAGGTCCCGGCATCCGTACGTCCTGCTGCTCCTGGCGCGCGAAGCCGTACGCCTCGGGGTCCGCGGCGTCCGGCGCGCCGGGTGCCACCTGATGGATTCCGACGGCGCGGCGGCGCCTCAGGAACGGAGCGAGGACCGCGAACAGCAGCCCCATCGCGAGCAGGAACCAGAGAATCTCCATGGGTCCATTGTCCAGGACGGCCCGCGCGACCCGTGAGCCGCGGGACAGGCCGCGGCAGCAGCCCCGGGACGGGCCACGCTGTGAGACACCCGGTGAGACGTCGGCGGCGGTGGGCCGTGCTCAGGACTACGCTCCTGCCTCATGAGCGACGAGCACACGCACCAGAGCTTCGAGACCCGCGCCATCCACGCGGGCAACACGGCCGACCCGCTGACCGGCGCGGTCGTCCCGCCCATCTACCAGGTGTCCACCTACAAGCAGGACGGCGTCGGTGGGCTGCGCGGCGGTTACGAGTACAGCCGCAGCGCCAACCCGACCCGCACCGCCCTCGAGGAGAACCTCGCGGCTCTGGAGGGCGGCCGGCGCGGTCTCGCCTTCGCCTCGGGGCTCGCGGCCGAGGACTGCCTGCTGCGGACGCTGCTGGCCCCCGGCGACCACGTGGTCATCCCCAATGACGCCTACGGCGGCACCTTCCGGCTCTTCGCCAAGGTGGTCCAGCGCTGGGGCGTGGACTTCTCGGTCGCGGACACCTCCGACGTCGAGTCCGTGCGCGCCGCGGTCAACGACCGTACGAAGGTGATCTGGGTCGAGACCCCGTCGAACCCGCTGCTCGGCATCACCGACATCGCGGCGGTCGCGGACGTGGCCCGTACGGCCGGCGCGAAGCTGGTCGTCGACAACACCTTCGCCTCGCCCTACCTCCAGCAGCCGCTCTCGCTCGGCGCGGACATCGTGGTGCACTCGCTGACGAAGTACATGGGTGGGCACTCGGACGTGGTCGGCGGCGCGCTGGTGACGGCCGACGAGGCGCTCGGCGAGGAACTGGCGTACCACCAGAACGCGATGGGCGCGGTGGCCGGTCCGTTCGACTCGTGGATCGTGCTGCGCGGCATCAAGACGCTCGCCGTCCGCATGGACCGGCACAGCGAGAACGCGGGCAAGGTCGCCGAGATGCTGACCCAGCACCCGAAGGTCACCCAGGTCCTCTACCCGGGACTGCCGGAGCACCCGGGCCACGAGATCGCGGCCAAGCAGATGAAGGCGTTCGGCGGGATGATCTCCTTCCGCGTCGTGGGCGGCGAGGAGGCGGCCGTCGAGGTCTGCAACCGCGCCAAGCTGTTCACGCTGGGCGAGTCCCTGGGCGGCGTGGAGTCCCTGATCGAGCACCCTGGCCGGATGACGCACGCGAGCGTCGCGGGCTCGGCCCTGGAGGTCCCGGCGGATCTGGTCCGGCTCTCGGTGGGCATCGAGAACGTGGACGATCTGCTGGCGGACCTGCGCCAGGCGCTGGGCTAGGACCTGTCTGTCGGGCGCCCCACCCAGGGGCGCCCGGTCAGGCCGAGACCTTCTCGTCCTCGAGTGATTCGCGGATCATCGTGCGCAGGTCGATGCTGTCGGTGTGGCCGTGCACCGAGATCGCGTGCTCGGACGCGGCCTGTACGACTTCCTCTTCCTCACCGGTGATGGTGAGCGTGCAGCCCACCACGCTGGGCGTCTTGCGGCAGTCGGCGACTTTCCTGGTCATGGCGGCCTCCTGGGTCTCCTCCCTCCAGGCTAGGGCCGTCTTCACCAGCCTTCGAGCGGTGGCGTGGTCTCCGACGGCGGTACCTGCCAGGGTTCGGCCACCGACGCCCACACCGCGAAGGCCAGCACGGCCGCGGCCAGCAGCACCCACAGCGCCCGGCGTACCGCCCGGTCGCGGTGCAGCAGCCGGGTCCCGCGCTCGACGGCCCGCGCGGCCAGGTCGCCGGGGACCTGGGGATACGTGCTCTCGAGCATCCGCCGGACCTCGTCCTCCTTGCGTTCGTGCCGGGTCACGAGGCCACCTCCCCCGGCCGATCCCGCCGGTCAGGCCGATGAGGCCCGTCCCGCCGGTCCCGCAGAGCGGAGACGGCGCGGGCGCAGACGGCCCGGACCCGTTCCTCGGGCAGCCCGAGGAGGGCCGCGGTCTGCTCCTCCGCCACCCCCTCGTACAGCCGGAGCACCAGGACGAGACGTTCCTGCGGAGTGAGCTCGGAGAGGACACCGCCCCGGCCGCGGTGGTGCCGCCAGGCGGTGCGGGAGAAGCGGGCGGCGAGGTCGGCGCGGGTGCGGTCGTACGGATCCTCGCCGCGCAGCCGGTCCCAGTGGGCATAGGTGTGCGCGAGGGAGGCGGTCAACAGTGCCTGGGCGCGCGGGTTGCGGGCGCGGGTCTCGGCGGTGAGCAGCGTCGCGGCGTGCAGCAGCCGCCCCGCCGCTCCCGCCACGAACGCCTCGAACTGCCGGGTGCGGTGGCGCTGTTCGCCTCCCTGGCCGCCCCCTGGGCCGCCGTGTAGATCTCGCACGTCCTCATATGAGGACAGGGCGCTGCCCGGGTCAAGAGGTTGCGGAGGACTCCGTGTCGGCGGCGGGCGGCAGGCCCGACTGACGGGCGGACAGCGCCGAGTTGAAGCGGGTGAGCAGCGTGCAGAACGACTCGCGCTCGTCCGCCGTCCAGCCGTCCGTCACCTGCGCCATCAGCTCGCGGCGGGAGGCGCGGACCTCCTCCAGGCGGGCCAGTCCGCGCGGCGAGAGCTGGAGCACGACCGCACGTCCGTCCTCGGGGTGCGAGGTGCGCTTGACCAGGCCGGTGTCGACGAGCGGGGCGACCTGGCGGGTGACGGTGGACGAGTCGATGCCCATGCCCGCCGCGAGCGCCTTGACGCCCATCGGGCCTTCCTGGTCGAGCCTGTTGAGGAGCAGATAGGCGGCGCGGTCCATCGAGTTGCGGAGCTGTCCGGTGCCGCCGAGGCGGGTCTGTTCGGCCCGGCGGGCGAAGACGGCCACCTGGTGCTGGAGGGCATCGAGGAGACCGGGGTCCAGCTCAGTCGTCATGTCCTGAGATGTGGGCATGGCTGTGGGGGCTCTCTCGTGCGGTGGTCGGTTGGTGGGGGACAGAGTACGCGGACCTTCGAGGGTCCGTACCTGCGCTGCGCAAACCCGCCGGGGTGCGGGCCGCCCGGGCGGCCACGGGGCCCGTGAGCTGCGAGACTTGCTGTCATGAGCTTCCGTAGGCCAGACCCCTTGCACCATCTGATCCTCGACGATGTGCGGGGGGCGCAGAAGATGCTCTCGGGGGTGGCCAGAGTGACGGCGATGGAGGGCAGTCGGTATCTGTCCTCGCTGGTGGGGGCCCCTGTCCACCTCAAGTGCGAGAACCTTCAACGAACCGGTTCGTTCAAGTTGCGTGGCGCGTACGTACGGATCGCAGGGCTGCGGCCCGAGCAGCGGGCGGCCGGAGTGGTCGCCGCCTCCGCGGGGAACCATGCGCAGGGCGTCGCGCTGGCCTCCGCACTCCTCGGGGTCCACTCCACGGTCTTCATGCCGGTCGGCGCCCCGCTGCCGAAGGTCGCGGCGACCCGGGAGTACGGCGCCGACGTGCGACTGCACGGTCATGTCGTGGACGAGACGCTGGCGGCGGCGGAGGAGTACGCGGCGGAGACCGGCGCGGTCTTCATCCATCCCTTCGACCACCCGGACATCATCGCCGGACAGGGCACGGTCGGCCTGGAGATCCTGGAGCAGTGCCCGGAGGTCCGCACGATCCTGGTCGGGGTCGGCGGCGGTGGGCTGGTGGCCGGCATCGGGCTCGCGGTGAAGTCCGTACGCCCCGACGTGAAGGTGATCGGGGTGCAGGCGGAGGGAGCGGCCGCGTACCCGCCGTCGCTGACCGCCGGGCATCCGGTGGCGATCGAGTCGCCCATGACGATGGCGGACGGGATCAAGGTGGGACGCCCGGGCGATGTGCCGTTCGCGATCGTCCAGGAGTACGTCGACGAGATCCGTACGGTCTCCGAGGACGCGCTCTCCTCGGCCCTCCTGCTCTGCCTGGAGCGGGCGAAGCTGGTGGTCGAGCCGGCCGGTGCGAGCCCGGTGGCGGCGCTGCTGAGCGATCCGAAGGCGTTCGCGGGCCCGGTGGTCGCGGTCCTGTCCGGGGGGAACGTGGACCCGCTGCTGATGCAGCGGATCCTGCGCCACGGCATGGCTGCCGGGGGCCGCTATCTGAGCCTGCGGTTGCGGGTGACGGACCGGCCGGGCGCGCTGGCGACGCTGCTCGCGGTGCTGACGGTGGTGGACGCGAACGTGCTCGACGTGAGCCATGTACGGACCGATCCGCGCCTCGGGCTGACGGAGGCCGAGGTGGAGCTGCACCTGGAGACCAAGGGCCCGGAGCACTGCGAGGAGGTCGCGGCGGCGCTGCGGGACGCGGGGTACGTGGTCTTGGCCTAGGGGTGTCCTGGGCCTTGAAGGGTCGCGATGTATCGCTTTAGCGTGTGGTCCGGGTCACAAATTCGGTGGGCGGCGACCGCCGTTCAAACCTAAACTTGGGTGGAAAACGCCCAAATCCCTGGGAGAACCCACATGCCAGGCGCGATCTACGCCGAGGGTCTGGTGAAGACCTTCGGCGACGTACGAGCTCTGGACGGCGTCGATCTCGACGTACCCGAGGGCACGGTCCTGGGCCTGCTCGGCCCGAACGGAGCGGGGAAGACCACGGCCGTGCGCGTTCTGACGACGCTGCTGCAGCCGGACAGCGGAAAGGCGGTCGTCGCGGGAGTCGACGTGCTGAAGCACCCCAACGAGGTCCGGCGCTCGATCGGACTGTCCGGCCAGTTCGCCGCCGTCGACGAGTATCTGACCGGCCGCGAGAACCTCCAGATGGTCGGCCGGCTCTACCAGCTGAACGCCAAGCGGGCGAAGGCCCGGGCGGGCGAGCTGCTCGAGCGCTTCAACCTCGCGGACGCGGCCGACCGCACCGCCAAGACGTACTCCGGCGGCATGCGCCGCCGCCTCGACCTCGCCGCCGCGCTCGTCGTCTCGCCGCCCGTGATGTTCATGGACGAGCCGACGACCGGCCTGGACCCACGCAACAGGCAGGCGCTCTGGGAGGTCATCCAGGAACTGGTCGCGGGGGGCACGACGCTGCTCCTGACCACCCAGTATCTGGAGGAGGCCGACCATCTGGCCCACGACATCTGCGTCATCGACCACGGCAAGGTCATCGCCCGCGGCACCTCGGACCAGCTCAAGGCCCAGACGGGCGGCGAGCGCGTCGAGGTCGTCGTCCACGAGCCGGAGATGATCGCCCCGGCCCGTGACGTCCTCGCGCGCTACGGCGTGGCGGGCATCGGCCACGGCGAGGTCTCCGTCGAGAACCACACCCGCAAGCTCACCGTCCCGGTCACCGGCGGCGCCAAGCTGCTCGCCGAGGTCATCCGGGACCTGGACACCGTGGGCGTCGAGATCGACGACATCGGTCTGCGCCGGCCCACCCTCGACGACGTCTTCCTCTCGCTGACCGGCCACGTTGCCGAACAGCGGGAGGAGGAGAACGGCGGAGCGGCGCAGGGCGCCAAGGGCCGGAACCGCGACCGGAAGGAGGCGGCGAAGTGACCGCAGTGAACGACGCCCTCGTGGCCCCGAAGCCGCGCGGCGGGATCACCCAGTCCATCGGCGACTCGCTCGTCGTCGCCAAGCGCAACCTGATCCGGATGTCCCGCATCCCCGAGATGGTCATCTTCGGGCTCATCCAGCCGATCATGTTCGTGGTGCTGTTCAGCTTCGTCTTCGGCGGCTCCATGACGATCGGCGGCACGACGGACCCCGTCGTCTACCGCGAGTTCCTGATGGCCGGCATCTTCGCCCAGACCGTCACCTTCGCCACGGCCGGCGCGGGCGCCGGCATCGCCGACGACATGCACAAGGGCCTGATCGACCGCTTCCGGTCCCTGCCGATGGCCCGCGGCGCGGTCCTCACCGGCCGGACCCTGGCCGACCTGGTGCAGACCGCCCTCACCGTGGTCGTCCTTGCGATCGTCGCCCTCCTGGTCGGCTGGCGCATCCACGAGGGCGTCCCGAAGGCGCTGGGGGCCTTCGCCCTGCTGCTCCTCCTCGGCTACGCCTTCTCGTGGATCGGCGCACTGATCGGCCTCTCGGTCCGCACGCCGGAGGCGGCGACCTCGGGCGGCCTGATCTGGCTCTTCCCGGTCACGTTCATCTCGATCGCGTTCGTGGACTCCGCCCAGATGGCGTCCTGGCTCCAGCCGATCGCCGAATGGAACCCGTTCAGCGCGACCGTCCAGGCGTGCCGCGTCCTGTTCGGCAACCCGGGCGTCTCGACGTCCGACGCCTGGCCGATGCAGCACCCGGTCTGGGCCTCGATCCTCTGGTCGGTGCTGATCATCGTGGTGTTCCGGACGCTGTCGGTACGGAAGTACCGCTCGGCGACGGCCTGATGGCCCAGGGCCCTGTGCTTCAGGGCCTCGGGTACATGTCCATGAAAGGCGAAGGGCCGGACCCCCGAGGGGGTCCGGCCCTTCGACGGAAGGATCGGGCTCAGCCGGTGTACGGCTTGGCGCTGAGGATCTTCACGGTGGCCTTGTTGCCGTTCGGCAGCTCGTACTCGGCGTCCTCGCCGGCCTTCTTGCCGTTCACACCGACCCCGAGCGGGGACTGCGGTGAGTAGGTCTCGATGGTGCCGCTCGCGTACTCGCGGGAGGCGAGCAGGAAGGTCATCGTGTCGTCCTCGTCACCGTCGAAGGCGATCGTCACGACCATGCCGGGCTCGACGATGCCGTCGTCCGCCGGCGCCTCGCCGACCTTGGCGTGCTCGAGCAGCTGGGTCAGCTGGCGGACCCGGAGCTCCTGCTTGCCCTGCTCCTCCTTGGCCGCGTGGTACCCGCCGTTCTCGCGCAGGTCGCCTTCCTCGCGCGCCGCGGCGATCTTGGTGGCGATCTCGGTTCGCGCGGGACCAGACAGGTACTCCAGCTCGGCCTTGAGCTGGTTGTACGCCTCCTGGGTGAGCCAGGTGACGTTGTCGCTGGTCTGGGTCACAGGTGCTCCTCGTAGGTACTGGGAATACAAAGCATCGCCCTACCCAGAAGGATTGTCCTTCCTGGGCGGGCGAAACCACGAGCCTAACAATTAGTGGCGAAAAGGGGGAGGACATAAACCATCAAGATGGCGTCACTCCTGGTCAGCGCGGGAAACGGAGTTCGACACACCACCAGCTCCCTACCCACAGCTACTGAGGGGTACACCCCACGAGCTCGGCGCTGGTCGCCCGCGCGGTGGTCCGGATCGACCAGACCCGGTCGACCCGGTCGGCGGCCTCGTCGACCTTCACGTCCTTGCGGCCCACCTCGGCCCCGTCCTCGGAGCGCGAGCGCAGCGTGCAGATGCCCGTGACGTCGACGTCCTTGCGTACCTCCAGGTGCACCTGCACCTCGGTGTCGCTCACCACGTCGAACTTGATCATCTCGGCGCTGATCCTGCTCTCGCCGACGTAGTGCCAGCCGAACCAGCCCAGAACGCCGAGGAACAGTACGCCGAGCACGGCGCCGGCGATCTTGAGCTTGCGGTCGGCGCGCTCGTCCGCGGAGCGGCCGTAGCGCCCCTCGGCCGGCTGCTCTCGCACCGCGCTCATGATCGTTCCTCTCGCCGCCGGGGCACCCGGAATTTTCCGCCCCCCGGTTCCGTCACTATAGAGACCTGCCTCCGCGACGAATCACTGAGGATCGAGTCTTGACTGAGCAGCTGCGACTGATGGCCGTTCACGCCCACCCCGACGACGAGTCGAGCAAGGGCGCGGCAACGATGGCCAAGTATGTGTCCGAGGGGGTGGACGTGCTCGTGGTCACGTGCACGGGCGGCGAGCGCGGCTCCATCCTCAACCCGAAGCTCCAGGGTGACGCCTACATCGAGGCGAACATCCACGAGGTGCGCCGCAAGGAGATGGACGAGGCCCGCGAGATCCTCGGGGTCGACCAGGAGTGGCTCGGCTTCGTCGACTCCGGCCTGCCGGAGGGCGACCCGCTGCCGCCGCTGCCCGAGGGCTGTTTCGCCCTGGAGGACGTCGACACGGCCGCCGGCGAGCTGGTCCGCAAGATCCGCTCCTTCCGTCCGCAGGTCATCACGACCTACGACGAGAACGGCGGCTACCCGCACCCCGACCACATCATGACCCACAAGATCACGATGGTGGCCTTCGACGGCGCGGCGGACACCGAGAAGTACCCGGAGGCCGAGTTCGGCCCGGCCTTCCAGCCCCAGAAGGTCTACTACAACCAGGGCTTCAACAAGCCGCGCACCATGGCGCTGCACCAGGCACTCCTTGACCGCGGCATGGAGTCCCCGTACGGCGACTGGCTGAAGCGCTGGGACGAGTTCGAGCACAAGGAGCGGATCCTGACCACGCACGTGCCGTGCGCGGAGTTCTTCGAGATCCGCGACAAGGCGCTGATCGCCCACCGTACGCAGATCGATCCGGACGGTGGCTGGTTCCGGGTGCCGATGGAGATCCAGAAGGCGGTCTGGCCGACGGAGGAGTACGAGCTCAGCAAGTCGCTGGTGCCGACCTCCCTCCCCGAGGACGACCTCTTCGCGGGCATCCGCGACAATGCCTGACATGAGCGCACACCTGGCACTGACCCAGCTTGTCCCCTTCGCCGCCGAAGAGCTGGACAAGAACAAGGTGACCCCCGGCGTCCTCGGTTTCGTCGTCTTCGCCGTGATGGCCGTGGCCGTCTGGATGCTGATGAAGTCGATGAACCGCCACATGGGCAAGGTCTCCTTCGACGAGGGCGCGGAGCCGAAGGGCGCCGCCCCCGCGAAGAGCGGTACGGCCGCGCAGGAGTAGCGGCGGACCGCCGCGGTGCGGGCCCTCCCCTCGGGAGGGCCCGCACCGCGGCGTCCCCGGGCTCAGGTGGCCCCTTCGCCACCGCGCCTCACGGCGTCCCCGGGCTCACGCCACCTCCAGCGGGACACCCATCACCTCCCGCGCGTGCCGGTTCGGCACCATGCCCAGGTCCCAGGCCTGCCAGCCCGCGTCGAGCTGGACGCCCCGCTCCAGGACCACGGCGTACGCCTCCGCGCAGTCCTCCACCTTCCCGTCCCGCGTCGAATGCCTGTCCTCGATCAGCCGCGCCAGCTCCTCCTGGGCGACGACCGTGCCCACCTCCGCGCCGCCCGGCGAGCCGTACGGGAGCAGCGTGCAGCGCAGGAAGCGGGCCCAGTCGGCGCCCCTCCGGTCGTCGTACGACAGGAAGAGGTCGGTGGCCTCCCCGCACAGCTCCAGGGCCTGCGCGACCTTCCCGTTCCCGGCGTCGACGATCGCCAGCTCCAGACACGTCCAGGCCTCGCCGTGCGCCACCCCGATCCGGTGGAAGTCCGCCCGGGCGTCGACCAGCAGCTGCCGGGCGAAGCCGGAGTTGCGCAGGTTGCCGGTCTGGGCCGCGCGCTGGTCGCGGGTGACCCGGCCCGAGTGGTGCCGGGCGCAGGCGAGCCCGTACACGTCCCGCATCCGGGAGAACATCGTGCGCGCCCGCTCCAGCTCCCGTACCGCCTGATCCAGGTCGCCGCGCTCCTCCAGCGCGTGCCCCAGGTAGTACAGCGTCCACGCCTCGCCCCGCGCGTCCTCCTGGTCGCGATGGCGGGAGAGCGCCTGCTGCAGGCCTTCGACCGCAGGTGCGATCTCGCCCTCGACGAGCCGGGCGCGGGCCAGCTGCGTCAGCGCCCACGCCTCGCCGCGCCCGTCGCGGGTACGGCCGTACTGGTCGAGGGCGGCCCGCAGCTCGGCGTCGGCCCGCTCCACGTCGCCCATCCGCAGACACACCTGGCCCAGCTGGAAGTGCGCCCAGGCCTCGCCGTGCAGGGACTCGTTCTCCCGGTGCAGCTCCAGGGCGTTGCGCAGCAGAGCCAGCGCCTCGGCCAGGTTCGCCCGGTCCCGCTCGACCGCCGCCAGGGCGTGCAGGGTCCAGCCCCGGTCGGCGGCCAGCGACTCCGGTTCCTGGAGCACCAGCGCCTCCCGCAGCTTCGCCGACGCCTCCGTCAGATTGCCCTGGTGGTGCAGGGTGATCCCGAGCGAGCAGAGCGCGAGCGCGGCCCCCGCGTCCTGGTGCGCCTCCTGGTAGAGGGAGACCACCGAGGTCAGCGTGGTGCGCGCCTTGTCGAGTTCGCCGAGCTGCCGGGCCGCGATACCGGTCCGCCACTGCACCGACCGGGACAGCAGCCCCTGCCCGACCGCGTCGGTCAGCTCGTTGATCTCGCCGAGCCGGTACAGGTCGCCGCGCAGCAGGCAGTAGTCGCAGAGCGCGCCGAGCAGATTCAGTACGGTCTGCTGGTCGACGCCCTCGGCGTGCCGCAGCGCCGCCGTGATGAAGCTCGACTCGTCGTCCAGCCAGCGCAGGGCCGCGTCCAGCGAGCCGAAGCCGTGCCCGCCGAAGCGGTCCGCACGGGTCGACATCTTGCCGTCGACCATCCGGATCACCGCGTCCGCGAGCTCCGCGTAGTTCTGGATCAGCCGCTCCTGCGCGGCCGCGATCTCCGCCGCGTCCTCCTCGTCCTGGAGCCGGGCCGCCGCGAAGTCGCGTACGGAGTCGTGCAGCCGGTAGCGCTCTCCCCGGACATGGTCCAGGAGCCCCGCGTCGGCGAGCTCCCGCAGCAGCCGGGCCCCCTCCTGACCGTTCCCGCCGAGCAGGGCACCGGCCGCCGCCGCGCCCAGCGAAGCACGCCCGGCGAGCGCGAGCCGGCGCAGCAGTCGTCGGCCGTCCTCGTCGAGATCGGTGAAGTACCGTACGGAAAGCGCCCGTTCGACGGCGCCCGGGCCCCAGCCCGGGCGGGCCAGCAGATGCGCCAGATCGCTCATCGAGCGGCGGCCCAGCGAGGACCCCGCCACCCGCAGCGCCAGCGGCAGCCCACCGCACAGCTCCCGGATCCGGTCGAAGGCCTCGGAGTCGTACGGGCCGGGGTCCGGTGCCTCGGCCGCCTCCCGCAGCAGCTCCTCCACCCCCGCCGCGTCCAGCGCCGCCACCGGCAGCCGGTGCACGGCCGCCGGCACGTCCGGCCCGAGGTCCAGCGGCTCCCGGCACGTGACCAGGACCAGACTGTCCGAACGCTCCGGCAGCAGCGTGCGGACCTGTTCCGCCTCCACCGCGTCGTCCAGAATCACCGTCACCGGCAGCCCGGTCAGATGCTGGTGGTACAACTCCGCCAGCCTGCGCACCTGTTGCTCCGCCGACGACCGCTCGCGAAACAGCAGCTGCTCGCGCGGCGCGCCCAGCCGGTTCAACAGATGCAGCAGCGCCTCCCGGGTCGACAGCGGCTTCTCGCCACGCGTCCCGCCGCCCCGCAGGTCCACCACGCACGCCCCGCGGAACTGGTCCCGCAGCGCATGCGCCGCCCGTACGGCCAGAGTCGTACGGCCCGAGCCCTGCTCCCCGTGCAGCATCACGACCGTCGGCCGGGTCTGCGTCGACGCCCGGCCCGCCTGCACCCACTGGGTGATCTGGGCCAGCTCCGCGCGCCGCCCCGCGAACGGCCCGCCGGGGTCCGGCAGATGGCCGAACGACTGCTCCAGGACCGTCCGGCGGCGGGCCGCCGCGCTGCGGTCGACGCCGCGCAGCTGCGCCACGACCTTCTGCGGCGGCTTCTGCGTGCTCGCGAGCAGCACCCGCTGCTGGTCGAGGAAGGGCCGCACGCCCCGTACGTCCAGCGCCGTCAGCCACTGCAGCCGCAGCTGCTCGGGTCCGCCCGGCTGGCCCAGCGCGCCCGCCCGGCGGTGCGCGGCGGGCCAGTGCGCGGCAGTCACCTTCAGGACGGTCGCCGCCGCGCCCGCCACCGCCACCACGGCCCCGGCGCCCAAAGCCGTACCGGCCGCCGTGCCGAGCGCCAGGTCCGCGCCGAACGCCGCCGCGGCAGCGACGGCCGTGACCAGCGCGGGAGTTCCCACGGCCTGTCTGCTGAACCGATCCGCCAGGGACTGCCGCCCGGCCTCCGCCTCCTCCAGCGCCCGCAGATACGTCTCGTACTCCTCGCCCGCACTCGCCGCCATGGTGTCCAGCGAGGTCCGGCCGCGTGCCAGCAGGGCCGTGGAGTCGAAGCGGCCTCCGGAGCGCCGCACCTCCTCCTCCACGGCGCGTGCCAACAGCCGCTCGGCCTCGGCCCGGTGGCTGTCCCGCATGTGCCTCCCCCTCCGAGAGCTTCCGCTTCCGGCGACAAGTGTCCTGCGTGACGCGCGTCGGCGCGAGGGAGCGGGGCGATCGGCCTCCCGAACGCCTGCCCCCCGACCCGGCGTCCGATGGCGTTCATCTGCTGAATAGCGCGTCCGGGTGACGACCCGGAACCAATCCTGTCGCGGGCAGTTGATCAGCGTGCTTCGGCTAACGGAGCGTTCCAGGGCCCTCGAGCTCAAGAAGGAAGACTCGTGATCAAGAAGGTTCTTGCTACGGCGGCGGTTGCGGCCACGGTCGCCGGTCTGTCCGCGACGACCGCGATGGCGGCCGGCAACGACGGCGGAAGCGCCAACATCATCGGCAACCAGTCGAAGCAGTCGATCGGCAACACCTCGACCGACGGCTACTTCAGCCCGAACTTCGGTCTCATCAACGGTGGCGTGCTCCACTGCTTCGACATCCAGAAGGTTCAGGCTCAGGTCCCGATCGGCGTCCTCGCCATTCCGGTCGCGGTCCAGGACGTCCTCGGCAACCCGGTGGCGGCCCAGACCTGCACCCAGAACTCCGTGCAGCAGAAGGGCGACGACGCTCTCTCGCACATCCTGGGCGAGGTTCTCTCCCAGAACGGGAACGCCGGCGGCTGACACCACCAGTTCCGCTGAAGCGGCCCCGTTCCTCGCAGAGCCAGTGCGAGGAACGGGGCCGCTTCTCGTATCGGTGCCCCGATCGTGCACCGCCCACCCGTGGCGTACGGGCGGTGTTTCCCCGGGTGCGCGAGGATGGAGCCATGCCGAACAGACTGGCCCATGAGACGTCCCCGTACCTCCTCCAGCACGCCGACAACCCGGTCGACTGGTGGCCCTGGTCGGCCGAGGCGTTCGAAGAGGCGCGCCGCCGTGACGTCCCCGTGCTGCTCAGCGTCGGCTACAGCAGCTGTCACTGGTGCCATGTGATGGCCCACGAATCCTTCGAGGACGACACCACCGCCGCCTACGTCAACGAGCACTTCGTCGCCGTCAAGGTCGACCGCGAGGAGCGCCCCGACGTCGACGCCGTCTACATGGAGGCCGTCCAGGCGGCCACCGGCCAGGGCGGCTGGCCGATGACGGTCTTCCTCACCCCGGACGCCGAGCCGTTCTACTTCGGTACGTACTTCCCGCCCGAGTCCCGGCACGGGATGCCCTCCTTCGGCGACGTCCTCGACGGCGTCTCCCGCGCCTGGACCGAGCGCCGCGACGAGGTCGGCGAGGTCGCCGGGAAGATCGTCAAGGACCTCTCCGCCCGCTCCCTCGCCTTCGGCGGCGACGGTGTGCCCGGCGAGCCGGAGCTGGCCCAGGCACTGCTCGGGCTGGTCCGCGAGTACGACGCGGCACGCGGCGGCTTCGGCGGCGCACCCAAGTTCCCGCCGTCGATGGTGCTGGAGTTCCTGCTGCGCCACTACGTCCGTACGGGAGCCGAGGGCGCGCTGCAGATGGCGGCCGACACCTGCGAGGCGATGGCCCGCGGCGGGATCTACGACCAGCTCGGCGGCGGCTTCGCCCGCTACTCCGTGGACCGCGAGTGGGTCGTCCCGCACTTCGAGAAGATGCTGTACGACAACGCCCTGCTGTGCCGGGTGTACGCGCATCTGTGGCGGGCGACCGGCAGCGACCTGGCCCGCCGGGTAGCCCTGGAGACCGCCGACTTCCTGGTCCGCGAACTGCGCACCCCGGAGGGCGGCTTCGCCTCGGCGCTCGACGCGGACTCCGACGACGGGACGGGCCGGCACGTCGAAGGCGCGTACTACGTCTGGACTCCGGCGCAGCTCGCCGATGTCCTCGGCGCGGACGACGCCGCCTACGCCGCCTCGTACTTCGGCGTCACCGAGGAAGGCACCTTCGAGGAGGGCGCCTCCGTCCTCCAGCTCCCGCAGGACGCCGGTGTGGCGGACGGCGACCGGATCGCCTCGATCAAGGAGCGCCTGCTCGCCGCCCGCGACGAGCGCGAGCGCCCCGGCCGCGACGACAAGATCGTCGCCGCCTGGAACGGTCTGACGATCGCCGCGCTCGCCGAGACCGGCGCGTTCTTCGACCGCCCCGACCTGGTCGAGCGGGCGACGGAGACCGCCGATCTGCTCGTACGGCTGCACATGGGCGCGGACGCGCGGCTGGCCCGTACCTCCAAGGACGGCCAGGTCGGCGCCAACGCCGGTGTCCTGGAGGACTACGCCGATGTCGCCGAGGGCTTCCTCGCGCTCGCCGGGGTCACGGGGGAGGGGGTCTGGCTGGAGTTCGCGGGGTTCCTGCTCGACATCGTCCTGGACCAGTTCGTCGCCGAGGGCGGGGCGCTGTACGACACCGCGCACGACGCCGAGGCGCTGATCCGCCGGCCCCAGGACCCCACGGACAACGCCGCCCCGTCCGGCTGGACGGCCGCCGCCGGAGCGCTGCTCTCCTACGCGGCCCACACCGGCTCCGAGGCCCACCGCGCGGCCGCCGAGGGCGCGCTCGGAGTGGTCAAGGCGCTGGGCCCGCGTGCACCTCGGTTCATCGGCTGGGGGCTGGCCACCGCGGAGGCCCTGCTCGACGGGCCCCGCGAGATCGCGGTGGTCGGCGCGGCCGGCGACGACACCGCCCAGGCCCTGCGCCGTACCGCCCTGCTGGCCCCGACCCCCGGCGCGGTCGTCGCCTTCGGCGCCCCGGACAGCGAGGAGTTCCCGCTGCTCAGGGACCGCCCGCTGGTGGACGGGGGAGCGGCCGCGTACGTCTGCCGTCACTTCACCTGCGACGCGCCGACGACGGACCCGGCCGAGCTGGCCCGCACGCTCGCGCGGTGAACGGCTTCCCCGAGTCGTCGGCCACCCGTCGACGGCTCGGGGCCGTCACGAGCAGACGAGCGAGGCGCCGTCGGTCGGCCGGTACTCGCCGAGGCCACGCGGGATCTCGCTCGTCTGCGTCGGCGGGGCCTTCGGCAGCGGCCGTTCGGCGCGCAGCGCCGCGAAGATCTTCGCCGCCTGCTCTTCGTTCCAGACGACGCTGGACCCCACACCGGTGATCACCGGGTTGAAGCGACGGATCGGAACAGTCGCGAACTCGGTACGGTCGGGGGTGAGATCACGCAGCCGCGCCGCGAGCGTGAACATCTCGGTCACGGACAGCGAACGCTCCGTCTCCGCCGTACCGCGCAGCGTCGAGGCCAGCGCCCACAGCCGGGTGGGATCGTCCTTGAGGCCCGCCCGGATGGTCTTCCACATGTTGACCACGAACTTCTGCTGCTTCTGCATCCGCCCGAAGTCCATGTTCCCGTCGCGCCGCGAACGCACGTACTGCAGCGCCTCGCCGCCCTTGACGTTCCTTGTCCCCGGAGCCAGGTCGATCCCGGTGACCGGGTCCTTGAGCGGCTGCACGGTACAGATCGGCACCCCGCCGTCGACCTGGTCCACACCGTCCATGAAGCGCCGGAAGTCGATCTCCAGGTAGCGGTCGATGTGAGTGCCCGTCATCCGCTCTACTGCTTCGACGGTGTGCTTCGGCCCGCCCTCCGTGTGCGCGGCGTTGAGCTTCGCCGGGTGCGCGCCGTGCACCGTGCCGGTCCGCTGATCGATGTGAACGGCGGGGAACGCGGTGAGCGAGTCGCGGGGCAGGCTCACCACGCTGACCCGGTCGTTGCGGGCGGAGACGTGCACCAGCATCATCACGTCCGTGCAGTCGCAGCCCTTGCCGCCGGCGTGGTAGCGCTTCCGCTCCGCTGCCGTGAGTCCCGCCCGGCTGTCGACCCCGGCCACAAGGATGTCGAGACCGCCGTCCGGCCCGGGCAGGGCGGCGGGGGCTCCGGCGATCGCCCCCGAGGCGAGGGCGACGAGCGCCGCCGAGGCGAGTACCAGCCGTCGCGGGCGAGGGAATTTCCTGACGGACACGCGCAGTCTCCATCGGCTCGGAATCAATAACGCCCGTACAGTAAGTCGTTGCCCGTCGTACACAGGTTCGCGACGCGGCATCAGCTGGTTGAATCACTCTGCTGCGGGGTCTGTGGAATGATGCGGGAACCGCAGCGGATGGGAGGGAAAGATGGCACCCGATCCCGGGAAATGGGAGCGGATGGCCTTCATTCCGAAGAGCCGTTATGTGGCGGACCCGCCGCCACCTGTCGACCGGGGACCGGTCCCCGTCTACGCCTCGCTGGTCCAGCAATGGGCCCTGGCGGGCCGCACCGTGCCGGGGATGCCGGACCGCGAGTGGGAGCGTCTGATGACGACGCCGGTCTGGCCGCGCTGACGCCGAACGTGAGCGCAATGGGGTGAATACCACTCGACCGGCGATAGGCCGGTTTCCTTTTCGGGGCATGGTCGTTGTGATGTGTGCGGCGGAGGCTGGGCGTTGCAATGCACCGGCGATTCGCGAGATCCGTGGAATTCCGTCCGCCGCGGAAAGGACTTAGACGAAATGAAGTGCAAGAAGGCTGCGGTCGTCGTCGCCGGTCTGTTCATGGCTCTGGGTGCGGCCTCCCCCGCGCTGGCGGACGCCGACGCGCACGGTGTCGCGATCGGTTCGCCGGGCGTCCTGTCGGGCAACGTGGTCCAGGCTCCGATCCACATCCCGATCAACGCCTGCGGCAACACCATCAACGTGATCGGGATTCTCAACCCGACCATCGGCAACACCTGCGTCAACTTCTGACGTACGGCTGAGGCCGGCCCCGCAGGACGTCTCGGACGTTGCGCGGGGCCGGCCTTCGTCATGCCCGGGCGGCCGGCGTCCGCTCGTCTCCCGTACGCGGACGGCCGATCGACCCACGCGATGTCGCTCGCAACCGCTGCCGTACGCCCCGTACGAGCCGCCCCGCCGTGTAGTCGGCGCCGAATACGAAGCGCATCGACGGGCCGTACGACGGCGCCGTCAGCAGCCCCGCGAGGAACAGGCCCGGCTGCGAGGACTCGAACTGCGCCCCGACCTCCGGCGCCCCGCCGGTGCCGACCGTCCGCAGCGATTCGCGCAGCTCGGACGCCAGCACCTCCGCCCGCCCCAGGCTCGGCGCGAACCCGGTCGCCGCGATGACATGGTCGGTCTCCACGACCGTCGTCCCGTCCGGCCCGGCCACCTCCAGCCGCAGCCGGTCGTCTCCGGTCGGAGCCGCGGAGACGATGCGCCGACCGAGGCGTACGTCGCTCACGGCCGCGAACCGTTCGCGCAGCCACCACGCACCCGCCGGGCCGAGCGCCGAGTCGAAGATGCGCTCGCGGGTGGGGGCGGGCAGCCGCCGGAAGAGCCCGGGAGTCTCCGCGTACAGCCGGTTGTGCCAGCCGCAGCCCAGGCCCGTGTGCGGGGCGCGCAGCGACTGCCACAGGCCGCGGTCGAGGGCGGGCGGGAGCGTGTTCCAGTTCAGCCGGTCCGAGCGGGCCAGGATCCGGACGGTCGCTCCCTGTTCGGTGAGGATCGCGGCCGTCTCCAGGGCCGCCTGGCCGGCGCCGACGACGGTGACGTCGCGACCGGCGAAGCCGTCCAGCTCCCCGTGGTGACTGCTGTGGGTGACGTACCGGCGCGGAAGTCCGCGCAGGGGCCCGGGGATCTCCATGAACGGCAGGACGCCGACGGCCAGCGCCACCGTCCGCGTATGCAGGGCCTCACCGTCCTCCGTGACCACCTCGAACCCTTCGGCGCGCGGCGCGACGGAGGCGATCATGCGCTCGTCGAGCGCGGGGACCGCCTGGCGGGCGAACCAGTCGCCGTACGCGGCGAAGAAGCCGACCGGCAGCGGGACTCCGTGTTCGGCGCGGATGCCCCGGGTGGTCGCGTAGGCGTCGAGCCCGTACGCGCCGGCCGGGTCGGAGAGATGGGAGGCCCAGGGCTCGGACTTCAGGAACATGCCCGAGGGCATGGCGTGCCAGGACTCCATCGGGCGACCGAAGGTCCGCAGGTTCAGCCCGTGGGCGGCCGCATGGGCGGCCACGGACAGTCCATAGGGTCCGGCTCCCACAATGACCAGGTCGTACATCGTGCCTTCAGTCCTCATCGTCGGTTCATCTGGCTGGAGGGGGTACGGGCCGCCGGTGGCGACACGACGGTCGCAGCGCGTGGGCGGCCGGATCGGAAGAGTCGACGGAGCGTCACCAGGCCTTTTCGCAGGGCGTGGAGGAGCCAGGCGCGGGCCATCGAGAGTGCGGGTACCGGATCGTCGGCGGCGAACCAGGCCGTCTCCGTGCCCGCGCGCGAGGCGCCGGGCTCGGCGGTGTACCGGCGGCGCGGCGAGGCGAGCAGGGACAGTGCCGCGTAGTTCTCGACCACGAAGCGGCGTCCGTACGCGGGTGTGTGCGCCGGGACCGGGCGCCCGGTCAGGTCCAGATGCATCGCGCGGACGACATCGAGGCCGTCCCCGTCGGCGAAGAGCCGGAACTGGGCGCCGGGGCGGGGGTTGAAGTCGAGCAGGTGGTACGCGCCGGTGGAGCGGTCGAGCCGGAAGTCCAGGTCGAACACGCCCCGATAGCCGAGCGCGGCGATCAGGTCGCCGGCCATCCGCTCGACCACCGGGTTCGCCGCCCAGCGGCCGACGGCCGTGAGGCCTGCCCCGTCCGGCCACGACCGCTCCTTGAGCCCGGTGGCCCGGACCGGGCAGCCGCCGGTGGAGTCCGCGTACCCGTGGCAGAACCAGTCCAGATCCCGCCCGGGAGGCAGGAGACTCTGGAGCAGCAGCCTGCTGCCGGCCTCCCCGGTACGGGCGAACAGCTCGCGCACCTCGGCCAGTGAGCGCGCGATCGACGTGCTGCGCAGCCCGGTGCCGGGCGGAAGCAGCCAGGGGCGGCTCCACTTGGTCACGACCGGCAGCCCGAGCGACCAGGCCATGGCGGCCGCCTCGTCGGCGCTCGTGGGGATCTCGGTACGGGGGTGGGGGAGGGACAGGGCGCGGCAGGTCTCGGCGAGCTCGGCCTTGTCGGCGACGCGGACGAGCTGTTCGGAGGGCTGGTCGGGCAGGAGGTACCGGCCCGTCAGTTCGGTGCGGTGTGCGGCCAGTGCGAGGGCGCTGATGTCGTCCAGGGGGACGAGGAGGGCCGGTGCCTGCACCTCGTCGGCGAGCTGCACGAGGCGTCGGGCGAGGGCGTCGGCCTCGTCGTCGGGCGAGGTGGGGTCCGGGCGGAGATGGACACCGTGGACGTACCGGGAGCGGGCGGCGGGGCTCGTGAGTGATTCAAGAACGGCGTGTACCGGGATTCCGGCTCTTCCCAGGGAGCGCGCGGCGCCGAGCGTGCCGTGATGAAAAGGGTTCCGATCGAGCCGCACGAGGACTGCGGGGATGCGGGTGTCAAAGCTCGGCACGCCATTCCTTCATCTCGAGTGCCCCAACTGGGCGATGAAATACACCAATGGACTACTGATCAGATCGATGTCGCGCTCACGGTCGGCTCATTAGGAATACTTTCGGAGTATCTGACTGACGGACCATCAAGCGGCGCGAATCGTGAAGGAGTGGCCATGGCCCACCGAACGCGGAAGACTTCGAGTGTGTGGCTGGGGGTGTTCACCGCAGGTCTCCTTGCTTCAGGTTCAGTCGTGCTGTCCTCTCCAGCTCACGCCGCCGAATCCGTAACGACACGGGTCCCCGAACCGACTCTGTCCACGGCGTTGGGCGCGTTCCTCGAATCCGGACCCGTGGGCGTCGGCCGGATCGGCCAGATGGAGCGGTGGCTCGGCGGGCGGGAGCTCCGTGTCGGCCACACGTACCTCCCCGGGGATCGCTGGTCGAACATCGAGGGCCGTCCGGGCTTCCTGAACGCCTGGGCGGACTGGCGCAACGAGCAGGCAGACCGGCTGTTCGTGCTGAACGTGCCGATGCTGGAGCGGAACGAGGCCGGCGTCTCCGACCGCGAGGTCCGCCGCCAGCTCCAGCTGGGTGCGGCGGGGTACTACGACCACCACTTCCGGACCCTCGCGAAGCGCCTGGTCGACCTGAACGCTCCCGACACCGTCATCGTCCTCGGCTGGGAGATGAACGGCACCACGTACACGCACCGGTGCGCACCGGACCCCACGGCGTGGAAGAAGTACTGGAATCGGATCGTCACCGCCATGCGATCCGTTCCCGGACAGGAGTTCCGCTTCGACTTCAACCCGAGCCGTGGGCGGGACGCCATTCCGTGGACGGAATGCTATCCGGGTGACAGCGTGGTCGACATCATCGGCATGGACTCGTACGACCAGCCGCCGGGCGCCAGTTTCGACCAGCACATCAGTGAACCGTACGGGCTGCAGAAGCAGGTGGATTTCGCGGCCGCGCACGGCAAGGAGATCTCCTATCCGGAATGGGGGCTCTTCCGGAACGGCGACAACACCACGTACATGCGGCGGATGCTCGATTGGATGAACAAGCACAAGCCGCTGTATCACACGATCACCGACTACTGCCCGCACGGCGTCTGGCAGTGCGACGACAATCCGAAGTCGGCGAAGGTGTTCCGGCAGATGCTGTACGGCGTGGTGCCGGAGGTACCGGTCGAGCCCGAGCTCCCGACAGACCCCGAAGTGCCCGAAGTGCCGGTCGAGCCGGAGCTCCCGGTCGAGCCCGAGGTGCCGGTGGAGCCGGAGGTGCCGGAGCTTCCCACCGAGCCCGAGGTACCCGAGGTTCCGACGAAGCCGGTGCCGGAGCCCGAAGTCCCGACCCTGCCGGAACCCAAGCCGGAGGTCCCGACGAAGCCGGTGCCGGAGCCGGAGGTTCCGACCAAGCCGGTGCCCAAGCCGGAGGTTCCGACGAAGCCGGTGCCGGAGCCGGAGGTTCCGACCAAGCCGGTGCCCAAGCCGGAGGTTCCGACGAAGCCGGTGCCGAAGCCGGAGGTTCCGACGAAGCCGGTGCCGAAGCCCGAGGTTCCGACGAAGCCGGTGCCGGAGCCCGAAGTCCCGACCCTGCCGGAACCCAAGCCGGAGGTTCCGACCAAGCCGGTGCCGAAGCCCGAGGTTCCGACCAAGCCGGTGCCGGAGCCCGAAGTCCCGACCCTGCCGGTGCCGAAGCCGGAGGTTCCGACGAAGCCGGTGCCGGAGCCCGAAGTCCCGACCCTGCCGGTGCCGGAGCCCGAGGTTCCGACGAAGCCGGTGCCGGAGCCCGAAGTCCCGACCCTGCCGGTGCCGGAGCCCGAGGTCCCGACGAAGCCGGTGCCGGAGCCCGAAGTCCCGACCCTGCCGGAACCCAAGCCGGAGGTCCCGACGAAGCCGGTGCCCAAGCCCGAAGTCCCGGCCAAGCCGGAACCCAAGCCCGAGCCGAAGCCTGAGCCCAAGCCCGAACCGAAGCCCGAGCTTCCCAAGCCCGAGCTGCCGAAGCCCGCGCCGAACTGTTGGACCGTGAACCTCGGTTCGTGGGTGGAGAGCTGGATCGGCGGCCCGGTCTGCGTTCCCAAGGGCGACTGGAAGGAAGGCTGGATGGACGACGACACCGACACCAACGACAGCTGGGAGGACATCCTGGACAGCGACTCCTGGCCCTTCTGATCACTGAAGGACCCGGCCAGGCGCCACGGCGGCGGAGGAGCTCATCCTCCGCCGCCGTTCGCCCGTCCCGGCAGCCGCGCGAGCGCCCGCCCCACCCAGGCCCGCTCCCGCGCCTGCCGGGCCGCCCAGCGCCGTCCGTCCGCCGCGCCCGCCCAGAGCCACAGCACCGGGGCCGCGCCCCGCCCCGCCAGCATCAGCCGCTGGTTGGGAACCGTCTCCGGACGCCAGTGCTGCTTGTACGGTTCGTTGCCCCGCAACATGCTCAGCGTCGCCCGCCCGCTCGCACTCGTCTCGCGCGCCCCATGACGCAGCAGCATCGTCGCCACGTCGATCTTCCGCGCGCGCAGCACCGGATCGGCGCCGTACAGATAACCGCCCGCGAGCTGCGGCGACATCAGCGTCAGATCGGCCGCGACGACATCGCCCGCGAGCCGGAACTCGGTCACCCGCGCGTCCCCACGCTCGACCATCGGCCGCACCGCCCGCGCCAGATGCTGCGCGAACCGGTCGCTGGTGTGCTCGACCGTCACGCCCCGCCCCTGCCATTGCAGCTGATGCAACCTCAGCAGCCGGTCGAGGGCGGCCGGCACCTCCTCGCCGGGCACGACACGCTCGTCGATGCCGAGCGCGTCCAGCTTGCGTAGCTTGGCGCGCACGCGCTGGGCCTTGTTCGACGGAATCCGTTCGAGCAGGGCGTCCATCGGCACCGCGGGAAGCTCCAGGCAGAGCGAGTCGGCGAGCCGCCGGCGCGGGCCGTGCCAGCGGGCGAAGACCCGCTCGGCGGCCGCCCCGGGGCGTACCTCGCGCAGATCGACCACCGCGCCGCGCGCCGCCCGGGCCAGCGCCACGGCCAGCGCGGGCGCCGCCTCGGGGCACGCGTCGTCGAGCAGGACGTCGGTGAAGTCCGTGATCGAGCCGCCGAGTGGGGTGAGGACCGGGAGCGGGCCGCGGGCGCGCATCAGGGGCGCCGCCGCGACCAGTTCTCCGTCCTGCCGCCGTACGAGGACCACGCGCAGCGCGCCCGGCCGACCGTACGACACCCACCAGGAGTGCAGCCAGGAGTGGGACTGGAACGGGGTGGCCGAGGAACAGCGGGCGTACAGCGACGCCCACCGCTCGCCGAGCCGGCCGAACTCCTCGCCGTCCCGGCAGGTCTGCGGGCTCAGCCCGTTCAGGGTCACACCGCCTCCGGTTCCGGCTGGTGCTGGGCGCCCGCCGGGCCGGGAACGGCGGACGAGGTCTGCCGGGAGTTCCGTGCCTCCGTACGCGCCTCCGCCCCGCTCTCCGTACGTCCCGCGCGCTTGGGCCGCACCAGCAGCACCAGACCGCCCAGCAGACCACCCGCGCAGCCGCCGACCAGCGCGGACAGCGGGGCGGAGGGCGAGACCGGGTCCACCGGCTTGGTCGCCCGGGAGAACTGGACGACCTTCACGCCCGTGCTCCCTGCGACGTGCGAGCTGTTGAGGACCAGCGCGCGGGCGACACCGTCCGCCATCGAGACGGCCCGGCCCGGCTTCGCCGCCCGCGCCGTGATGGAGATCATCGGCGCGTCCGGCGAGGTCGCCGCCTGCACGCTCGACCGTAGGGTCTGGGCGGAGACCCCGGCCCACACCTGCGCGTCGCCGGTCACCGCGATGTCCGTGGCGACCCGCCCGTACGCCTGGGCGAAGCCGAGCGCGGCCGCCGGGTCGGACTTCTCGCCGGGGACCACGATGACGTAACTCGTCGCCGCGTACTCGGGTGCCTTCAGCGCCCCGTACCCGCCGCCGAGCGTGGCGCCGATCAGCACGGAGGCGGGCAGCACCCACCGTCGGCGGGGGGTGCGCAGCGCCTTCATGAGAGGCGACCGTCGTCGGGAGAGCGGGCTGGGACTCAAGGGGCTCATGGAGCTGGGGCTGGGGCTTGAGCTGGGGCTCATGGGTGTCTCACTTCGCGAGGAGAGGGGTGCCGTGGACGGCCTGTTCGTAGAGGGACATCAACTGCTGGGCGCTGTGCGCGATGTCGTAGCGGCGCGCGACCTCGGGCTGTGGCAGCCGGGCGAGGCGGGCGTCCCGGATGCCGCGCAACGCCGAGACCAGTTCGGGTACGGACGGGCCGATCCGTCGCGCCCCGGGGGCCGCGTCCGGCGGCAGGTCGTCGATCGCCGGGCAGGCCACGTACAGCACCGGAAGGCCGGCGGCGAGCGCCTCGACGACCGCGAGCCCGAAGGACTCGTCGGGGGAGGTGGAGACGAAGACGTCCATCGCCGCGAGGAGCGAGGGCAGGCCGGGACCCGCGGACGTCACGGACGGAGGGTCCTCGCAGGCGCCCGCGAGGAGCACCCGGTCGGCCGCCCCGCACTCCCGCGCCACGGCGAGCAGCCGCTCGCGCTCCTCGCCCTCCCCGACCAGCAGCAGCCGCGCCTCCGGCACCGACGCCACCGCACGGACGAGCCGGTCGAACCGCTTCCCGGGCGCGAGCCGCCCTACACCGCCGACGACGAACGCGTCCTCCGGCAGCCCTAGCGCCTTCCTCGTCATCCGCCGCGCGTCCTCGTCGTGACCGAACCGCGCCCGCTCGATGCCGTTCGGGACGACATGGATACGGGACGGGGCCACGCCCCACTTCTCCAGCCGGCGGGCGACGCTGGGCGAGACCGCGACCGTGGACGTGCCGAGCCGCTCGGTGGCCCGGTAGAGCGCCCGGGTGCCGGCGGAGAGCGGTCTGCCCTCGATCTGGGTGTCGCCGAGGGAGTGTTCGGTGGCGAGGACCGCACGGACCCCCGCGAGCCGGGCGGCGATCCTGCCGTAGACACAGGCCCGGTACAGGTGGGTGTGGACGAGGTCGTACCGGCCCCGGCGGACGATCCCCGCGAGCCGGGGCAGCGCGCCGAGATCCCGGTTGCCGGTCATGCCGAGATTCACGACGGGCACCCCGTCGGCCACGATGCCGCCGGCGACGGCGCCCGGGTTGGTGAGGGTGACGACCTCGCTCCGTACCGGCAGATGACGCAGCAGCAGCCGGAGTTGCTGCTCGGCGCCGCCGATCCCGAGACCGGTGATGATGTGCAGGACCTTCATGACACCTCCGCCCCGGCCGGCCGGGCCTGTGTGGGGACCGGCGCGGCGATCGAGCGGCGGCGCAGCGGGTGCAGCAGGCGCTTGGCGGTGAGCCGCCAGGAGGTGTCCTGCTCGTCGATGTGGATCCGGGGCAGCGCGTGCGCGCAGGTCAGCGGGCCGGGCGCGATGGCGCAGCCGTAGCGGTAGCCCGCGTCCCGTACCGCTTGGACCGTCCGGGCGTCGACGTCTCCGTACGGGTAGCAGAAGCCGTCCACCGGTGTGCCGGTGATGTCCTCCAGGAGATCGCGGCTGCGCCGGGTCTCCTCGGCGAGGGCGTCGTCGTCGAGGGTGGGGAGCGAGACGTGCCGCAGCCCGTGCGAACCGATCTCCATGCCGGCCTCGGCCACGCGCAGGACGCCGTCCTCCGTCAGCAGCGACTTCCGCGGGCCGTCGGCGTCCCAGGCGTTCTCGCCGCCGAGACGGCCGGACAGGACGTAGACGGTGGCGGTGAAGTCGTGGCGGCGCAGCAGCGGGAGGGCCGAGTCGAGGAAGTCGGCGTACCCGTCGTCGAAGGTGAGGCCTACGAGCCCCCGGGCCCGGCCGGCTGCGGTCGCGGCGAGCAGCTCGCGCACGGACACGCCCCGCAGCCCCCGGTCGTTCAGCCAGTGCAGCTGCCGCGCGAAGCGGACGGGAGAGACCGTCACCCGGTACGGATCATCCGTGGTGTCGGCGATCGAGTGGTACATCACCACCCACGGGGGAGGCTTCGGCAGCAGTCGACGAATCGCGGCGCGGGGCGCCGTGGCAGCGGGCATGGGCGAGCCTTCGTGATGCGGTGCGGGTGAGGGGTGGGATGTCCGGCGCACTGGCGGCGCAGGCGATGAAGAGCAGGAAGACCGAGACCGAGACGAGGGCGGCGACGGCGAGGGCGAGGACCGGGGAACCGATCCACAGCGAGCAGAGCCAGCCGGCGGCGGTGGCCCAGGCGGCGGCGGTGGCCAGCCGCAGCAGCCCCTCCCCGAGGTAGTGGATGCGGACCGGGATGGCCTGGCGGCGGGCGCCGAGCAGCAGCATCGCGGCGGTCAGCGTGATGCCGAGGGCGTTGGCGGCGGCGATCCCGACGGCGCCCCACAGCGCGGCGCCCGCGACGCCGGTCACGGCGGTCACGGCGAGTCCTGCGGCCATGGCGGCGGCCGGGTACCAGAGCGGGTGGGCGGCGGAGAAGTAGCAGCGCACGAGCGTGCCGACCGTCGTCTGGCCGAGCAGACCGAGGGCGTAGACCCGCATCACGGCGGCGGTCGCGGCGGTGTCGGCGGAGTCGAAGGCGCCGCGCTGAAAGAGGAGTTCGACGATCTGCGGGGCGGCGGCGATCACGACCGAGGTGCCGATGAGGACGACGACGGCGGCGAGGAGCAGGTCCCGCTCGACGCGGCGGCGAGCGCCGTCCTTGTCGCCCGCCGCCATGGCGCGGGCGACAACCGGGAAGCTGACCGTGCACAGCATCAGGGAGAGGATCATCGGCATCTGCGCGACCTTCTGCGCGTAGTTCAGATGCGAGATGGCGCCCGCGGGCAGCGGCGAGGCGAGGAAGCGCTCGATGAGGATCTGGGACTGGCGGGAGACGGCGAAGGCGATGACGGGGGCGATGAGCCCGAGCACGAGGAGGCGGCCGCCGTCACCGGCCGGCGCGTCCCCCTTCGGCACGGGCCGGGCGCGCAACTCCCGGATCAGATAAGGCGCCTGGACCGCCACCATCAGTGCGCCGCCGACGGCGACCCCGGCGGCGGCCGCCCGCACGCCGAAGGGTTCCCGCAGTACGAGGATCGTGCCGATGATGCCGACGTTGTACGCGACGTAGATGGCGGCCGGCGGGAGAAAGGAGCCGTGCGCGCGCAGGGCGGCGGAGCAGTAGCCGGCGAGCGCGAACGTCAGCACGCACGTCGCGGTCAGCCGGGTGCAGTCGACGGCGAGCTGCGCGTCGGCAAGACCGGGCGCGAGCGCCCCGACGAGGGCCGGCGCGGCGAGGACCAGAAGCCCGGCGAGGGCGCTCATGGCGAGCGCGAGCCGGGGCAGCGTGGAGCGTACGAGGGTACGGACGGGGTCGCCGAAGAGGCTGCCGCCGCGCCGCGCCAGCGCACGGCTGAACGCGGGCACCAGGATCAGCGCCATCGCGTCCTCGATGAGCAGCGTCGAGGCGAACTCGGGCACGGTCCAGGCGACCAGGAACGCGTCGGTCTCGGCCCCCGCGCCGAAGAAGTGCGCCAGGATCTGGTCCCGTACGAGCCCGAGCACCGCCCCTGCGGCGGTGAGCCCGGCGGTCACGGCGGCGGCCCGCGCGAGGAACCTGCCGGAGGCGGTACGCCCTTGCTCGCCCCGCCGCGCGTGCGCGCCACGCTGTGGCGTGGAGAACCGGTCCCCGGCCCCGGCCGGCCGCAGCCGCTGCTTCTGTCCCACCTGGGCCGAACCCGCTGCCATCGAGGGCGTGTCGGCTTCGCGGTACCGCGTGCCGCCGGTCGCCGTCGCTCCGGCCCGGACACCGATCGGGACGCCGTCCGCCGCCCGGCCGACCGTGGCCGGTGCCCCCCTCTGGGGGCTCCACCCCGCTGCGGAGTGGTGCGTCCCTTCCGCCGGGGAGGCACCGGGCCAGGCTCCGGCCCGCGTCCCTTCCGCCGGTGCGGGCGCGGCCGTGCCGGCCCAGCGCCAGCCGCCGGCGGGGGTCGGGGCCGTCGAGTGGTCGATCATGGCCCACGGGTCGACGTGCGGCCACGCCCACCCCCCGGGGTCCTCCGCGCCCGTCCCGGACTCCCGGTCGGGGCTCTCCCGAGGCCGCACGCGGTCCGTGGACTCCGGCTCCCCGCCCCAGGGGTCACGCACGCTTCACCGCCGACAGCGACCACCACGCCGCGAGGCCGAACACGACCGACATCAGGACCGTGGAGGGCCCGCCGATGTCCGCGTAGAAGAAGTCGATGAGCTGCCACGACAGCAGGCCGATCGCCACCAGCGCGCAGTCCGCGCCCCGCGCCCGCCGCCGCAACGCACCCACCAGCAGCGCCGTCCAGCTGCCCGCGAGGGCCAGGAGACCCACCAGACCCTGCTCGCTGAGCACCAGCAGATACATGTTGTGCGGGGACAGCAGCGGCTGGCGCCGGAACAGCGCCCCCGCGCCCGCCGTGTCGCTGCCCGACGACAGCGCGAGCGAGGCGTTGGAGTCGCGGTACGCCGGGAAGCCCTTCAGGCCCACCCCCGTCAGCGGATCCGAGCGCCACATCCGCCCCGCCGCCGCCCACATCGTGTACCGGTCCGTCACCGACTGGTCCGGTGCGCCCGCCACCTGCGTGATGCTGGTGACGCGCTCCTTCACCATCGCCGACCCCACACCGAGACCACCCACCAGGACCACCGCGAGCGCGCCCGTGACCAGCGCCACCCGCCCCGCCCGCCGCAGCCCCGACAGCACCAGCTGGATCGCGATCGCCAGGACCGTCGCGATCCACGCGCCCCGGCTGAAGGAGAGCACCAGCGGCAGGAACAGCAGACCCGCGCAGACGAGTGCCGCCGTACGCACCCGCCCGCGCCCGGTGCCCAGCGCGATCCCGGTGACGATGACGAGGCCGTACGAGACGACCGTCGCCATCCCCATCACATCCGTCGGCCCGAACGTCCCCACCGCCCGGATGTCCTCGCCCATGTAGGACGCGCCCGTGCCGGTCAGGTACTGCGTGACCCCGACCGCGCCCTGGAGCAGCGCCAGACCGACCAGCGCCCACGCGACCAGCGCGAAGTCCCGCCGGTCGCGGATCATCAGCAGCACGGCCGCCGGGACGAGCACGAAGATCTGGAGGTAGCGGGCCACGCCGGGCAGGCTCGCCCCCGGGTCGCTCGAGGTGATCGCCGCCAGACAGATCCCCAGGATCGGCAGCCCGATCACGACCGCCGCCCCCCGGGTCAACGGCCGGGCGCCGCTGCGCATCACCCGCACCATGCAGATCAGCACGAGCAGGCCCGAAGCCGCGTCCGCGAGTCCCCCCGTCCCCCCGGTGCCGCCCTCCACGCCGCCGGCCGCCGGAACGAGCAGCAGCGCGATCACCGCCAGGACGGGGGACAGGGACCAGGCCCTGCGGGCCCAGTCCCGTACCTCCCACCGTTCCACCGTCGCCGTCATCGGCACCGTCACGGCCGTCGCCATCATCAGCTCCCCGCCGGTCGGACCAGGCCTGCCGCGGTCCGCAGCAGAATGCGGACGTCCTGCCAGAGCGACCAGTGATCGATGTAGTGGTTGTCGAAGCGGCAGCGGTCCTCGATGGAGGTGTCGCCACGCAGCCCGTGCACCTGCGCCAGGCCGGTCAGCCCGACCGGCATCCGGTGTCGGTCCGCGTAGCCGACATGGATCCTGCTGAACTGCGCGACGAAGTAAGGCCGTTCGGGCCGAGGCCCGACCAGGCTCATGTCCCCGCGCAGCACGTTCCACAGCTGCGGCAGCTCGTCCAACGAGCTGCGTCGCAGGAAGTTGCCGACCGCGCTCATGCTGCGGTCGTTGGCGACGCTCCACCGGGTCGCCGACTCGGTCTCGTCGGCCGGGCGCAGCGTACGGAACTTCAGCAGCGTGAACAGCCGCCCGTGCTGCCCCACCCGCTCCTGGCGGAAGAGCACCCCGGGCCCGTCCGACAGCCGCACCGCCAGCGCGCACAGCAGCAGCACGGGCAGGGCCAGGGCCAGCGCGGGACCGGCGAGGACGATGTCGAGCGCGCGCTTCACGGTCAGCCCGCTCCGTTCGCCGGGCGGGACCAGCCGGCGGCAGCCGTACCCCCACATGTGGTCGCCCATCGGCCCGTTCCGGAGCTCGCCCCCCACCCGCCAGGTGGTGCAGCCGTAGTGCTGGAAGAGCGTCACCAGACCGCTGTCGTCGGTCAGGAAGACCGCGTCGCGCACGGTGTTCTGGATGACCGCCCGGTGGATCTCCTCCGGCGAGCTGAGCACCGGAAGACCGGGCTCCCCGTCCGGCCGCGAGCCGACGATCCCGACCGGCCGGATGCCGTACTCCGGGTGCTGCGCCACCGCCGCCGCGAACCGGCGCGCGGCGGCGGGCCCGCCCACGACCAGCGCCGACCGCGGGTGCGCCCGGGCAGTACGGCGCCTGCGCGCGTGCACGGCCCCGCGGACCGCACTCACGGCGACGAGATGCGTGGCGATCGCGGTGCAGAGCGCACCCGGGCCGATCGCCAGGGCGGGCGTGAACGCGGCGAAGACGGCCGCCGCGACACACCAGGCGACCGCGGCGCGGGCGGCGAGCGCGGGCAGTTCGTCCAGTACGGAGGTGAGGGCACCGGGCCGGTGGAGACCCGCGTGCCCGTTGAGCACGAGGACGGATCCGGCGACGAGCAGGAGCAGCCGGAGCTCGCGGTGCGGCTCGGGCAGCAGCGCGGCGGCGA
The DNA here is from genome assembly GCF_036237275.1 of Streptomyces sp. NBC_01353. Lineage (GTDB taxonomy): Bacteria > Actinomycetota > Actinomycetes > Streptomycetales > Streptomycetaceae > Streptomyces. The sequence continues at coordinate 3,368,093 of NZ_CP108352.1, read as the reverse complement.
GCAGCACGGCCAGACCGTCGGCCGCGATGAGCGGTACGGCTGCCGTACGCATCGGCGCGAGCCGGCGCGGCGGCAGCGCGAGCCGGTCCGAGGTGCCGCGCTGCGGTCCGAGGGAGGTGAGTCCCGGGGCGTGGCCCCGGCTCGTCGAGGGAGGGACGCTGGTGCTTTCCGTAGTCACTGCGAAATCGGCTCTCTGTGCTCGGTGCACCGCACTCCGGCCAGCTCGCGGTACACGTCCGCGACGGCCGCGCCGGTGCGCCGCACATCGAATCTGCTGAGTACGTGCTCGTGGGCCTGGCGGCCCAGGGACCGCAGCAGCTCCGGCCCGCCGAGAAGGCGGCCGACGGCGGCGGCGAGCGCGGCCGGGTCCTCGGGCGGGACCAGGCACAGGGGTTCGTGGCCGGGCGGCAGGCTCTCGCGCGCCCCGTCCACATCGCTGACCACGACAGGCCGGCCGCTCGCCATGGCTTCCAGGGGCGCCAGCGCCATGCCCTCCCAGCGGGAGGGCAGCACGACGAGATCGGCCGCCCGGTACCAGGGCGCGGTGTCGTCGACGGCCCCGGCGAACCGCACCGAGTCCGGCGCCGCGGCCCGCAGCCGCTCGCCGTCCGGTCCGTCACCGACCAGGACGAGCCGGGCCGTCGGGATCTCGGCGAGGACGGCCGGCCAGGCGGCGAGCAGCACGTCCTGCCCCTTCTGCCGACAGAGCCGCCCGACACACACGACGAGGGGGCCGTCGGCGGAGGCGTCGGCGATGTCGTCCGTCGCGTCGGCGGCGAACCTCGTCACGTCCACGCCGTTGTGGATGACCGACCAGGCGACCCGGACGCCCGCCTCCTCGCCGGTGCGCCGTTCGGCGTCGCTGACGCAGATGATCCGCCGCGTCCAGCGCGCCGCGAGGCGCTCCCAGCGCAGGGCCAGTGCGGCGACCGTTCCTGTGACGGCCTCGAACGACCAGGCATGGGGCTGATACACCGTCGGAATCCGTCCACGCAGTGCCAGTCGGACGCACAGCCCCGCCTTGGCGCTGTGCGCATGGACGAGCGCCGGGCGGACGGTACGGATCAGCCGGGCGAGGTCGCGGGTCTCCCGGGCGAGGCGTGGGCCTGGATCGCGACCCGCCCGCCATGCGTACAGCTCCGCGCCCTCGGCCTGGACGGCCGCCGCGAGTGGCGTACCGGGCGGGCAGGCGACGACGACCCGCCACCCGGCGGCGAGCTGGGCGCGGACCAGGTCGACGACGACCCGGGCGACACCGCCGTCACCGGGCTGGACCGCGTGCAGCACGGTGAAGGGAGAGGAGTCGGACTCCTGTGGCGACAGCATGTCAGCGCCCGACGTCCGCCTGGAGGAAGAGCGCCCCGAGCCAGATGGTGTCCTGCCGGGAGTCGAAGCGGACGTGGAGACGGTCGGCCCCATGGCGCAGCGCACCCCCCAGATCGAAGACGTCGGAGTCGTACCCCAGGGTGTTCTGACGATCGGGCAGTCGTTCGATCCGATCGGCTCCGGAATCGGTGATGCTGGAGTTCATCACGTCGTTCGCGGAATTGGCGGAATCGAAGAGATGGACCCTCTCCGACCGGCTCGTTTCCACCGCGAGGTAATCCCCGGAAGTTTCCCGGTCGCCGTCATAGGCGACCATGCCGAGTTGCCCGCCCGAACCCTTCGGAATAGCGCTGTCGGAGAGCGCCACGCCTACAGGTCCGGCGCGCGGCCCGAGAGTCTCGAAGCCGTCCCAGACCGCCAGCCTGCGCAGCGGCTCGTCCGCGTTCTCGTACGCGACGACCAGCGTCCAGCCACCCCAGCCGCCGACCGCCGAACTGCCCATCGCCACATTGACCTGGGCCACGGTCCACAGCCCGGAGTCGCCGGAGCGGACGAGTTCGGTGACGTCGGCGGACGCCTGGAAGGCGTCGGCGCCGTCCGCCGTGCGATGCCCGATCGTGGTGTCAGCCAGGACCGGCTTGTACGAGCCCCCGGGTTCGGCGATCAGGACCCGGCCGTTGTCCTTGTGCGGCTTCTGCTCGCCGACCCGCAGGTTTCCGCCCCAGTAGAGACGGGCGTAGCTGACCCGGGAGCCCTCGGGGATCCGGACCTCGGCACGGCTGGAGTTGTAGGTGTTGGGGTCGGTGTCGACGTCGACGTACCCGATGGCGTAGCCGTCGTTGCGCACTCCGGAGCCCTTGGCGTTCTTGGCCGCCGTGGCCGATGTGTTGGCGGCGCGGACGATCCCGCCGTGCTGCACCGCCTCGTACCGCTGGGCGAAGGGGACGCGGGGGGCTTCCTTGGGTGGGGGAGCGGCGGCGGAGGCGGCCGGCAGCGCGGCGGACAGGACCGCACACGACAGGGCGCACAACAGACCGCGGCGCACAGCAAGAACCGCTGAATTCCGCATACAGGTTCTCCGCTTTGATGAGAGAGAGAAGGGAAGACCCGTGAAGACCGGGGGAGAGGGAGGGGTCGGCCGTACGAATTGAGTGAACGCGTGGCAGGACCGAAAGCAACGTTCGGAAACGTTATAACCCCGACGCCGGGCGATAGTAAGCATTAGATGCTCGGAAACGCTAACTCCCGTATCCGTGCGGCAGGTTCCTCGTTGTGCGTGTTGCGCCCTTCCCCGGTCAGTCCCTCGAATGGCCCTCTTATGGCCCAAAGATCGGTTGAACGTCACCCGTTCGGGAGAGCAACCGATGTATTGGAGCCGCGTTGTTGAAGGAGTCGGACGAACCCGTCCGCGCCGACCCTCTGGTCTGAGTGGTCTGAACACAATCGAGGAGCGCTTCTCCATGTCCCGTATCGCGAAGGCTGTAGTCCTGTCCGTGGGTGTCGCCGCGTCCGTCGCGGGTGCCACCGGCGTCGCCGCCGCCGACTCGCTCGCCGAGGGTGCGGCCGTGAAGTCCCCGGGCGTCCTGTCCGGCAACGTCGTCCAGGTCCCGGTCCACGTGCCCGTCAACGTCTGCGGCAACACCGTCAACGTCATCGGCGCCCTGAACCCGACCTTCGGCAACTCCTGCGCCAACGTCTGATCTCGCACGCCGGATCGTGGTCCTTCCGAGGCCGGCGCGCCGCCCCGTTCAGGGTGCGGCGCGCCGGCCTTCCGCTCGTTCGGACGCACCCTCGTGCGCCGCCCGGTGCAACGGCGTACGCCCCTCGGAGGAGCAGGTCAGAGGGGCGGATTCACCCGAACGGAGGTGTGGCGCTCTGTAGTTCCCACGTTGCGGAGCGCTATCTGCGCAGGCACGGTGGCTGAGAAGTTGTCCGACGCATAAGGAAAAGGAACACATATGCGTCCCCTGCGAACGAGCTGCCTCACCGCCCTGGCGATATCAGCCGCCTTCACCTTCGGTACGGCGGGACCCGCCGTCGCCGACATACAACCCCCGTCCTCCCCGGCCACCATCGCGGCGAAGGCCCCGCTCCCCGACACCGGCGCCAAGGCCGCCGCCCCCGCCGATGTCGTCGACGACACCCTCGCCGCCGTGCAGGACGCGGTCGCCGCGCTGCTCGCCTCGGTCTCCGGCACCGTGACCGGGGTCGTACCGCAGGTCACCTCTCTGGTCGACCAGATCCTGGGCTCCGTGCTCGGCGGTCTGTCCCTCCCCGACCTCGGGGATCCGCCGAACCTGCCCACGCTGCCGGTCACCGTGCCGGGCCTGCCCGTCGACCTCCCCGTCGACCCGCCGGCCGTCGCCCCCGAGGTGTCGACGCTGGCCCGTGGCGCCCGTGGCGCCTGAGGTGCCTGAGGTGCCCGTGGTGCCCGTGGCGCCCGTGGTGCCTGAGGTGCCCGAGCTGCCCGTGACGCTCCCCGTCACGGCGCCCGTGCGCTAGCGGCGGCGGCGTCGCGATCCACGCCGTGCCGGCCCGGAACCCCCGGGCCGGCACGGCGTTTCGCGTATCCGATCGGCAAATACGACCGCGCCCCTTCCTTCGGGTGCAGTGTCGAGAAATCCTTCCTCCCGGAGTTTCCGGGGAGCGTGCCTCTCGTTACAGAAGGCAGAAACGACGTGCGGGAATGCCCAACAACCCTGCACGGCAAGCGACTTGCTTGCGAAAGACCTCATAGAGGAAGGACTCCTTTCATGAAGCCCACCAAGGTTGCCGCGGTCGTCGCCGGTTCCGTCATGGCCCTGGCCGCCGCCGCCCCCGCCATGGCCGCCGAGTCGATGGCGATCCCCACCAGCCTGGACGGTGGTCTCGGGATGCTCACCAGCGAGGGCCTGAAGACGGACGCGCTGAGCAGCACCACGGACGGCTCTGTCGTCAAGACCGTGGGGGACACCGCGAACCAGCTGAACAAGACGACCCAGAGTGCGCCGCTCATCGGTGGCCTCCCGCTCGGCGGCTGACGAACACTCGGCAGCACCGCTCCACCGCGCTCATCCCCGCGCGGACGACCGCGTTTCGGTCTTGACCCTTCTGGATCGCCCCCCTCGCTCCGCCGGCAGGCGGACGCTCCCACCGGCACGGGCCGCCACTCACTGTGATCGGCCGATAGAATGATTTTCTGTTCGGCCGCCGTGTGGTCCCGGCTCTCCGTAGTGTGCCGCTCCTTACGCTCTCGCCAACCCCCCACGGAAGGTTGGCCCATGGAGCGACCGAGGACGGCAGCGCTCGACCTCGCACCGCAGCCCGCGGCGCGCGGCGCGCATCTGCCCGGTGTCCCTGAGCCTTACGTTCCGTAACCAGTCCGTCAGCGACTGACGCACTGAGTGCGCGGACAGGCCGGTCGGAGTGAGGGGGGATCCCCGCCGGTCTCTCCCTTCTCCAAGGAAGAGCGGTATGCGATCCATCATCAGCCGGAAGCTGTTCACCGCCGCGGCCGCGACGGGCATCCTGTCGCTGACCGGAGGCTTCGCCATGGCGGCGAACACCGGAGACGGTACGGGTGATTCGCCCCAGCCCGGCGCCGGGCACCACCTTCAGGTCCCCCTTCCCGACGATCTCTGCGGGCACTCCCTGCATCTCGACGGCCCTGCCGCGGCTGCGGTCGGAGACCTCTGCGCCCAGCCGGGCAAGGACGAGCCCGACGGCTACGGCGACGACGACGGCCACGAGAACCCGGACCACCCGGGCGAGCCTCCGACGGAGCCTCCGACGACGCCGCCGACCACGCCTCCGACGGAGCCGCCGACGCACTCGGAGCCTCCGACGAAGCCGCCCACGACGCCTCCGACGGAGCCGCCGACGCACTCGGAGCCTCCGACGAAGCCGCCCACGACGCCTCCGACGGAGCCGCCGACGCACTCGGAGCCTCCGACGAAGCCGCCCACGACGCCTCCGACGGAGCCGCCGACGCACTCGGAGCCTCCGACCAAGCCGCCGACCACTCCTCCGACGGAGCCTCCGACGAAGCCGCCGACGCACTCGGAGCCTCCGACGAAGCCTCCGACGACTCCGCCGACGAAGCCTCCGACCACGCCTCCCACGAAGCCGCCGACGAAGCCGCCCACGAAGCCGCCGACCAAGCCGCCGACCACGCATCCCACCACGCCACCGGCGACGACCGTTCCGCCGACGCATCCCGGCGGGCCGGGTGGGCCGGGTAAGCCCGAACTTCCCGACACCGGAGGCGACTCCGCGCTCATGGGCGCGGCCGCCGTCAGCGCCGCGCTGCTCATCGGCGGATCGGTCGTGTACATCCGCGCCGGACGCGTCGTGCGCGCCGGCCGTCCCGAACGCCGGCACTGACGCGACATGCTGACGTAGCGTCAACGAAGGCCCTCGCCGTCACCGGTGAGGGCCTTCCGCGTTGCTGCACACGGGCGAATCTCGCGACGTTCCTTCCGGAAGGCTCGTTCTCAGAGCGCATCACCACCGCACCGTCGTCACCTGCTCTGAAGGGCGTACGCAGTCATGAATCTGCGATCTCAAGCCGGCATGGGAATCCTCATGACCGCTCTCGCCTCCGCGGCCATGGCCGCCCCCGCGGCCGCCGCCGAGGCGCCGGTGATCGTTCCGCTCCAGGGCCTGGAGCCGGTGATCCCGATGGACGCCCCCTCGGTGGCCACCGGCGTCCCGCTGCCCGTGCCGGGCGGGCCCACCGGCTTCCAGGAGGGGCAGTCCGGCCTCCTGCCGGACGTCACCCTGCCGCGGGTGCCGATCTCCAGCACGATCCCGGAGACCCTCGTCGCCGCCCCGCTGCCCGAGGTCATCGAGGGAAGCGAGCCCGGCAAGGCGCTGTTCGCCACCCCCAGCTCGCCCGTGAAGGCGACCACCCCCGGTGCGACGGTCGGCAACGCCGTCGTCGCGCCGCGCGGCGACCGGCTCGGACTGCCGGACCTCGCCGTGCCGGAGATCGGCGTCCTCACTCCCGCGGTGAGCGGAGCGCTGGATTCCCAGGCGGGTCTGGCGCAGCCGACGGCCTGACGGCGGTCTTTTGTACGACCAATGACCCGGTTGGTGAAGACACGATTCTTCCCCGCCACCCGAGGGGTCGTTGCTCGTTACAACAGAAGGCTTGTCGCATGGCCGCGGCCCGCAGATCCACAGGCTCGCTCCGCCGTATCCGACGGTGGGCGTCCCGGTGGTCTGCGGGCCTTCCCACGTCATTTCCGTCCCGTCCGGCCTAAAGGCCGTGACCCGTGAGCCATTGCGGCGTTGAACGGGAATGTCGGCCGTCATTCTCGCGGTCGCCTTTCCACGTTCAAGGAGTTCTTGATGTCTCGCATCGCGAAGGCTGCCGCTGTCCTCGCCGGCACGGGTGCCGTTGCCCTCAGCGGAGCCGGCATGGCCGTCGCCGACTCGGGCGCCGAGGCCGTAGCCGCTCACTCTCCCGGTGTCGCTTCCGGCAACGTCGTGCAGGTCCCGGTCCACATCCCGGTCAACCTCTGCGGCAACACCGTGACCGTCATCGGCCTGATCAACCCGGCGTTCGGCAACCAGTGCGCGAACGTCGACGGTCACCACGACGGTGGCTACGGCGGCTGATCACCCCTCAGCACGGAGCGGCCCCCCGGCACACCTGCCGGGGGGCCGCTTCCGTTCCCGTGCGCGGACAGGTGCGGACCGTCAGGCGTAGCGGTAGATCCCGCTGTGGTCGAGCATCTCGGCGGGGGTGACACCCCACGGGCCCATCTTCTCGTCGCGGGCCGCGATCCGGCGGTACTGCGACTCGCCCAGCTGCGGGGGGTGCACCGGCACATAGCCGGCCCGCGGATTGCGCTGCTGCCAGCGCGACCAGAGCAGATCGACGAACGAGTGGTGGAGCCAGAAGACCGGGTCGTTCACGGAGGCCCCACCGAGCATCAGACCGCCGACCCAGCGGTGCACCCGGTTGTGGATACGGAAGCGGTCGTTGCCGCGGCCCGGGGCCCAGCCCTCCAGACGGTTGCGGAACCCCGACTCGCTCGTGGAGTTCCAGGGCTCCACGTCGTACACCGTCTCCTGCATCACCTCGTCGAGCTGCGCCTTCGTCGGCAGCGTGATCGGGTCCCCGGGACGGCCGAAGTCCCTGGTCAGGAAGCGACCCTCGGTCATACCGTGCTTCACGGTCCAGCGGCCGCCCGCGTAGGCGAAGGGGCCGGTCGTCACCTGGAGGTCGCTGCGCCTCCCGTTGCCGCCCATGAAGTCCTCGCTCCACAGCGAGGCCGCCGGGGTGTTGTCCCGGGTCCAGTCCCAGTACGGCACGGTGACCGACGGGTCGATCCCGCGCAGCGCCCGCTCGAACTCCAGCAGGAACTTGCGGTGCCAGGGCAGGAAGCTGGGCGTCATATGAGCGACGCGCAGACGGTCGTCCCCGTCGGCGACGTAGTAGTCGATGTGCGTACGGACGAAGTCGTCGTACGCTCCCGTCCGCTTGAGCTCCAGGACCGCGGCGACGAACTTCCGCCGCTCGGCGCCCGTCAGATCGCGCTGGTTCTTACGTGTGTACGCCACGCGAGCTCCCTCCCGGGTGGACACCGTGGGCGGCGGCGAAGCGGCTCAGCGGGGCGGACCCCAGCTCGTCCACGGCCGCGCGGGTGGCCGCCAGCGGCGTCGGATAGGTCTGGTAATGGTCGATCGGGGTGAGATAGCCGCCGTCCGCGCAGCGCATCAGATGCAGCGGCCGGCCGTCGACGAGGACCTCCGGCACCCCCGCGGGGGTGGGGCGGGCCTGGATACGGCGGCCCCCGTACATCTCGTCGAACGTGTCGCCCGAGGCGACGGCTGGTCGGCGAGGCGCGGTGGCGATACGGGCCAGCGCGCCGCCGGTGAACGCGGCGACGGTCAAGGTGAAGAGGGACCGCAGTGCGACGCGGCGCGGGACGATCATGAGCGATCTCCTGATGTCGGCTGGGGTCCCCCCGCCGAAGGTGGGGAGAGCCCTCAGGGCACAACGATGGAAACCCGACTTCGTTGCGAGCGACATGCCAGCGGGATGAATGTCGGCCGATCGAGTGAATTCGGTCCGGGGTGACGGCTGTTCGACCACTAGCATCCGGATTCATGACCTCTTCCAATGTCGTTTCCTCGGCGCGCAGCGAATCCCCCTTCGGGACGCTCACCGTCGTTCCGTGGACCATCGGGCCCACCGCCGATACGCCCGTCACTCCCTTTCTGATGGTGTATTCGCTCGGGGACGGCCGCGACGGCCCCGAAGCCGGCGAAGAGGCGATGCGGGCAGCCCTCGAAGGCATGGGCGCGCCGCTCGGGGACCGGGTCGTCGACACCTCGGTGGAGCGGGCGACCGGTGCCCATCTGCTCGTCGAGGCCCAGCGGGCCGTGCTCACCCTGCCCTTCATGAAGGTGCAGATCCCGGTCCCGCCGGAGTGGGAGGCGGCCGCGCACGAGACCGGGCACGCCTACCTCATCTGCTCCGTACGCCCCTGGCCCGACGCGGTGCCCGGAGAGGCGGTCACGCCGGAGCGGCTGAAGTCCTTCGTCACCGACGACCAGGTCGTGGGGGCCGCGGCGCACCTTCTGCTGCCCGTCCGGCGGCTGCAGGGCTGAGCGGAGAGGGGGCACGTCATGGCGACGGTCAACGTACGGGGCGGGGTGCCGGGGCAGCGGCAGGAGGAGGCCCGGGAGGAGGCCGGGACGATCGGCGCGAGCCGGGCCCTCGGTCTGCTGCTGATGATCACCGGGGCGGCCGGGGTGCTGGCCGCCTGGGTCATCACGATCGACAAGTTCAAGCTCCTGGAGGACCCGAACTTCCAGCCGGGCTGCAGCCTCAACCCGGTCGTGTCCTGCGGCAACATCATGAAGAGCGAGCAGGCGGCGGTGTTCGGCTTCCCGAACCCGATGCTCGGTCTCGTGACGTACGGGATGGTCGTCGCCATCGGCGCCGGGGTCTTCGCCGGTGCCCGCTACCGCGGCTGGTTCTGGCTCGGCCTGAACGCCGGGATGCTGTTCGGCGTCGGGTTCTGCACGTGGCTGATGCACCAGTCGCTGTACGAGATCAACGCGCTCTGCCTCTGGTGCTGCCTGGCCTGGACCGCCACGATCGTCATGTTCTGGTACGTGACCTCGCACAACGTCCGCACGGGTGTGCTGCCCGCGCCCGCCGCCGTGAAGGGGTTCTTCGAGGACTTCACCTTCGCGCTGCCCGTCCTGCACATCGGGATCATCGGGATGCTGATCCTGACCCGATGGTGGGACTTCTGGACCAGCTGACGTGACCCTCCCCTCCTGGCCGCGGGCTGCACTGATCGTGCTGCTCGCGGCCGCTCTCGCGCTCGTCCTGCCCGACGACCGCATCGCGCCGGGCTCCCGGCATCTCGCGGAGCAGGTCGCGCCCGACCCGGCGCCGGTGACGGTGCCGTCCGGCTTCTTCACCGGCTCCGACGAGGCGGGCGTGCGGCGGATCGCCGAGGTGCAGCGCTGGCTCGGCGGCGCGTCGCTGACCGTCGGACACACCTATCTTCCCGGCGATCGCTGGTCCAACATCGAGGGCCATCCCGCGCTCTTCGAGCCGTGGGCGCGGTGGAAGGAGGAGCGGCCGGGGCGGCTCTTCGTCCTGAACGTGCCGCTGCTCGACCGGAACGAGGAGGGGCTGGCGGACGCCGAGGTCAGGGCCGGGCTGCGGCGCGGGGCGGCGGGGTCGTACGACGGTCACTTCCGGACCCTGGGGGAGCGGCTCGTCGAGAACCGGCTCTCCGACGCCGTGCTCGTCCTCGGCTGGGAGATGAACGGCACCACCTACAGCCACCGGTGCGGACCGGACCCGGAGAGCTGGAAGGCGTACTGGCGGCGGGTCGTGGACGTGCTGCGCGCGGTGCCCGGGCAGCGGTTCCGATTCGACTTCACCGCGAGCCGGGGGCGTGACGCGGTGGAGTGGACGCGCTGCTACCCGGGTGACGCGTATGTCGACATCGTCGGGCTCGACGCCTACGACCAGCCCGAAGGGCTCTCCTTCGAGGAGCAGGTCACCGAGGACTTCGGGCTCGCGCACCATGTGCGCTTCGCGGCCGAGCACGGCAAGCCCGTCTCGTACCCGGAGTGGGGTCTCTTCCGCAACGGCGACAATCCGGCGTACGTACGGGGGATGCTCGACTGGTTCACGCGGCACCGGCCGGTCTACCAGACGTTCACGGACTACTGCCCGCACGGGGTGTGGGGGTGTCCGGACAATCCGGAGTCGGGGCGGGTCGTCAGGGGAGCGCTCGGAGCGACAGGCCGCCCTTGAGGGTGTCGACGGTCCGGTCGAGAAGGCGGACCAGGTCGTCGGTCTGTCCGCGTTCGGCCCAGTAGACGGTCGCCTCGCGCAGGGCGCCCAGGACCGCCGCCGTGAAGACCCGTACCTCCAGGTCGTCGGGTTCGCGGCCGGTGCGCTCGGCGAGGGCGCGGGCCAGCAGCTGCGCGGTCTCGGCGGCGGTCTCGGTGAGCCGGGCCCGTACGGCCGGGACCTCGACCATGACGCGGGCGCGCAGCCGGGTCTCCTCCGGCTCGTCGGCGAACGCCGTCGCGACCGCGTCGAGGACGACGGCGCGCAGGGACTCCAGCGGCTCCTCGTCGGCGGGCCGGGCCCGAAGCCGGGCGTCGAGGACGGCGTCGCTCTCGTCGGTGAGGAGGATGTCCTCCTTGACCGGGAAGTAGCGCACCACGGTGGAGGGGGAGACGTCGGCGGCCGCCGCGATGCGTTCCACGGTGGCCGCTTCGTACCCCTGCTCGGCGACGAGCCGGTAGGTGGCCTTCCGGATCGCGGCGCGGGTCCTGAGCTTCTTGCGTTCGCGCAGGCTGGGCGGAGGGGTCGGATCGGCTGCCATGGCCGCCATTGTGGGGCTCACGCGTGCTGGTAGGCGACCAGCGAGATGCCGACGTAGTGGACGATGAAGGCCGCCAGGGTCAGCGAGTGGAAGACCTCGTGGAAGCCGAACCAGCGCGGGGACGGGTTCGGCCGCTTCATGCCGTAGATCACGCCGCCCGCGCTGTAGAGCAGTCCGCCGACGATGACGAGGACGAGGACGGCGATGCCGCCGGCCCGCATGAAGTCGGGCAGGAAGAAGACGGCGGCCCAGCCCATCGCGATGTAGCAGGGCGTGTACAGCCAGCGGGGGGCGCCGACCCAGAAGACCCGGAAGGCGATGCCGGCCGTGGCGGCGGCCCAGACCGCCCACATGAGCGGCCGCCCGGTGGAATCGGGGAGAAGCAGCAGCGTGAGCGGGGTATAGGTGCCCGCGATGATCAGAAAGATGTTGGCGTGGTCCAGACGTCGCAGGATGGCCTCGCCGCGCGGACCCCAGTTGCCGCGGTGGTACAGCGCGCTGATGCCGAAGAGCAGGCAGGCGGTGAGGACGTAGATCCCGCAGGCGATCCGGGCTCGCGGCGAGTCGGAGAGCGCGACGAGGGTGAGACCCGCGACGATCACCGCCGGGAACATCCCCGCGTGCAGCCAGCCTCTGAGCCTGGGCTTCAGCAGATGCGGGTGGGACGAGGTGTGCTCTGTCCGGGGCACGTCCGGCACGGCTGAAGTCATGAGCCGAATGCTACCTACGCCCCCGTAGGTCCCGGCTACGAGTGGCGATGCTCACGTGTGCGGCCCTCTGGACATATGGGCGTATGCGTCGGATGATCAAATGAGTGCGGTCGGCACCGGATGAGCAGCTACGACGCATCCGGGTCGCAGCCCCCACGGGGCAGACATCTAAAAACCCCTCATCAAGGAGCAATCGTGGCGCGCGAGAACGCGGCTCCCACCACCCTTCCGACCAAGCACCAGGAGCTGATCTCCTGGGTGAACGAGATCGCGGCGATCACGCAGCCGGACGCCGTGGTCTGGTGCGACGGATCCGAGGCCGAGTACGAGCGCCTCTGCGAGGAGCTCGTCGCCAAGGGCACGTTCAAGAAGCTTGACCCGATCAAGCGACCGAACTCGTACTACGCCGCCTCCGACCCGACCGACGTCGCACGCGTCGAGGACCGGACCTTCATCTGCTCCGAGAAGGAGGAGGACGCGGGCCCGACCAACCACTGGAAGGCCCCGGCGGAGATGAAGGAGATCTTCGCGGGCGAAAAGGGCATCTTCCAGGGCTCGATGCGTGGCCGCACCATGTACGTCGTGCCCTTCTGCATGGGCCCGGTCGGCTCGCCGCTCTCCGCCATCGGCGTCGAGATCACCGACTCCGCGTACGTCGCCGTCTCCATGCGCACCATGACCCGCATGGGACAGGCCGTCCTCGACGAGCTCGGCACCGACGGCTTCTTCGTGAAGGCCGTCCACACGCTGGGCGCCCCCCTGGAAGAGGGCCAGGAGGACGTGCCGTGGCCCTGCAACTCCACCAAGTACATCTCGCACTTCCCCGAGACCCGTGAGATCTGGTCGTACGGCTCCGGCTACGGCGGCAACGCCCTGCTCGGCAAGAAGTGCTACGCCCTGCGCATCGCGTCCGTCATGGCGCGTGACGAGGGCTGGCTCGCCGAGCACATGCTGATCCTCAAGCTCACCCCGCCGCAGGGCGAGTCCAAGTACGTCGCCGCCGCGTTCCCGTCGGCCTGTGGCAAGACCAACCTCGCCATGCTGGAGCCCACGATCTCCGGCTGGACGGTCGAGACCATCGGCGACGACATCGCCTGGATGCGCTTCGGCGAGGACGGCCGCCTCTACGCGATCAACCCCGAGGCCGGCTTCTTCGGCGTCGCGCCCGGCACCGGCGAGCACACCAACGCCAACGCCATGAAGACCCTCTGGGGCAACGCCGTCTTCACCAACGTCGCGCTGACCGACGACGGCGACGTCTGGTGGGAGGGCATGACCGAGGAGCCCCCGGCCCACCTCACGGACTGGAAGGGCAACGACTGGACGCCGGAGTCCGAGACGCCGGCCGCCCACCCGAACGCCCGCTTCACCGTCCCGGCCTCGCAGTGCCCGATCGCCGCGCCGGAGTGGGAGGACCCCAAGGGTGTGCCGATCTCGGCGATCCTCTTCGGCGGTCGCCGCGCCTCCGCGGTGCCGCTGGTGACCGAGTCCTTCGACTGGAACCACGGCGTCTTCCTCGGCGCGAACGTCGCCTCCGAGAAGACCGCCGCCGCCGAGGGCAAGGTCGGCGAGCTGCGCCGCGACCCCTTCGCCATGCTGCCGTTCTGCGGCTACAACATGGGCGACTACATGGCCCACTGGGTCAAAGTCGGGGCGAACGCGGACGCCGCCAAGCTCCCGAAGATCTACTACGTGAACTGGTTCCGCAAGAACGACGCCGGCAAGTTCGTCTGGCCCGGCTTCGGCGAGAACAGCCGCGTCCTGAAGTGGATCGTGGAGCGCCTGGAGGGCAAGGCCGAGGGCGTCGAGACCCCGATCGGCATCCTGCCGACCGTCGACTCGCTCGACACCGAGGGTCTGGAGCTGCCCGCGGAGGACCTCGAGTTCCTGCTCAAGGTCGACCGCGACGTCTGGCGCGAGGAGGCCGCCCTGGTCCCCGAGCACCTGAACACCTTCGGCGACCACACCCCGAAGGAACTGTGGGACGAGTACCGCGCGCTGGTCGAGCGCCTGGGCTGATCCCGCACCTCAAGACTCGTGTCGGGTCGCCCCGAACACCGCCCTGACCAGTGGGGTCACGAACGGCTCGTCACGATGCACACCGGTCCCCCGAAGCCCCCTCACGGCTTCGGGGGCCGGTGCACTTCTTTGCGCCTCAACCGGCGCGGCGGTTGCGGTCAGAGATCGCGTCGGTCTTCGAGGTACCGCGTGTGCGTGCGCTGGCGCACCTCCTCCGCCTCATGGAGGGCGGCGGCGATCTGGGCGGCCTCGGCGTGGAGAGCACTCAGTTGGCGTTCGAGATGGCGCTCCGGAGGCTCGGAACCCGGCGTGACCCGGGTCCACCAACGAGTCCGTACGAAGGTGTCCACCGCCTCCGGGATGTCCTGGCGCACCGCACGGGCCAGCACGTGCAGATGCTCCGGATCGCTGACCCAGCCCGGTGCGAGGAGCGCCTCGACCAGGGCGTCCAGCTCGGTGAGACGGCCGGCCGCGGCGGGCGGCAGCTCGACCTCGGTGAGATAGCCGCGCAGGGTCGTGAAGTCCGCCCGCAGGGCGTCGAGCTGCTCCGCCGCGTCCGGGAACTCCGGCGCCGGCGGCCGCTCGGGCGGGGCGATCAGCGCGCCCGCGCCGTACAGGCCGACGACGACCACCGGCCAGAGGGAGCCGGCCGCACCGGTGAAGGTGAGGGCGAGCCCGGCCAGGCCGCAGGTGCAGCCGGTCAGGTTCTTGCGGGACTCGAGGAAGGCGACGGCCTTACTGGTAGCCACGGATCTCCTCGAAGGCTCCGTCCAGCGAGCCCTTGGTGGCGTCGAAGAGCCGGCCGCCGGTCAGGGACGCGATGTGGTCGAGTTCGGTGCGGTCGGAGTCCCCGAAGAGGATCGGGAAGACCGGAGTCCGCCGCTGGGCGGGCGGCCGGCCCCGGTAGAAGGAGTCGAACGCGGCGGCCGGTTCGCCGTCGGTGTTCTCGCCGTCCGTCATCAGCACGATCGAGGTGAAGGTGTCGCCGTCGGGGGCGGTGCCGAGATGCTCGTACGCCTCCTTCAGGCTGGAGTAGATCGCGGTGCCGCCGGAGGCGGAGAGCCCGCCCGCCTGGGCGCGCATGGCGTCGATGGCCGTCTGCGGGGCGGCCGGGTCGACCGTGTACGTACGGACCTCGCCCTGCTTCACCGCGGAGCCGAAGGGCATCAGGGTGACCGTCTCGCGGTCCCGGAAGTCCCCGGTCAGCTCGGCCAGCGCCGACCTGAGCCGGGCCAGCCGCTCACCCTCCATGGAGCCGGAGGTGTCGAGGACGTAGACGGTACGGGAGGGGCGGCGGAGCTTGTTCTCGTACGCGTCGAGGAGGCCGTCCGCGACGGACCGGCTGCCGGGGAACGGCAGTTCGCGGCGCTGGTCGGCGGTGAGCGGCTCCGCGAGCTCCACACCGGGGACCACCGGGCGGCGCAGGGTCCGGTTGGTGATCATCCGCTGGGCGCTCGGGGTACGGAGATGGGCGGTGAGGCTCGCGGCCGCCTGCTTCGCGTCCCGGCTCGCGGAGGTGAGGAGCGTGAAGGGGTAGTCGGCGGTGACGACACCGTCGGCGGGGCGGACGACCGTGAGCTTCTCGGCCGAGTTGAGCAGCACGGACTCGTAGTTGATCAGCGCGTCGACGTCGGTGCGGCGGGACCATGCGGTGGCCAGCCAGCCGGAGGAGCCGGAGGTCAGCTTCTGGCCCCCGAAGAACTCCTTGAGCTTCGGCGTGGCCGCGGCGACGTCCTTCTCGGTGAGGGCGGACTGGGCGCCGGAGAGACCGGAGGCGATGGAGACCAGTGCGGAGAAGCCGGAGTTGGAACGGGCCGGATCGGTCATGCCGTAGCCGAGCTTCTTCTCGGCGACGGCCCGGTGGATCTGCGACCAGGTGACCTTGGCCGGGTCCCAGCCGAGGCGGGCCACGGCGCCCGGGCGGATACCGAGGGCGACCGGAGAGGTCATGATCGGGGTCTCGCCGGTGATCTTCTTCGCGGTGTCGGGACGCAGCCGCAGGTAGTCGTTGGAGGAGAGCCAGACCGCGTCGTACGACTTCTCCGCCGCGCCGGACGCGATCTGCTCGACGGCGTCGAGCGTGCCGACATAGGTGGGACGGACCGTGACCCCGGTCGCCTTGTGCGCCTCGTCGAGAACGGGCTCCATGTCTGCGAGCTCGGACGAGGCGAGGACGCGGAGCGTGCGGGGCGAGTTCGCCTGCGTACCGCCGTCGCCGTCGCCGCCCCCGCCGGCGGTGCAGGCGGTGACGGCGGCCACGACCGCGACGAGCGCGAGCGCCAGGGCGGAGGGGCGGGTGGCGCGCCGAGCGCCCGTGCGGGCGGCCACGTCGTCGGCGGGGGTGGTGGCCGGCGTAGGTCTGCCGGACCCGGGTGCCGAGGGTGTCATTCCAGGCCGCCTTCCAGTGCGCTCTTGCGGCGGGTGCGGTCCAGGTAGGCACTGGCCGTCTGGAGTTCGGCCGTCAGGGACTCGACCGTCGCCGCCATCGACTCCGTCGCCTGGACCTTGTACGTGTCGATCGCGTCGAGCGTCCGGTAGATCTGCTGGAACGCCGTGCGCAGCGTCTCCGCGCCCACCGCCGGTTCCGCCGCGATGCGTTGGATCTCGCCGCTCTGGGTCGCCAGCATCTCCGCGTTGCCGCGGATCAGGTCCTCCGTCGTCGAGCGCAGGACGTTGACCTGCTCGACCACCTTCCGCTGGTTCTCCAGCGCGGAGGAGAGCATCACCGCGATCCGCAGCGCCGAGACCGTCGTCGTCGCCGCCCGGTCGACGCCCTTGATCAGCTCGTCGTTGTTGCGGCGGACGACGTCCATCGCCAGGTATCCCTGGGCGCAGACGGCGAGTTGGGTCAGCAGATCCTGGTGCTTCTGGCGGACGGGGAAGAGGACGTCGGAGCGTAGGGCGTCCGCCGCCGACGGATCCGCCGTCAGCGCGATGCGCTCCTCCACGGCCGCGTCGAGCGCCTCGGTGAGGACCGCGTACTCCTGGAGCTTGCCCATGGTCTCCCAGAGCCTGGCCCGCTCGGTCTGCAGCGCCGCGTTGTCGCGGCGCAGCTCGTCCTGGCCGCCGCGCAGCGACCCCACGATCCGGTTCAGCGTGCCCTGGGAGGAGGCGTACTTGGCGACGTGGTCGCGCAGCTTGTTGCCGCCCGGCAGCTTGGACAGGAACCGCCGTGCCCCCTTGCCGGGGGTGTCGCGCGGGTCGAGGTCCTCGACGGTGCGACGCAGCTCCACCAGTGAGGAGCCGACCCGCGACCGGGCGTCGCCGCCGCCGTCGGCCAGCGAGCGGACCGTACGGTCGAGCATCCGGTTCGACTGCGCCGCGGCGCTGCGCATCTCGCCGGCCCCGAGGGCGGCGATCTCCCCGATGCGGCCCGCGAACTCGGGCGAGCGGGTGTCGAGTCCGGCGAGCGAGCCGACGTACTCGACCGCCCTGCGGGTCATCTCGGTGCGGACGGACTCGTCGAGCGGGACGAGGCCGGAGGCCTGTTCGGTACGGACCGGGGCGACCGGCTCCGGCGGGGTGAGGATCAACGGGGCTTCGGGTGTGGTCATGCGGGGTCCCCCTGGCTTCGGGCCCGCCGCGCCATCTCGTGCAGCACCTCGCTGGTGGGCACGGGCGCCTGGCGGACTCCGGTCATGGTCTGGTTGAGGCGGTCCTCGAGTGCCGCGGTCGCGGCCGTGAACTCGGCGGCGGCGCCCTGCGGGCGGAAGCCGTGGCCCACCGCGAGCTCACGCAACTCCTTGTCGGAGGTGAGCAGTTCGCCGAGCGCCCGGCCGTTCTCGCTGAGCGGTACGACCGTGTGGTCGCTGATCACCGTGGTGTCCGGGTACAGCACCACCAGGTCTCCCAGTTCCTGCTCGGCGAGGAGCGGGGAGGCGACCTGGGACTCGTACACGAGCACCAGCTGATTGCCGACACCACTGATGAAGTCGCGGAACGGGGCGTCCGAGCCGGACTGCTGGGCGCCCTGCACCTGGATCAGCTTGCGCAGCAGCGGCGCCGTACGGTCCACGGCCGCCTTGTCGCCCGCCACCTTGCCGCCGTCGGCGACATAGCTCGCCGCGGCCAGGTAGAGCGCGCCGGAGTTGGAGGCGACCGGGTCGGTCGACGTGATGAAGACCGTGCCGCTCAACTCCGGGTGTCCGGCAGCCCCCTTGAGCTGCTGCCAGGTCCGGTCCGCCTTCGCGGCCTCCAGGTACGGGCCCATGCGCAGGGTGCCGGTGCGGCCTCCGGCGCCCAGGGTGACCAGGCCGTTGTCGGCGAGGACCTTGGCGGCGGAGCTGTGGGCGACGACCACGAGCGGCGAGTAGAAGGGGCGCAGCACGGCGCCCTTCACCTTCGTCCGGGCCCGCAGCTCGTCGGCCGGCGCCTTGGACGACGGGAACGCGAAGTCGTAGCCGTCGAGCGGCAGTTGCTCCATGTCCCAGGACCCGGAGGTCTCCGCCTTCACGGCGAAGCCCTTGTCGGCCAGGGCCTTCACCACCTTGGGATCGGCGAAGAACTCCGCCTTCTCCGATCCGATCACTCCTCGCACGGTCTTCGTTGCCGTGCCCTTGTCCTTGTCGCCGCCCGCCACGAGGACGGCGGCCACACCGCCCAGGAGCAGGACGGCGAGGACGATTCCCAGGATGCGTCTCACGGGAGCAGGTTGCTCGCGGAAGCCCACATTCCAGGGGGAGTTGGGTGGACGGCGGGTGAAGGACCGATCCCGGTACCGAACCGGAGCGCCGTGTACGGGCTGGGTGGCACCCGGGCCGCGCGCCTCCCCGGCACGCGGCCCGGGGCCGTCAGGGGGCGCTGACCAGCTCGGGCGAGGTCAGCGCCGCGGTGTGCGCGTCCATGCGCTCGGCGGCGAGGATCGCGACGGCCGTGTCGGCCCGGGAGGCGGCGACGACCAGGGCGCGGCCCGCGAGGGCGTGGGCGCGTTGGTGCAGCGACCGGGGGTTCGAGCCGCTCAGCCCCGCATGACGGGCCGGCGGCGCGCCGCGCAGCCGCGCCACCTGCCGGGCGATGAGCTCACCGGCCGCCGCGTCGCCCAGCTCGTCCGTGACGGCGAGCAGCGCGGCGAGATGTCCGGCGAGCTGAATGTCCAGCTCTTCCTCGCGGGAGCGGTGCGGGTACGCGTTCTGGTCGTCGTCGGCCATCCGGTGGACCGACTTCGTGCGGATCGGTTCGTACATGGGGACGGCCTCCTGCAGTAGCTCTGCAGCCATCCTAGCTTAGATTCAATCTAAAGTTGAGTGTGGTCCGATGTGGGCGGGGCTACGGCTGGCTGTACCCGTCCAGGAAGCGCCCGATCCGGGTCACCGCGTCCGCCAGGTCCGTGGCCGCGGGGAGCGTGACGATCCGGAAGTGGTCCGGCTCGTGCCAGTTGAAGCCGGTGCCGTGCACCACCATGATCTTCTCGGCCCGCAGCAGGTCGAGGACCATCTGCCGGTCGTCCTTGATCTTGTAGACGTTCGGGTCGAGCCGCGGGAAGAGGTACAGGGCGCCCTTCGGCTTCACACAGGTCACGCCCGGGATCTGCGTGAGCAGCTCGTACGCCGTGTCGCGCTGCTCGAGCAGCCGGCCGCCGGGCAGGACCAGGTCCTCGATCGACTGCCGGCCCTGGAGGGCGGCGGCCACCGCGTGCTGCGCGGGCATGTTGGCGCACAGTCGCATGTTGGCGAGGATCGTCAGCCCCTCGATGTACGAGGTGGCGTGGGCCTTGGGGCCGCAGACCGCGAGCCAGCCGGAGCGGAACCCGGCGACCCGGTAGTTCTTGCTCATCCCGTTGAAGGTGAGCACGAGCAGGTCGGGCGCGATGGCGGCGGTGGGGGTGTGCGTGGTGCCGTCGTAGAGGATCTTGTCGTAGATCTCGTCGGAACAGACGACCAGATTGTGGCGGCGGGCGATCTCGGTGAGGGACCGGAGCATCTCGTCGTCGTAGACGGCGCCCGTGGGATTGTTCGGGTTGATGATCACGATCGCCTTGGTGCGATCGGTGATCTTCCGCTCGATGTCGGCGAGGTCCGGCATCCAGTCCGCCTGCTCGTCGCAGCGGTAGTGCACGGCCGTACCGCCGGCCAGGGAGACCGAGGCGGTCCACAGCGGATAGTCCGGGGCGGGGACCAGCACCTCGTCGCCGTCGTCGAGCAGCGCCTGCATCGACATCTGGATCAGCTCGGAGACGCCGTTGCCGAGGTAGATGTCCTCGACGGAGAGCGGAATGCCCTTGGTCTCGTAGTGGCTCATCACCGCGCGGCGGGCGGAGAGCAGCCCCTTCGCGTCGCCGTAACCATGGGCGTCGGCGAGGTTGCGCAGGACGTCCTCGAGGATCGCCGGCGGGCACTCGAAGCCGAAGGCGGCCGGGTTTCCGGTGTTGAGCTTGAGGATGCGATGACCCGCAGCCTCAAGCCGCATCGCCTCTTCGAGCACCGGACCCCGGATTTCGTAACAGACGTTGGCGAGCTTCGTGGACTGGATCACCTGCATGTCGAGAGCTTACGGCGGGCCGGAGCGGGGCGCCTCGTGTTTTGGGACACGTCGGGCGGAACGGAAAGGGCGGCACGGGGCGGTGGGGGTGCGGGAGGCCGGGGAATGACCGGTGCGCCGGGGTGCGCGGCCGCTCCGTAGAATTCGCGGCCATGAGCCATCAGGACGACCGTGCCGCAGGCGCCCCCGGGCGCCGCCGCCGTCATGCCACGGCTCGGCGGGCCCCATGGGCGCGCCGGCTGCTGGCCGGGGGCGGTGTCGTCGGCCTCGGGCTGCTCGTCGCGGTCGTCTCCGGAGCGTTCCGGTCCGGGCAGACCGGCGGAGCGCAGACGGGTGACGGCGGGCATCCGGGGTTGCCGGCGCTGATCCAGGCCGATCCTTCGGGGGACGACTCGGAGGCCGGTGCCACCGGCGCACCGGCACCGTCCGCGTCGAAGCCGTCCGGGTCCGCCGCGGCGTCCGCGTCGGCTGCGGCCTCGGCGCGTCCGAGTGCCTCCGGTACGGCGACCGTGTCGGCCACCGCGACGGACGGTACTTCCGGCGGTGCGTCCGACGGTTCCACGAGTGACACGCCCGGGAAGTCGGGCTCCGCCCCCGGGCAACAGAAGCGGACCCAGTGAGGCAGGCGGTCGCGTCGCGGTGGAGCGGCCTGTGGAGTGCCTCCGGGTGTCGGTGGCTGGGCGCGGTCGGGGCGCTCGCCGTCGCGGTGGGCGGCTACACGGCCGGGACGCTGCCGGTGCGCGAGCCGTGGGGGGTGTGGGCCCCCCGGGGGTTCGCGCCGACCGTGGCCGGCGCCCTCCTCGCGTACCTGGGGCTGACGCTCCTCGTCGTGGTCTGGTTGCGGTACGGGGTGCTGCTGGCGCGCGGGATGCGGGACGCGCGGGACGGGGTGCTCGGCACGCTGGCGTGGTGGACCGCGCCGCTGGTGCTCGCGCCGCCGCTGTACAGCGCCGACGTCTACAGCTACATCGCGCAGGGCGCCATGGTCCTGGAGGGGCACGACGTGTACGGGGGCGGGCCGTCGGTCCTCGGCCCCGGCGAGCTCGGGGCGGACGCGGCGGCGAGCGTCGGCGGGCACTGGACCGACACCCCCGCTCCGTACGGGCCGGTCTTCCTCGTCCTCGCGCAGGCCGTCGTGAAGGTGACCGGCGGGGAGATCGTGCCCGCCGTGTTCGGGATGCGGCTGATCGCGCTCGGTGCGCTCGCGCTGATCGTCTGGGCCGTACGGGGGCTGGGGGGTGGCAGCGGCGCGCTCTGGCTGGCCGCGCTCAATCCGCTGCTGCTCATTCACGTCGTCGGCGGGATGCACAACGACGGGCTCATGATCGGGCTCATGCTCAGCGGCGTCGTGCTCGCGGTGCGGGGGCGGTGGGTGCTCGGCTGCGTGCTCGTCGGGCTCGCGATGATGATCAAGTCGCCCGCGGCGGTCGCACTGCTCTTCATCGGGGTGATGGTCGCGCGGCGGGACGGTGGCCTACGGGGTGTGGTGAAGGGGCTCGTTCTCCCGGGGCTGGTGGCGGGTGCGGTGGCCGCGGGCGCCACGGTCGTGGCCGGAACCGGGTTCGGCTGGCTGCGGACGCAGGGCGTCGCCGGGGCCATCCACACCGCCCTGTCGGTCACGAGCGACGTGGGGCTGGGGCTCGGGCTCCTTCTCGCGGACGACCCCGATCCGGTGAAGGGCGTGGTGCAGAAGCTCGGGCTTCTCGCGGCAGTGATGATCATCCTGGCGCTCGCCTGGCGGGCGTGGAAGGGGCGGATCGATCCGGTGCTGGGGCTGGGGCTTTCGCTGCTGGCGCTGGTGGTGCTGTCGCCGATGGTGCAGCCGTGGTACGCGCTGTGGGGCGTGTGCGTGGTGGCGGCGGTCGCGTGGAGCAGCCGGGCCGGACAGCTGCTCGCCGTCTTGTCGGCGGCACTCGTGTACGAGACCGCGCCGTCGGGGTCCACGCCTTGGTACGGGTTCGTGGTGACCGGGATCGTGCTGGCGCTGGGACTCGTGTGGGTGCGTAGGGGGCCGTGCCCGACCGGTCCACGGTCGGGCACGGCCCCCACGGTGGGCGGGCACCTGGAGCGGACGCTCCCATAAGGGGCGGACGTGCGGGGCGGGCGACCGCACGCCACGCGTCACGACGTCGGCGTTCTCCGGATCGCTCGGCCGGCCAGGACGTCCGTGCGCTTGCCGTCCTCGATCACGAACCTTCCGTCGATGAGGACGTGGGGGATGCCCACCGGGAAGGTGCGCGGGGCCTCGTACGTCGAGCCTGCCGCCACCGTCGTCGCGTCGAAGAGGACCATGTCCGCCACGTAGCCCTCGCGGATCAGGCCCCGGTCCGGGAGGCGGAGGCGGGCCGCGGGGCGGGAGGTCAGGTGGGCCACGCACTCCTCCAGGGAGAGGACGCCCTCCTCGCGTACGTACTTCCCCAGGTACTCCGGGAACGTGCCGTACGCCCGCGGGTGCGGCTTGAAGCCCTGGAGGATGCCGTCCGAGCCGCCCGTGTGGACCCGGTGGCGCATGATCGTGCGGACGTTCTCCTCGTGGCCGACGTGCTGGAGGATCGTCGAGCCGAGTCGGTCGTCGATCAGGAGACGCCGGGCGGTGGTCCAGGGGGACTCCCCGCGCATCCGCGCCGACTGGGCGATCGTCCTGCCGACGCAGGACGCGAGACCCGGGTCGCTCACCCCCGAGATCTCGATCGTGTCCCACTCGATCGGCACTCCGTGGCAGCCGTCCGAGCCGATCTCTTCCAAGTGGTGGCGGATCCGTTCCGAAGTCTCCGCGTCCTGGAGTCGCGCCAGCATCGCCTCCGGGCCGCCCTCGCTCGCCCAGCTCGGCAGCATCGCCACGAGGGTCGTGCAGCCGGGCGTGTACGGGTAGGTGTCGAAGGTGATGTCGGAGCCCCGCCCCAGCGCCTCGTCGAGGAGGGCCAGGAGGTCCGGGGCCTTGCCCTTGTTCACGCCGAAGTTCATCGTCGCGTGCGCCAGGTGCAGCGCGCAGCCCGCGTCCCGGGTGAGGGCGACCATCTCCTCGTACGCCTGGAGCGCACCGGCGCCGTACGAGCGGTGGTGCGGGCAGTAGTAGCCGCCGTACCCCGCCACGACCTTGCAGAGTTCGGTGAGTTCGGCGTCCTTCGCGTACATCCCGGGGGTGTACGTGAGCCCGGAGGACATGCCCACCGCGCCCTGCTCCATGCCCTCCGCGACGAGCTGCCGCATCCGGTTCAGCTCGGCGTCGGTCGCCGGGCGGTCGTCCCAGCCGACCGCGTACATCCGCACCGTGCCCTGGGGAATCAGATACGCCGCGTTCACCGCGATGCCGCGGTCGAGGCGGTCCAGATACTCGCCGACCGTGCGCCAGTCGAAGTCGATGTCGGAGCCGTCGCCGTTCCAGCCGGTGATCGCCCGGCGGACCTCCGCGAGCGTGCGGTCGTCGACCGGCGCGTACGACAGCCCGTCCTGGCCCAGGACTTCGAGGGTCACGCCCTGCGCGGCCTTCGCGGTGTGCTCCGGGTCGCGGAGCAGCGCGAGGTCGCTGTGGGCGTGCATGTCGATGAAGCCGGGGGACAGGGCGAGGCCCTCGGCGTCCAGGACGCGCCGGGCGGTGGGGCGCTGACAGCCCGCCGCCGCGGCCTCCTTGACGATGGCGGCGATCCGGCCGCCGTCGACGGCGACATCGGCGCGGTACGAGTCCCCGCCGGAGCCGTCGATGACGTCCACGTCGCGGATGACGAGGTCCATGGTGACCGGCTCCTCTAGAAGAAGGTACGGATGTAGTCGACGACCGTGCCGTCCGCCTCGACCAGCGGGATCAGCTGCCACTTGTCGAAGGACGTGCACGGGTGGGACAGGCCCATGCCCAGCCAGTCACCGACCTCCAGCTCGGCGCCCTGCTCCGTCCGTACCCAGCCGTGCTGGTCGGACAGGCCGGTGACCGCGATGCCGTCGGCGGGGCGGACCGCGCCCGTACGGCCGTCGCGGACGACCTGCGCCTCGGGCAGGTCCAGGTCGTACGCGGCGTCGCGCTTGCCCCCGTTGGTGAACGCCTGCTCGGGCGTCGGACGCGAGACGACCTGGGCCCAGAGCCGGAACGCGGGCTGCAGCGTGCCCTCCTCGGGGACCCGGTTGAAGGGGGTGAGGTGCCGGTAGTGGCCGTCGTCGTGCGAGACGTATGCACCGGAACGCAGGAGCTTCAGTACGGGGAGGGAGAGTTCGGGGATACCGGCGAAGACGTCGGCGACCGCGTCGAACCAGGCGCTGCCGCCCGCGCTGACGACGATCTCCTCGATCTCGGGGGAGAACCGGCCCCCCTTGTCGAAGTCGGCGGCGAGGGAGACGAGGCGGTTCAGCCAGTCGTGCACCCGCTCGGGCGTGGCCTGCGGAACCTCGCCCTCGTAGCCGGCGACGCCGACCAGGCGCAGCGTCGTGGTCGCCGCGACGGCGTCCGCGACGGCCGTGCAGTCGGCCTCCGTACGGGCTCCGGTACGGGCTCCCTCGCCGGCGCCGAGCTCGACGACGACGTCCACGGGGCGGCGGGCGCCGGCCTCGGTGAGCGCCGCGTCCATCAGCTCGACCCCGCGCACGGAGTCGACGTAACAGACGAAGCGGAAGTCGGGGTCCGCGTCGAGCTCGGAGGCCAGCCAGCGCAGGGCGGGAGCGTCGACGAGCTCGTTGGCGAGGAAGATCCGGGCGATGCCGTGCGCGCGGTAGACGCGGGCCTGGTGCGGGACGGCGGCGGTGATGCCCCAGGCGCCGTGCTCCAGCTGGCGGTCGAAGAGCTGCGGCGCCATGGAGGTCTTGCCGTGCGGGGCGAAGGCGAGGCCGTGGCGCTCGGCGTAGATCTCCAGGAGGCGCAGATTGTGCTCGACGGACTCTGCGGAGAGGGCGAGGACGGGGGTGGTGAAGCCGCCGGTGAACAGGTTGCGGCGCTGGGCGGCCAGCTCGCCCACAGTCAGGCCCTCGGCGTCCGGGGGCAGGGCCTTGAAGCGGTGGTCGACGCGCTCGTCCGCCAGCTGCTGGGTGGGTGTGGGCTGCGGCTGCTGCATGGGGCCTCCTCCAAGGCGTTGCATTGTGTGCAACGGTCATTGCGCGTTTCGCTTATGGGTGTCTAACATCCGGGCCAACGCCGGGTCAATGGACCCACATGATCGCCGAGGAGCCCGTACGTGACCGGATGCCCGCCCGTGGACGCGCCACCCGTGGATGTCGTCTGCCTCGGTGAGTCCATGGTCACCTTTCTGCCCTCCCGGCCGGGCCGCCTCGCCGACGCCCCCTCGTTCGCCCGCGCCATCGGCGGCGCCGAGTCCAACGTGGCCTGCGCACTGGCCGCGGCGGGGCACCGGGCGAAGTGGGTGAGCAGGGTGGGGGCGGACGGCTTCGGCGACCACCTCGTGGAGACGATCGCCGCGTACGGGGTCGATGTGTCGGCCGTGGGGCGGGACGCCGACCGGCCGACCGGCATCTACTTCCGTACCGCGACGGACCGGGCGACGGCGGCGCACGAGGTCGCGTACTACCGGGCGGGGTCGGCGGCGTCGGCGATGTCGCCGGCGACGGTGCCGTACGACTCCGTCGCGGACGGGCGGGTGCTCCACCTGTCCGGGATCACCGCCGCGCTGTCGGACGACTGTCTCGGGTTGATGCGTGAGCTGACGGCGCCGCGGGCGGGTCGGCCGGTCGTCTCCTTCGACGTGAACTTCCGCGCCGGGCTGTGGCGCGACGGGTCGGGACCCCGGGTACTCCTGGAGCTCGCGCGGGGCGCGGACCTGGTGTTCGTGGGGGAGGACGAGGCGGAGGAGGCGTGGGGGGTGATGGGGCCGGAGGCGGTCCGGGGTGCGCTGCCCGAGCCTGACGTACTGGTCGTGAAGCAGGGTGGGCGGGGCGCGGTGGTCTTCGAGCGCTGCGCCGGCTTTTCAGCCCGTCCGGCGTTTGAGGACGCGGCCGCAGTCCCCCTACGCCCTGCGGACGCGGGGGGACCCCCAACCGGGTCTGGGGCGGAGCCCCAGTCTCGGGAAGGGGCGGGGCGGGGTGAGGCCCCGCGCAGCGGCCCCCACGCGCCCGCACCCGACACCGTGACATTCGTGGCCGCCCCCACCGTCGACGTCGTCGCGCCCGTCGGGGCCGGGGACGCCTTTGCCGCCGGCTTCCTCTCCGGCACCCTCCGGGGGCTCGGCGTGCGGGCGCGGATCCGGCACGGCCACCTCATGGCCGCCGCCGCGCTCACCGTCCCCGGTGATCTGGGCGCCCCTGCCCGTACCGCACACGCCGACCGGCTCGTCGCTCTCGACGACGAGGGCTGGGGGAGACTTCACCTCGGCCCCGGCTGGACGGGGGAGGACCAGGAGGTACGTACGTCATGAGCCAGACCGTCGACCGCGCGCTGAGCATCCTGCCGCTGCTCGCACAGGGCCCCGCCGACCTCGGGCAGGTCGCCGACCGGCTCGGGGTGCACAAGTCCACCGCGCTCCGGCTGCTGCGCACCCTGCACGAGCACGGGCTCGTCTACCGCCAGCAGGACCAGCGCTACCGCCTGGGCGCCCGCCTCTTCGCCCTCGCCCAGGAAGCCGTCGAGAACCTCGACATCCGCGAGATCGCCCACCCCCACCTCGCCGCGCTCAACGAGCAGATCGGACACACCGTCCACCTCGCGGTCCACGAGGAGGGCGAGGTGCTCTACATCGACAAGGTCGAGAGCCGCTACCCGGTCCGGATGTACTCCCGTATCGGCAAGCCCGTCGCGATCACCGTCGCCGCCGTCGCCAAGCTGCTGCTCGCCGACCTGCCCGAGCCCGAGCGGCGCGCCATCGCCGCCAAGCTCGACTACCCCATGTACACGCCCCGTTCGATCCCCAACGCCGCCGCCTTCCTCAAGGAGCTGGCGACCGTACGCGAACAGGGCTGGGCCACCGACCTCGGTGGCCACGAGGAGTCCATCAACTGCATCGGTGCCCCCATCCGCGGCGCCGACGGCCGCGTCGTCGCCGCCATGTCGGTCTCGGCACCCAATGTGGTCGTGACCGCCGAGGAACTCCTCACCCTGCTCCCGCTGGTGCGCCGCACCGCCGACGCCATCAGCCGGGACTACTCAGGCAACGCCCCTACCAAGGACCGGACATGACCGAGAAGATCGCCCTCACTCCCGCCACCCACACCGCCCCGCCCGCGAAGTTCTCGCACGGCGTCAAGAAGGGCAACATCCTCCAGGTCGCCGGCCAGGTCGGCTTCCTCCCCGCCGTCGAGGGCCAGGCGCCCACCCCGGCCGGCCCGACGCTGCGCGAGCAG
This sequence comes from Streptomyces sp. NBC_01353, assembly GCF_036237275.1. GTDB lineage: Bacteria > Actinomycetota > Actinomycetes > Streptomycetales > Streptomycetaceae > Streptomyces. The sequence goes on along the minus strand of NZ_CP108352.1, from coordinate 3,340,432 downwards.
ACCCTCCAGACCTTCGCCAACGTCAAGGCGATCCTGGAGGAGGGCGGCGCGAGCTGGGACGACGTGATGATGACGCGCGTCTACCTCACCGACGTCGACCACTTCGCCGAGATGAACGAGATCTACAACGCCTACTTCGAGGAGCAGGGCCTCAAGACGCCCGCCTCGGCGCGTACGACGGTCTACGTCGGCCTCCCCAAGGGGCTCCTCATCGAGATCGACGCTCTCGCGGTCCTCGGCTGAAAGACCCGGCTGAAACCCGCCCCCGAACCTGAGCTGATTCTGCTGAAACCGCCGCTCCACGGCACGGCGTTCGTCCCCGGGACGCCGTGCCGCGCTCCCCCCTACCCAAAAAACGAGGTCCCCCTTGCTGCTCGCCGCCGCACCCCCCGCCGCCGAGACCCCACCCCACACCGGTGGCCTTCTGCTGCTGATCCCGGGCACCGCCGGACTGCTCACCGTCGCCGCCCTCGGAATCGCCCTCCTCCTCGTCCTGATCATCAAGGTCAGGCTGCAGCCGTTCGTCGCGCTGCTCGCCGTCTCGATCAGCGTCGGCCTCGCCGCGGGTCTCTCCGTCACGGAACTCTTCGGCACGGTCCAGAGGTCCGCCGCCACCTCGGTCATCGAGACCGGCATGGGCGGCATCCTCGGCCATGTCGCGATCATCATCGGCCTCGGCACCATGCTGGGGGCGATACTCGAGGTCTCCGGCGGCGCCGAGGTGCTGAGCAGCCGGTTGCTCAACCTCTTCGGCGAGAAGCGGGCGCCGCTCGCGATGGGTCTCACCGGTCTGATCTTCGGTATCCCGGTCTTCTTCGACGTCGGCATCTTCGTCCTCGCGCCGATCGTCTACGCGGCCGCCAAGCGCTCCGGCAAGTCGATCCTGCTCTACTGCATGCCGCTCCTCGCGGGTCTCTCCATGACCCACGCCTTCCTGCCGCCGCACCCCGGTCCCGTCGCCGCCGCCGGACTGCTGAACGTCTCGCTCGGCTGGGTCATCCTCATGGGCATCGTCGTCGGCATCCCCGCCGTCCTCGCCGCCTGGGCATACGCCGCCTGGATCGGCAAGCGCATCTTCGTCGAGGTCCCGCAGGACATGGTCGAGGCCGCCGAGGACGCCAAGGCCCAGGTCGCCGCCGAGCGCAAGGGGGGTGCCTCCGAGGCGCCCGTCTCCCTCGCCACCGTGCTCCTCATCATCGGTACGCCGCTGGTCCTCATCCTCGCCGCGACGTTCTCCTCCATCGCGCTGGACGAGTCGACCCTCCGCTCCGTGATCGAGTTCTTCGGCAACCCGTTCGTCGCCCTGACGATCGCGCTGTTCCTCGCGTACTACCTGCTCGGCATCCGGCGCGGCTGGTCCCGCAAGTCGCTGGAGCAGGTGTCCACGTCCTCGCTGAAGCCGGTCGGCAACATCCTGCTCGTGGTCGGCGCCGGCGGTGTCTTCGGCGCGATCCTGAAGGCGAGCGGTGTCGCCCAGGCGCTGTCCGACACCTTCAACGACGTCGGTCTGCCCGTGATCGTCCTCGCCTACCTGATCTCGCTCGTCCTGCGGGTCGCGCAGGGCTCGGCGACCGTCGCCATCGTCACCACGGCCGGCATCGTCCTGCCCCTGGTCGAGGGCGGCGACCACTCGCAGGCGTTCCTCGCCCTGGTCATCATGGCGATCTCGGCCGGCTCGATCTTCGCCTCGCACGTCAACGACGGCGGCTTCTGGATCGTGTCGAAGTACTTCGGCATCTCCGAGCGCGACACCCTGAAGTCCTGGACCGTCCTGGAGTCGGTGCTCTCGCTGGCCGGCTTCGCGGTCGCCGCGGCGCTGAGCCTGGCGGTCTGACGGGTCTCAGCGCGGCGAGGGGCGCCCCGGGAGCCCGGGGCGCCCCTGTCCGTGTGTCAGGAGGTGCAGTACTGCGCCTCCTTGCCGATGGATCGGTACATGCAGTCCGAATTCTCCAGAAGCTGGAGGACGGCGTCCTTGTTGCGGCTGGTCTCGCGCTCGATCACCTCGTCGGGCGGGTAGAAGCCGCCGTTCCAGGACGAGGCCGGATACATCTCGAAGGTGTATCCGAAGATCCTCTGCGAGCCCCAGAGGTAGTCGTCGATCGACCCGTCCGTGATGTAGAGATCGCTCGACTGTTCGGCCGTGTAGCCGTTGCTCGCGCCCATCTTCTGGCCGACGGCCGCGAAGGCGTCACGGTCGTCCTGGGTCATGCCCGGCGCGGTGTTCGCGGTGGTCCAGCCGAACGGCCAGAGCACCAGCTCGCTGTACGTGTGGAAGTCGATCGCGGCCCTGATCTGCTGCTTGCCTCCCACCACACGGGAGCGGACGAAGTCGGCGACGACCTTCACCTCGGGGGCGGACTCGGGGGCCGCGCCCCGGTAGGTCTCGGAGCTCTTGCTGCCCGAGGAGCCGCCGCAGCAGCCCCACTTGTAGTCCCAGTTGCGGTTCATGTCCGTACCGACGTAGCTGGAACCGGAGTTCGGCTGCCGGTTCTTGCGCCAGCTGCGGTAGGAGCCGGAGGCGATGTCGTACTCGCCGCCGTCCGGGTTGAGGTCCGGCACGATCCAGATCTCGCGGCTGTTGACCACGTTGGTGATCCGGGAGTCCGTGCCGTAGCCCGCCCCCAGCTCGCGCAGCAGGTAGAGCGCCATCTCGACGGTCAGGTGCTCGCGAGCGTGCTGGTGGTGGGTGAAGAGGACCTCGGGCTCGGCCTCGTCCGTACCGACGTTGTCGCTGATCTTGATGGCGACGATGTCGCGGCCCTGGTACGTCTTGCCGATGACCCGCTTGTTCATGATGTTCGGGTACTGGGCGAGGCGCTGGTCGATCTCCGTGTTCATCTCTGCGAAGTTGTGGTACTTCGCGTCGGCGGAGGGGAAGTCGAAGGGTTCGACCGCCAGGCCCTTCACCGAGCGGTCGGGCGGGGCCGGCAGCGCCTCGGGGCGGTGGCCGAGTGCGCGGAGCCTGCGCAGCTGGGCGGAGTTGGCGCTGACGACGACGCTGTGGTCGTCCGCCTCGTCGATCGAGACGCCGGTCGCGGCGAGCTCGGTGCGTTCGGCGACGGTGGACGGGCCGTGGATCTCGTACTGGCGGATCACTTCCTCGGTGGCGGGGGTCGGTTCCGAGTCGGCTCCGGCCTGGTGGGCGCCTGCGGAGAGCGGCGCCGCGAGGGCGAGCGCCAGTAGGGCCGCGAGAGTGGCGGACCTTCTTCCGCGGGTTCGAAGTCGCATGCTGTCTCCTGGGTGGGGAGTGTGGGGGTGTGCGACAAGCTGTGCGGGGTGTCCGGGCTCATCGTGCGGCGCTGACATGAACTGGTCAAGGGTGGGGTTCGGCCATGCCCTCGTGCGCTGCCGTGCAAGCGGCCGCTTCGGGGACCCGGATCAGACAGGAGATCACACGGGACCGGCGAAAGGCGGGCGGACATGGCGGAGATCGCTCAGGCGGGTGTGGCCGTACGCACGAACAGCGCCGCCGGGGGAGCGGCGGCGCTGTTCGTGGCGGAATCCCGTACTGCGGATCGATCCCGTACCGCGGATCGATCCCGTACCGCGGAACCCGTACTACGGGAGGTTGTGGACGTGCGGTCCGACCGCGTTGGACCAGGCGTTGCCGGCCGTCGCGTCCCAGTTGGTCGACCAGGTCATCGCACCGCGCAGGTTGGGCCAGGTCTGCGAGGGCTTGAAGGAGCCGCAGTTGGTGCCGCGGGCCAGGCAGTCCAGCGCGTTCTTGACGATCGACGGGTCGACGTAGCCGCTGCCCGCGCCGCGGGTCGAGGCCGGCACGCCGAGTCCGACCTGGGAGGCGTCGAGGCCGCCCTGGAGCTGGATGCACGCCAGCGCGGTGAGGAAGTCCACCGAGCCCTGGCTGTACACCTTGCCGTCGCAGCCGAGCATCGAGCCGCTGTTGTAGTACTGCATGTTGACCACCGTGAGGATGTCCTTCACGGCAAGCGCGGTCTTGAAGTACTCGGTGCCCGTGTTCTGCATGTCGATGGTCTGCGGGGCCATCGTCAGGACCATCGACGAACCGGCCTTGGCGGAGAGCTGGCGCAACGCCTTGGTCAGGTACGTGGAGTTGATGCCGTGCTCCAGGTCGATGTCGACCCCGTTGAAGCCGTACTCCTGCATCAGGGCGTACGCGCTGTTCGCGAAGGCGGTCGCGGAGGCGTCACTGTTGATGGTGACGTTGCCCTTCTCGCCGCCGACGGAGACGATGACCGACTTGCCGGCCGCCTTCTTGGCCGCGATGTCGGCCTTGAAGTCGGCGACGGAGGCATAGCCGACGGCCGGGTCGAGGTTGAAGACGATCTGGCCAGGCGTGGTGGTCGAGTCGGCGAAGGAGACGGCGATGATGTCGTACTGCGCCTGGACGTCCCGCAGCTTCTGGACGGTCGCGCCGTTGTTGAAGTTCTGCCAGTAGCCGGTCAGGGCGTGCTTGGGGACGGACGGGCCGGGGCCCGGGTTGGTGGTGCCGGTCCGGGCCGAGACGGCGGTGGACTTGGCGGACTCGCCCGCCGCGTTGGTCGCGGAGACCTGGAACTGGTACGTCGTGTTGGCGACGAGGCCCGTCACCGTGGCCGACGTGCTGGAGACCGTCTGTGCCAGGGCGCCGTCCCTGTACACCTTGTAGCCGGTGGCGCCGGAGACGGCGTTCCAGCTCAGGGCGACCGAGGACGAGGTGACCGTGCCCGCCGCGAGGCCCGCCGGGGTCGACGGGACGACCGGGTCGGGATCGGTGCCGCCGCCCCCGTCGGGGCCGAAGACGGAGACGTCGTCGACGAAGTAGGCGGCCTGGCCGTACCAGCCGTGGGTGTGGACGGTGACCGAGGTGGTGTTCGCGCCGGTGGTGAAGCTGGTGGTCAGCTGCTTCCAGGAGGAGCTGTCGGGGGTCCAGGTGGAGACGTCCGTGGTCCCGGTGCCGGTCGCGCCGAGGTAGGCGTACCCGCCCTGCACCCAGGCGCTCAGGGTGTACGTCGAGTTGGGCTTGACGGTGACGACCTGGCTGCACCGGACGTTGTCCTGGCCGGCCGGGGTCCCCTTGAGGGCGCCGGCCCCCGTCCGTACGGGCGAGGAGACCGCGGAGCCGCTGCCCGCGGAACAGGTCCAGTTGGCGGTACCGGACTCGAAGCCCGCGTTCTTGGCCACGTTGACGTCCGCGGCCTGGGCGGTGCCGGCGCCGCCGACGAGGACGAGCCCGGAACCGACGGCCAGCGCAAGCGCGCCGCCGATCCATCTGCGGGAGCGGGTGGTGGTGCGGTCCACTTGCTGCCTCCGGAGGGGGAGTTGGGGGTGTGGAGGGGTCGGAACGGTGGCCACCGCTGAGGGACAAGCTGGTCCAGACCAATCGAGTTGTCAAGACCTCTGGAAGAGGCGGGAGTTGAGGCGCGGGGTCCGCGTGTGGGCCCTGGGGCCCATGGCCGGCCACGCCCAGGCCCATGTCAAGGCCCCTGCCTGGACCCACTTCCGGGCCCACGTCCAGGCCCAGCGCAAGGGTCGTGCGGGCCCAGAAAACTCCTGGCGCTTGGCGGATTGTGTGTTCACCAGCCCGCGGTCCGTGGATAAGGTGCAGAAGCACCGCGCTGTGCAGTAACGCAGTGAACGCAGTGAGTCATGGGGACATGGGGACGGGGAGCCCGACGTGCCGACAGCGATCGCGGTCACCAGTGCCGATCTGGTGCTGCCACCGACCGACCAGCAGACACCCACCGCAGCCGTCCTTCCGGCACCGGGGACCCAGCCCCTCGCCTCCGCCGTCGCCGACCTCCAGCTCCTCCTCGACCGGTACGGCCATGTGATCGTGGTCTGCCCCACCTCCGTACCGACCGCCACCGAGCAGCGACTGCACGCCGTACGGTCCCTCCTGGAGAGCGACCGGATCGCCCTGGTCAAGACCGATCTGCCGCCGCTCGGCACCGCCGTCCTGGCCCGACAGCTGAGGCAGCTGTCCGCCTGCGACTTCAGCCCCGGCGTCGTCGCCTCGGCCGCCCGACTGCTCGCCCACTACATCTACGCCGGGGCCGTCCTCGGATCCGTCGCCAAGCTCGACCGCGTACCGGTCAGTCTCAAGTCCCACCTCAAGGGCTGGATGCCGGGCGCCCAGTTCGCCGTCCTCGCCGGGCCCGTACCGCAGCTCGTCCGCATCGCACCGGGCGCCGAGCCGCCCGCCGGACCCGAGTTCGCCACCCAGCTCCTGCTGGCCCGCGGACAGCTGCAGACCGACTGGCCCACCGGCACCCTCGCACCCCGCTGGCAGGTCCAGGGTGTGCAGGAGGCCCCGCTGCCCGCCGAATCGCCGCGCTGGTGGGGCACCGGCCGGCTGGTCGAGTTCGCGGCCTACCTCCCCGACATCGCGGTCCTCCACCACCTGGTCTCCTCCGTACGCCGCGAGACCTGCCACTGGTGCCGGATGGAACTCATCGGCGACCGCTGCGGATTCTGCTCCGCCCCTCTGCCCACCACCGTGCTGCCCACCGCCTCGGCCGAACCCCGGGCGCTCACTTCCCCTGTCCGCTGAGTCACACGGAACCGATCGAGGTTGTACGGCAATGAATTCCCGCCAGCGTCGTGGCGTCCTACTTCTGCTGCTGTCCGTCCTGTGCGCCCTGGGCGCCTTCGCCGGTGTCCTCTCGGTGATCGGTGACGTCAACTCCAAGGTCGGACCCGAGGTGAAGGCGTACCAGGTCAGGAAAGACGTGGCGCCCTACACCCCGCTGAGCGCCGGGCAGTTCGAAGAGATCGCGATGCCCGAGCGCTGGCTCTCGGACAACGCCGTCACCGACCTCGACCAGATCGAGGGCAAGATCGCCGTCACCACCCTCCGGGCCGGCTCACTGCTCCAGTCCGACATGATCGTCAAACGTCCGGCGCTCCAGCCCGGCCAGCAGGAGATCGCCATCATGATCGACGCCGCCACGGGAGTCGCCGGCAAGATCACCGCCGGTGCCACGGTCAACATCTACGCCACCTTCGACGGCGAGAAGGACGGGCAGCCCGCCCAGTCGAAGATGATCGTCGCCAACGCCCGGGTCCTGGACGTCGGCAAGCTCACCCCCATCAGCGACAGTGACGACCGGAGCAGCCGCGCCACCGAGGCCGTCCCGATCACCTTCGCGCTCTCCACGCTCGACACCCAGCGCGTCGCCTACGCCGAGTCCTTCGCCCAGCACGTACGCCTCGCCCTCGTCGCACCCGGCGGCGAACCCACCGTCGACCCGCGCGACCGCACCTACACGCTCGACAAGGACAAGTGAGGCCGGATGACCACCAGGATCCTGCCGGCCGTCGCCGACCCCGACGCGGCCCGGGCCGTCACCACGCTGCTCAGCCAGCTCCCCGACGCCGAACCCGCCGCCCCCGTCGCCGACTCCACCCATCTCGTCGACACCCTCGCCCGGCTGGCCGCCGAGTCCCTCGACGAGCTGCCCGAAGTCGTCGTCGTCCACGAGCGGATCGGCCCGGTCCCGGCGCTGGAACTCATCCGTGAGGTCGCGCTCCGCTTCCCCGCCGTCGGCGTCGTCCTCATCACCGCCGACGCCAGCCCCGTCCTCTTCTCCGCCGCCATGGACTCCGGCGCCCGCGGCCTGGTCACCCTCCCTCTCGGCTACGAGGAGCTCGCCAGCCGCGTCCAGGCCGCCGCCCAGTGGTCCGTCGGCGTCCGCCGGCACCTCGGCAGCGGCGCCGACGTCCTCACCGGACCCGGCGGCACCGTCGTCACCGTCAGCGGCGCCAAGGGCGGCGTCGGAACCACCGTCACCGCCGTCCAACTCGCCCTCGCCTCCCGGGCCTCGGGCCGGACCGTCGCCCTCGTCGACATGGACCTCCAGAGCGGCGACATCGCCTCGTACCTCGACGTCCAGTTCCGCCGCTCGGTCGCCGACCTCGCGGCCGTCGACGACATCTCGCCCCGCGTTCTCCAGGACGCCGTCTACACCCACGAGACGGGCATCGCCCTGCTCCTCGCCCCCGGTGAGGGCGAACGCGGCGAGGACGTCCCCGACCGCGCCGCCCGCAAGATCGTCAGCGTGCTCCGATCCCGCTACGACGTCGTGGTCGTCGACTGCGGAACCCATCTGACCGGGGCGGGCGCGGTCGCCGTCGAGATGGCGGACTCGGCGCTCCTGGTCACCACCCCGGACGTGGTCGCGGTACGAGCAGCGAAGCGGACCGTACGGATGTGGGACCGGCTCCAGATCCGCAAGGCGGAGGAGAGCACCGTACTGGTGAACCGGTACACGCGCTCCACCGAGATCCAGCCCGCCCTCATCCAGAAGATCACCGGGACCCGGATGGCGGGCGTCGTCGTCCCCGCCAACTTCAAGGAGCTCCAGGGCGTCGTCGACGCGGGCCGGATGCACGAACTCGACGCCCGGTCGAGCGTGAAGCAGGCCCTGTGGTCGCTCGCCGGCGAGCTGGGGCTGGTCGGGACACCAGGGGCCCCTTCGCGGGGCGCCTCGGCGGGGTCCGGCGCGGGATCGGGTCCGGGATCGCGTTCGGGGATGCAGCTCGCCCTCACACGCGGGGACGACCGGGGATCGCTGGGGCTGCGCCGCCGCGGGAAAGGTCGCTGAGCCATGCCGGCGTACCCGGACGCGGCGCGGCGCGACGAGGGGCAGGTGGCCGTCGAGTTCCTCGGCATGGTGCCGCTCATCCTGCTCACGCTCGTCCTGCTCTGGCAGTGCGTCCTGGTTGGCTACACCTTCACGCTCGCGGGGAACGCGGCGGACGAGGCGGCACGGGCGGGGGCGGTGGGCGGCGACTGCGGGGAGGCGGGGAAGCGGCACCTGGACGGGGCATGGGCCTCTGGCGCCTCGGTGTCCTGCGCCCCGTCCGGCTCCGGGGACATGGTGCGGGCGACGGTACGGCTCAAGGTGCCCGTGCTGTTCCCCGGCGCGATCAGCTTCCCCTTCACCGTGACCGGTGAGGCCGGAGCCGTGAAGGAAGAGGAGGGCCGGCCATGAGGAAGGCACGCGACCGGGGCCAGGTGGCCGTCGAATACCTCGGCTTCCTCCCCATCCTGCTGCTCGTAGCCCTCGCCGGGATCCAGCTCGGACTCGCCGCGTACGCCGCCCAGCAGGCGGGCACCGGAGCACGCGCCGCCGCCCGGGCCGCCACCCACGACGACACGACGCTCGGCCCCGGGGCGGCGGGCAAGGCGGCGATGAGCGACTGGATCGCCGAACGCGCGGGAGTCGACGTCGACGCCGGAGGCGATGAGGCCGTGGCGACCGTCACCGTACAGATCCCGTCCGTCGTCCCCTTCTGGGACTTCGGCGCGGTCCGCAAGAGCGCCATCCTGCCCCTGCCCGAGGAGGACGAGTCATGAGCCTGCGGGCACGCATCAGCGCACCCGAGGAGAACGGCCCCGGAGGCCGCGAGGACGGTCATCTCGTCGCGTCCTTCCGGGCCAAGCTGCTGGAAGAGATCGACCTCACCGAGATGTCGGCCCTCGCCGCGGCCGAGCGACGGGCCCGCCTCGAACGCGTCCTCGGACACATCATCAGCCGCGAGGGCCCCGTCCTCTCCACCGTCGAACGCGCCCAGCTCATCCGCCGCGTCGTCGACGAGGCGCTCGGCCTCGGAGTCCTCGAACCCCTCCTCGAAGACGCCTCCATCACCGAGATCATGGTCAACGGACCCGACCAGATCTTCATCGAGCGGGCCGGCCGGGTCGAACTGCTGCCGCTCCGCTTCGCCTCCCACGAGCAGCTGATGCAGACCATCGAACGCATCGTCTCCACCGTCAACCGGCGCGTGGACGAGTCCAATCCGATGGTCGACGCCCGGCTGCCGTCCGGCGAGCGCGTCAACGTGATCATCCCGCCGCTCTCCCTCACCGGGGCGACGCTCACGATCCGCCGCTTCCCCCGCGCGTACACCCTGCGCGAGATGATCGGCCTCGGCTCGCTCGACGAGCAGATGCTGTTCCTCCTCGCGGGACTCGTCCAGGCGAAGTTCAACGTGATCGTCTCCGGCGCGACCGGCACCGGAAAGACCACCCTCCTCAACGCCCTCTCCGGGCTGATCCCCGACGGCGAGCGGGTCATCACCATCGAGGACTCGGCCGAACTCCAGCTCCAGCAGTCCCACGTCATCCGCCTCGAAAGCCGGCCCCCGAACATCGAGGGCCGCGGCCAGGTCACCATCCGCGACCTCGTCCGCAACTCCCTGCGGATGCGCCCCGACCGGATCATCGTCGGCGAGGTCCGCGGCGGAGAGACCCTCGACATGCTCCAGGCGATGTCCACCGGCCACGACGGCTCCCTCGCCACCGTCCACGCCAACTCGGCCGAGGACGCCCTGATGCGGCTCCAGACACTGGCCTCGATGTCCGAGGTCAAGGTCCCCTTCGAGGCGCTCCGCGACCAGATCAACAGCGCCGTCGACGTCCTCGTCCAGCTCACCCGACACGCCGACGGCACCCGCCGCATCACCGAGATAGCCATCCTGGCGTCGAACGGACGCGAACGCTTCACCCTCGCCACCGTCTGCCGCTTCCGCGCCCAGCCGCTCGCCGCCGACGGACGGGTGTACGGCGCGTACGAGTACCACCCGCTGCCACGACGCGTCGCCGACCGGCTGTACATGGCGGGGCAACCGATCCCGCAGGCCTTCGGCGTCGCCGCGTCCGACGAGCAGCTCGCGACCCGAGAAGCGAAGTAGGAGGGCGACGGAGATGAACCCACTCACCTGGCTGGTGACCGGCGTCGCGCTGCTCTGCTGCGTCCTCGCCGTGCTCGGCATCCACCTGTACGCGAGCGGCGCCGCCCAGCGCGCCGCCCTGGTCGCCCGGCTCACTCAGACCGGCGAACCGGAACGAGGCGGCCGTCGCAGGCGCCGCTTCCGGGGCATCGACCGACGTGTCCGCCGGACCGCGTTCGGCCGGAAGCTGGAACTGCGGATCTCCGCCACCGGCCTCGACCTGACCCCCGGCGAGTTCGTCGTCGCCATGTCCGTGACCGTGGCCGCCCTGTGGATCACCGGACAGTCCGTGCTCTCCCCGTTCTTCGGCCCCATCTGCGGCTTCCTCGGGGTGTGGGTGGCCATGGGCTTCCTCAACTGGCAACGCCAGAAGCGCATCGAGAAGTTCATCAACCAGCTGCCGGAGCTGTCGAGGATCCTCGCCAACGCCACCCAGGCCGGACTCGCCCTACGGATGGCCCTCAGCATGGCCGCCGACGAACTGGAAGCGCCCGCAGGCGACGAACTGGAGAAGGTCGCCCAGCAGCTCGCGGTCGGCACCTCCATCGACGACGCCCTCGGCGAACTCGCCGAACGCCTCCCCTCCCGCGAACTCGTCGTCCTCGTCACCACCCTCGTCCTCGCCAACAAGGCCGGCGGCACGGTCGTCTCCTCGCTGCGCAACCTCACCGAGACGCTGGAGGAGCGCAAGGAGACCCGACGGGAGGTCCGTACCCAGCTCTCCCAGGTGAGCATGACGGCGTACTCGGTCCCGGTCATCGGCATCGGGTCGCTGCTGCTCATCGACAACATGCAGCCGGGCGCCCTGGACCGGATGACCGGCTCCGGCCTCGGCCAGTTCGCCGTCGTCGCCGCGTTCGCGCTGTACGTCGTCGGCTTCGTCGCCATCCGCCGCTTCTCGAAGATCGACGTCTGAGGGGCTGGACGTGGACCTTCTTCTCGCCCTGGCCGCCGGCCTCTCGGTCGCCGGGATCTTCTACGGCATCCGCCTCTACCGCGCGGACGCCAAACTACCCGGCGACCTCCAGCTCGCCCTGGAGGTCGGCTCCACCCGTACGGGAGCCGTCGACTCCGTCGTGGACCGGCTGGGGATGCGCTACTCGGCCGCCGTGCTGCGCGCGATGGGCCCGAAGCGGGTCAACGTCGTACGCCGCAGGATCGACCTGGCGGGCAACCCCGGCGGCCTGACCATAGACAGGTACGGAGCCCGGCGCGCGGTCTACGGATTCCTGGGCGGCCTGGGCGGCCTGGTGATGCTCTCCAACGGCGACGTACTGGTCGCCCTCCTGCTCTTCGCCTTCGGCGCCTTCTGGACCGAGGTCGGCATCTGGTCCGCGATCCGCATCCGCAAGGACCAGATCGAGCGGACGTTGCCGGACTTCCTCGACGTACTGGCGGTGGTCGTGTCGGCCGGGCTCGGATTCCGGCAGGCGCTCGACCGCGTGGCCGACAAGTACGAAGGCCCCTGGGCGGACGAACTCCGGATCACCCTGCGCCAGATGGACATGGGCGTCAGCCGCCGGCAGGCCTTCGACGAGCTGCGGCGCCGTAACGACTCCGAACAGGTCGCCCAGTTCGTCACCGCACTCCAGCAGGGCGAGGAGCTCGGCGCGCCGATCGTCGACACGCTCATCCAGATCGCCAACGACATGCGGCGGACGGACGCCCAGAACGCCCGACGGAAGGCGGCGAAGGCGGTCCCCAAAGCGACGATGGTGATCACGACGCTGATGGTCCCGGCGACGATGATCCTGCTGGGCGCGGGGCTGTTCCTGGGAACGGGCACGAACTTCGGCTCGATCACGGGGGAGTGAGGGCCGTGTCGGTACCCGTGGCCGTGTCGGTCTCGATCGAGGTGAACGCCCTCCAGGCGATGTGCCGCCAGGTCTTCGGCTTCCGGCTGGCGATGATCGCCCTGGCGAGCCCGACGGCCCTGACGGGAGCGGCACCGGGTGTGGCGGCCTGGCTGGTGGGCGCGGCGGTCCTTGTCACCTTCATGGGCTCGTACGTGATGTTCCGGGACTGGGAACGGTTCGGCCCGCTGCTGCTCCGGCACCCCGCGCTGCTCGCCGCCGACACCCTCTTCGGCTCGCTGCTCCTGGTCACCGCGGGCCCGCAGAGCACGCTCGGATACGTCAGTGTCTGCACCCCGCTGCTCGCGGGACTCGCCTACAGCTGGCGTGGTGCCGCCTTCTTCGCCTGCCTCCAGTCGCTGATCCTGCTGGCGATCCATGCCGCGGAGGTGGGCGATGCGGGCGGTGTGGGGGACTTGGGGGATGCCGCGCTGCTCCCCGGCCTGTGCGTGATCACGGGCGCGCTGGGCGTCACCCTCCGCAACCTGCTGCTCCGCTTCGGCGCCGCGACCCGAGCCCTCACGGAGGCCCGCACCCGCCTGGCCGCCGCCCAGGCGGTGGAGGAGGAACGGGCCAGGCTCGCCCGCGACATGCACGACTCGGTGGCCAAGACCCTGCACGGCCTGGCGCTGGCGGCGGACGGCCTGGCGGAGTCGGCGGATCCGCGACAGCAGGCGCTGGTCGTGGCCCGCTCGGCGCGGAGGGCTGCGGCGGAGTCGCGCGAGCTGCTGGCGGACCTGCGGAGACAGTCGTACGGAGCGGAGGAGGTCGACCTCTCCTCAGAACTGGCCGTGCGGGTACGGGACTTCGCCCACCGCTCGGGCATCGAGACCCACTACAACGGGGTCGGCCCGGGATCGGTACCCCCGGTTCCGTACGCGGTGGCACGGCAGCTGCTGACCATCGCCTCGGAGGCGATGGAGAACGCGGGCCGCCACGCGGCGCCGACACGGGTGGACGTCTCGGCCGGTGTCGTCGCGGGCCTGCTCCGCATCAGCGTGTGCGACGACGGCCGCGGCCTGCCCCCGGGCACGACCCTGGACGACCTGCGCAGGACGGGGCACTTCGGCCTGGTCGGCATGGTGGAGAGGGCGGCGGGGGTGGGGGCACGCATCAGGATCGGCCGGGGAAGCGTGGTGCGCGGCACGGAGGTCCGCCTGGAACTCCCGGTCGAGGGGGTCGCGCGATGACGGTCACGGTGCTCGTGGCGGACGACAACCCGGTGGTACGGGCGGGCCTGCGGACCCTGCTGAACACGGACGCGGCCCTCCGGGTCGTCGCGGAGGCCCCCGACGGCCGCACGGCGGTGAACCTGACGGAGTACCACCGCCCGGACGTGGTCCTGCTGGACGTCCGCATGCCGGTGATCGATGGCTTGACGGCCCTCCCGCACCTGGTCCGCCTGGCGCCGGTGCTGATGCTGACGTACAGCGGGGAGAGCGAGATCGTCCGGGAGGCGCTGAGGCTGGGCGCGGGCGGCTACCTGGTCCACGGAGAGTTCACCCCGGAGGAACTACGGACGGCGGTCCACGATGTCTCGGCCGGCCGGGCCCACTTCACCCCGACGGCGGCGAGCGCGGTACTGGGGATGGTGAGGGGTGCGACTGCACACGGTGGGGCACGGCCAACTGTCTCGACTTCATTGAGATCCAGCGAAAGGCCTTCGCAGCTGCAACCGAATGTGGCACGGTATGGACTGAGCGTGAGGGAGGGGGAGGTGATGGACCTGATCGCGTCGGGCCTCAGCAATCGACAGATCGCCGACACCTGCTTCATCAGCGAGAAGACGGTCAAGAACCACATCAACCGCATCTTCGCCAAACTCCACGCGAGGAGCCGCAGCGAGGCGATAGCGGCGTGGCTGGGCACGCGGGGGGTTCGGGGCACGCCCGGCGCGGGGAGGACCTCGTGAATTGGGCCCGGGTTTGGGCCTACGGGCCCTGTGGGGAGGAGGGGGTGGGGGCGTACCGTGCGCGGGCCGAGATCGGCATCGGCACGGGGACGTTCGAATCCGGAGGGGACCACGATGAGCGACGTCATGCTGAGGGCCGTGACGAAGGCAAAGGTGCGCTTCGGCGGCTGGGTCCGCGAGAGGTCGGGGGACCGGGGGCAGACGGCGGTCGAGTACCTGGGGATCATTGTGGTGGTGGTGGCGATCGTGATCGCGATCTCGGGCACGAGCATTGGCCAGGACATCAAGAACGCGATCAGCACGAAGATCGCCAGCCTCACCGGCGGTGGCGGAGGCGAGTGACTGGTCGTCACCCCGACGACCGTGGGCAGGCCTTTCCCGTCTACATCACGGTGGTGGCAGGCCTGCTCCTCCTCGCATTCGCCTATTTCGCGGTGGGACAAGCCGCCGCGACCCGGAACGGAGCCCAAACGGCGGCTGATGCCGCCGCGCTGGCTGCGGCACAGGACGCACGACAGCAACTCAGGGATGGATGGCTGAAGGTCATCCTCGATCCCGCGCGATGGGATGAATTCCTTACGGGGCAAGACTATGGCGAGCTTGCCGCGTGCCAGCGGGCGGCTTCGTTCGCGGCGAAGAATCACGCGGAACTCTGGGGTGAAGGCTGTCGTCGTCTACCCCTTGGTGAAGAGGGATTCCGTGTGGACGTCCGCACGCTGAACACCGTCGGGGGATCGGTGATCCCGGGTACAGATGAGCAGCATGCATTCGCGTCGGCGACAGCCGTCATCGAACCGCGCTGCACGTTCGACGCTCCCGAGCCGGAGCCCACATCGACGGGGCCGGCTGAACCGGACCCTGGTGAGGCCGAGGAAGAGAAGCCCAAGCCGATCCTCGGTCTTTCGTGCGACGGTGAGGCCTGGGATATCGAGCCGGACCGGCCGAGCCTTCCGGATGTTGCCGATCTGTTCACTGTCCGACTGGCTGAATGAGAAGCAGAGGAATTCCGACTCATGAGCGTTCGGTGCGCGACGAAGCCGCGTAGAGGGATGGTCGCGATCGTCATCGCGGCCGGACTGGCCCTTGGCGTCGGTGGCTGCGGCAGTGAGGACGAGCCTTCGCAGGCCAAGCCTTCCGCGTCTCAGTCCTCGAAGGCGCCTGAAGCCGGCAAGGGGGTTCAGACCGAGGAGCCCACCGAAGTCCTGGCCGTCCTCAAGGGGCAGGAAGGGCTCGAGTTCACTGTCGAGTCGGCGAAGCGTGACGTCGGAGGGTTTCTGACCATCAGTGGAAAGCTGGCCAACACCTCTGACGCGACTCGGATCATTCCGGCCCAGCTCGCGGGTGACGAGACGGAGATCGTCAAGCACGGCACTTCGCTGGGTGGTGCGACCCTGGTCGACTCGATGGGGAAGAAGCGGTACTACGTCCTGCGGGACACAGACGGCCGACCGCTGACCACGACCGGCCTGTCGAACCTCGGAGCGGGCCGCTCCACGAACGTCTTCATGCAGTTCCCCGCTCCTCCGGCCAACACGGCCGAGGTGACTGTCCAGCTGCCCACCTTCCGCCCCGGCACCATCAAACTCTCCTGAGGCAGCCATGACGACATCAAGCCGCATCGCCGCCCTCACCACAGTCCTCCTCCTCGCCACCGCCACCCCCGCCCTCGCCGACGATCCCCCCAACTCCACCTCCAGCGGCTCCCCGCCCCCCGCGATCGACGCGAACTCGCCCGAGCTCATGCTTCCCGACGGCGCCACCCTCGCCGCCGCGAAGATCCTCGACATCAAGCAGGTCGTCGAAGAGGAAGGCGGCGAGCAGCGCCGCGAGGACACCAACGTCGATGTCACCTTCGCCCTCCAGGCCGAGGTGCTCTTCGGTAAGGACAGCGCCAAGCTCAGCCCCGCCGCGACCGCCCGGATCGCCGCCATCGCCGTGGAGATCAACAAGCAGGACTCCAACAAGGTCCGCGTCTTCGGCTTCACCGACAACCTCGGCACGTACGAGCACGGCCTCACACTCTCCAAGCAGCGCGCGGACGCCGTGCAGCAGGAGCTGGCCAAGAACCTCGACCCGGGGAAGACGTTCGACATCCGCGGGTACAGCGAGGACTACCCCATCGCCGACAACAGCACGGAGGAGGGCCGTACCAAGAACCGCCGCGTGGAGATCTCCTTCCCCCGGACGACGGGCGGCTGAGGGCCACCAACGCGGGTGTCGACGTTGCCCGGCGCGCGAGTACGCGTAAGAAATGGGGTGCTCCCCGGCACCTTGGGGTCCGGTCGAGCGGAGTCGGGGGACTCGTGTCGCTGGCCTCGGCCGGCTCACCGCTTCAGCCACCGCCCCGGCCCCTCACCCGCCCGCAGGCGCTGAGCAGAGCCGCACCGCCCTCGGTCCGGACGGCGTGGTCACGCACCCGGGCGGCCGAGCCGGAGGTCGGCCCAAGGCCTTCCATTCCAGGCGTCGTAGGCCCGAACGTGGGTCCCCTCACCCCGAGTTCCCCAACGCCGTTCTGATCGTTGTGATCACGTGGGTCGGGTGGTGGAAGACGTCCGTTGCCGTGAAGCGGAGGACTCTGTGGATGGCCGGGCAGTTGGTGAGCTCGTTGAAGCGGCGGATGTCGCGGGCGTGGGCCTGGCGGGTGCCGTGGAAGGCGTAGCCCTCGATCTCGATCGCCAGGCCCGCCTCGCGGAAGAGGAAGTCCGGGCGGAGGGTGCGGCCCGAGCGGGAGTGGAGGAGGGGTTGGCATTCCGGGTGGAGGCCGGCGTCGTGCATGTGGAGGCGGGCGATCGTCTCCGCCGGGGAGCCCGAGGCCGCGTTCGTCAAAGGGAGCCAGCGGCGGGCCCGGGGTGCGCCCGGTCGGCGTGCGGTCAGTTCGGCCGCCAGGGCCTCGTGGTGGACGATCGGCTCGCGGCGTATGCCCCGGACCGTACGGCGCGACAGCGCCGAGTCCGCGGCGACCACCGCCCCCTCGCGGGTGCCGCAGCTCCGCATCAGGTCGCCGACCGTCCGCGCAGGGCTCGTCACCCGCAGGCCCGCCCGGACGCACGTGTCCCCTTCGGTGAGCCCGGCCGTCCTGTGGACCCGCAGGTCCGTCCGGGCGGATCCACCGCCACCCCCTCGGCTCGCTGTGAATTCCAGTACGTCCCCTACTTCCCCCGTCGCGTCCAGGACCTCCACCCGGTGCAGCGCCGCCGCCGTGCCGTGGCTGCACACCAGCTCCGGACGCAGCAGTTGGACCGCCCTCGCCCTGACCTTCCAATCCACCTCCTTCCCCGGGACCGCCCACGCGCCCCGACAGATCCGCTGCCACCCCCCATGGCGCAGTCGCCTCCCCAGCCGGCCGCCCCCTGGCCAGCCCGCCGCGTACGCCCAGGCGGTCAGGAGCACCCCGCCGCGGGCCAGTCTCGCCAAGTCGTGCATGGCTCCAACGATCCACGGACGCCCGACAGTTCGCACCCCCTGTGGATAACCCTCGCCCCCATGCCGCATCCTGGTCGAAACGGGCACCAGGACTCCTCCGGAGTGGACTGCAGATGACGACGACAACGCCGAGCGTGCAACTGGTCAGCGACCTCGTGAACCACATCCCCGAATTCCGGGACGCCTTCGACACCCACGTCTTCAACCAGGGCGGCGTGCTGCCCCACGTGTTCTTCTGGGACGTCGTCCAGGACACCGTGCGCTCGTTCCTCGGCGAGACCCCGGGCACGGCCGACTGGCGCCGCACCCTCGACTTCCTGGAGGAGCAGAGCGGACGCGGGGTCCTCGGCATCGACGAGGTCATCGTCACGTCGTTCCTCAACGACCTGCCCTACCCCGACGAGCCCGGCCACGCCATCGTCCTCCAGCTCGGTCCCGTCATGGCCGCGCGCTTCGGGCGGATTCGGCCCGGGGGATGAGGAGGGGAGGGGAGGCGTAAGGCTCCCCTGCCGTCCTCCCGACCGCCCCCGCACGTGCTGCCGACATAATCGAGCGCATGTCCCCAGATCGACCCCGTCCCCCGGAATCCCTCGCCGCCGCCCTCGGCGGCTACGCCGCCACCCGCGTCATCGGCCTCGCGGTCCTCGCCGTCGCCGCCGCCGTGGCCGGCAAGGACGGGCTGCACCGGCTGACGGGTCGCTGGGACGCCGTCTGGTACGTCCGCATCGCGGAGAACGGATACGGCTACCAGGTCACCCTCCCCAACGGGAGCGTCCACTCCGACCTCGCCTTCTTCCCCCTCTTCCCGGCCCTCGAACGGGCCCTGTCCACCGTTCTCCCCGTCGACGCCGCCACCGCCGGCCTGCTCGTCTCCTGGGCCGCCTCGCTCGCCGCCGCCTGGGGGATCTACGCCGTCGGCAGCCATGCGGCGGGCCGGCAGGCCGGAGTCGCCCTCGCCGTCCTCTGGGGCGTGTACCCGACCGCGTTCGTGCAGTCGATGGCGTACACGGAGACGCTCTTCACCGCCCTCGCCGCCTGGTCGATCCTGGCCGTGCTGCGCGACCGCTGGATCCTGGCCGGTGCGCTCTGCGTGCTCGCCGGACTCACCCGGCCGACCGCCGCCGCGCTCATCGCAGCCATCGGAATCACCGCGCTCGTCACCGTCGTCCGCGAACGCAAGCTGCCCGCCCGCATGGCGGCCGGCGTGCTGATCGCCCCCCTGGGCTGGCTCGCGTACATCGTCTACGTCGGGGTACGGGAGGGCAGCCCCACCGCCTACTTCGACGTCCAGGCCGCCTGGGGCAACTCCATCGACGGTGGTGTCGCGCTCGCCCGCTTCATCTGGGGGCTGCCGCCGCTCGCCGCCCTCGGGCTCTGCGCGGCGCTCGGTCTGCTCGCATGGCTGGTGGTCCTCTGCGTACGGCAGAAGCAGCCGCTGCCGCTGCTCGTGTACACGATCGCCGTCGTGGTCGTCTCGCTCATCGGCGCGGCGTACTTCGGCTCCCGGCCGCGGCTGATGATGCCCGCGTTCGGTCTGCTGCTGCCGGCCGCGGTGGCGCTCGTACGGCTCCGGGTACGCAACCGGATCCTCGTCCTCGCCGGGCTCGCGCTCGCGTCGGGTGCGTACGGAGCCTTCACCCTCCTCGGCTCGGGACCACCGTGACCCGTACCCCCGGCCGCAGACCCCAGCCCGCCATCGCGCCGCTCTCCGCCTCCAGCACGTGCCGGCCCCGCAGACGGATCATGCCGAGCCGCCCCGGCCTCATCGTGACCACGTCCAGGACGGTGAACGAACGGTCCAGGTAGGCCACGTCGATCGCGAAGCGCATACCGAAGGTATGCACGCTGTTCGTCGGGGTGATGAGCAGGGCGCCCCCGATCCCGTCCCGGCCGAGCAGGCCCCGCCGCCGCGCCCGGTAGGACGCCGCGATCTCCAGCGGGAGCGAGTCACGCCCCACGAGCAGACTTCCCGCTCCGTCACGCCATTTCCCCGGTCTCCCCATAGGGGAGACGGTAGCGGCCAGGCTGGGTAGGGTGCCGCGCGTGTACGCCATGCTGATCGTCGTCGCCGCCCTGTGGGGCGCCGCAGCCGGGCTGCTCGTGCCGCGCGCCGCGTACCGGCTGTCGGTCGAGCCGGAGGAGCGGTGGCGGGACAGCTGCCAGTCGGGGCACGCCCTGGTCGGCCCCGCGCGCGGCTGGCTCGGCGGCCCGGGCTGCGCCGCCTGCGCGGACCGTACGCCCGGCGCGCGTACGGCGAGCGCGGACCGTACGGTTACCCCCGACCCCCAGCACTCGGCACCGTGCCTCGCGCCCTCCCGCCTCGCGCCCTCCCTCCTCACCGCCCTCGCCTGCGCCGTCCTCGCCGCCGCCACCGGCCCCCGCCCCGAACTGGCCGTCTGGCTCCTCTACGCGCCCTTCGCCGTACTCCTCTCGACCGTCGACGTCCGCGTCCACCGACTGCCCGACCAGCTCACTCTCCCGCTCGCCGCCGCCACACCCCTGCTCCTCCTCGCCGCCGAACTCCTGCCGTACGAGGCCGGCTCCTGGCTCCACGCGCTGCTCGGCGGGCTCGCCCTGGGCGGCGGCTATCTCGTGCTGTTCCTGATCCACCCGAACGGCATGGGCCTCGGTGACGTCAAGCTCGCGCTCTCGCTCGGCGTCGCCCTCGGCTGGTACGACTGGGGGATCCTCTTCGTCGGAGCCTTCTCGGGGTTCCTCCTCGGCTCGCTGTACGGGCTCGGCCTCGTCCTCGCGCGGCGCGGGAGCCGTAAGTCGGCGATCCCGTTCGGGCCCTTCATGATCAGCGGCGCGCTGTTCGGCGTGCTCATGGGAGCGTTCGTCGCTACGCCTTAGCATCCGCATATATGTGGACAAAGACCGGCGATCTGCCGGACCTGCCAGGTGATCCGTCCGAACCAACCATGAAGGCCCCACCGGTCCCCGAGCGGCCCGCCGCCCCCGCGCTCCGCAAGCGCTCGCTCCTGCCCTGGGCCTGGGCCGCCGGCCTGTGCCTCCTGTACGCCACCGTCGCCCTGCGCCGCCACTTCCTCCTGCGCACCACCGGCTACGACCTCGGCATCTTCGAGCAGGCCGTGCGCGCCTACTCCGAAGTCCGCGCCCCGGTCGTCCCGTTGCGCGGCGAGGACTTCAACCTCCTCGGCGACCACTTCCACCCCCTCCTCGCCGTCCTGGCGCCGCTCTACCGGATCTGGCCCTCCGCGACCTGTCTGCTCGTCGCCCAGTCCGCCCTGCTCGCCCTCGCCGTCGTGCCGCTCGCGCGCTGGGCCCAGCGCGTGCTCGGCACCTGGGCGGCCCATGCGGTCGCCGCCGGATACGGGCTGAGCTGGGGCATCGCCTCCGCCGCCGCCTTCGACTTCCACGAGGTCGCCTTCGCCGTACCCCTGCTCGCGTTCTCCCTCGAAGCGCTCGGCCGACAGCGCTGGGGCGTCGCGGTCGCCTGGGCGGTACCCCTGCTGCTCGTCAAGGAGGACCTGGGACTCACCGTGGCCGCCATCGGCGTGTACATCGCCGTCAAGGGCCCGCGCCGGCTCGGCGCCGTGACCGCGGTGGGCGGGCTGCTCGGCGCGGTCCTCGCGGTCAAGGTGCTGCTGCCCGCCATGAACCCCGCCGGGGAGTACTACTACGGCGGCAACCTGCCCGACACCGATGGCTCCCTGCTGGCCACCCTCGCCCTGCTCCCGATCGACGCGCTGCAGCCCGAGGCCAAGGCGGTGACCCTGGTCCTGATCTTCGCCCCGTCCGCGCTGCTCGCCCTGCGTTCACCGCTCGCGCTGATCGCCGTCCCGACGCTCGGCTGGCGGATGCTCTCCGAGAACAGCTCCTACTGGGGCACGGCGTACCACTACAGCGCGATCCTGATGCCGGTCGTCTTCGCCGCGCTCATCGACGCGCTGTCCGTGTGGCGCCGCGAGCCGTATCCGCTCCGGGTCCGTCAGCTGCGGGCCTCGCTCCTCACCGTCCTCGCGGTGACGGTGGTTCTGGTGCCGTCCTTCCCGCTCGCGCAGGTGGCGGCGGTGTCGACCTGGCGCGCCGACCCGCACGTCGAGACCGCCCGCGCGCTGCTGGCGCGGATCCCCGACGGGGCGACCGTGGCGGCCTCCAACCGGCTGGTGCCGCAGCTCACTTCGCGCTGCTCGGTCGTGGTCTTCCCGACGTACCCGGTGGAGGCGAAGGCGCAGAAGTCCCCGCTGAGCTTCATTCCGCAGCCCACCGCGGAGTGGATCGTCCACGACCGGGAGGCGCCGGAGGGCTGGCTGTTCCGGCAGGGGCAGTGGCCGTACCGGCTCGACGTGCAGGAGTCGGAGCTGAGGCTGGCGCGTCAGGTGTACGGATACGAGCTGGTGGCGGAGGGGGACGGGATGACGCTCCTGCGCCGTCGGGGGATGTGACGGCGCGGCTCGCGTGGCTCCAGTGGGCGGGGCGCGCGTCCCGCGCGTCCCGCCTCACGCGCGCGTGCCGCCCTCCTCGCCTCGCGCGTGTGCCGCCCTCCCCAACCTCACGCGCGCGTGAGCACCTCCACCCGCCTCACCCGCGCGCCCCTCACGCGTGCGGCCCCACCTCCACCCGGCCCACCGTCAGCTCCGCCGTGCCCTCCAGGATCGCGCCGACCCGGGCAGCCTGCGCCTCCAGCTCTCGCACTCGCGTCGCGCTCAGCCGCTTCAGCGGCTCCACCGTCACCGCGATCCGCTTTCCGGAGCGCCGCTGGTGCCACACCCCGGCGACGACCCCGTCCACCAGCAGCACCGGGTAGTTCCCTGCCTGCCCGCCCGCCAGCGCCCGCTCGTACGCCTTCCCCGGGAAGAGCCGTTCCCTCGGCTGCGAGGCGATCGAGAACGCGTCGAAGTACGGCAGCAGCCGCACCCCCCGCGCGGGCGCGTCCGGGAACTCCGTGTCCCCGGCGACGACCCACGCCGCCTCACCCTCGAAGGAGACCTCCTCGATCCGCCCCTCCCCGGCCGCCGCGGCGAACAGCTCACCCGCCCAGCCGGCCGGCGCCGCCAGCCACCGCGCGAAGTGCTTCGGGGTCGCGGGGCCGTACGCGTACAGATAGCGCTCCACCAGAGCGCGCAGCGCCTTCGTCCCCTCCATGGGGCGTGCCCCGGGGTTCGTGTACGTGACCTTCCGGCCCCGGTCCGCCCCGAAGGCGAGGACGCCGCGCCAGCCGGCCAGGTGGGTCACCTGGCGCCAGCGGGGCCACTTGTCCTGGAAGGCCTCCATCACCCGCTCGCCCGCCCAGGGCCCGGTGCGCGCCACGATCGCGTCCGTCAGCTCGTCCACGGTCAGCTCCGTGCCCGTCAGCGCGTCCCCGATCGCCGCGATGACCTCCTCGGTCTGCGCCTCCGTCAGCCGCAGCCCGTCGGGCAGCGCGCGCGTCCACGGGACCGCGGAGAGCGCCCCCGTCCACAGCGGCAGATCGCCGGCCGGCAGCAGGTGCACGGTGCCGCGCGGGCCGTACGTCTTGACCAGCGTGCGGTCCTCCCTCAGTGCCGCGCGTACCTCGGCCCGCGTCGCATCCGCCGTACGCAGCGCCAGGGACAGTTCGGCGGCCGAGAGGACCTGGGCGTGCGCCCCGAGCATCGCGGCGGCCACCGCCGCCGGCGGGGCGTCGGTCGGTTCGTCCAGGAACTGCCGGTGGATCCTTCGGGCGTCGGCCTGGGCCCATCCGACCTGTGGTGGGGTAGCGGTCATGGTTCGACGGTAGGGCCGGAATAGGTCGGAGCCTGTCCGCCTTGACCGAACAGACCGGACGAATCGAGGAGTTGGCGATGGCCAAGGGGAAGACCACGTACGGCTGCGGGCTCGACGCGGCCGTCGACGTCGTCGGCGGCAAGTGGAAGCCGCTGATCCTGTGGGGACTGCACACGCACGGCGCGACGCGCTTGGGGGAGCTCAGGCGGCGGCTCACCGGTGTCAGCGAGAAGGTGCTGATCCAGCAGCTGCGCGAGCTGGAGGCGGACGGAGTCGTCCACCGGGAGATCTACCCGGAGGTCCCGCCCCGGGTGGAGTACTCCCTGACGGAGTTCGGCGAGGCGCTGAACACGGCGCTGGTGCCGTTGGGGGAGTGGGGCGGCCGTTTCATGGCCGAGATCCTCGCCCGTAAGGCGGAGCAGGCCGCCGGACCTGCGCCCGGCCCCTGACCTGTGCCGGAGGTGCGCGTCGTCAACCGGGGGCCTCTCCTCGGGGGTCCCCCTTGGGAGGTACGGAACCCGCCGCCACGCCGGGGCGCAAACCCGCCAAGGGGCTCCACGGCCCTTGTCCTGCCTGGGCTCCGGCAATTCCGGGACAGACCATTGGCGCCGCTTGGCACGCAGCACCGCCAATGAAGGGTTATGGTGGAAACCCCCCCTCGGGCCGGTCCGTATCCCCCCCACGGACCGGCCCGTTTTTTGTTCCTCGGACCGGGAACGGGACCAGGAGGCCTTCCCGGGACCGGGACCGGGCGTTCCTCGAACCGAGACCCAGGCCTTCCCAGGAACAGGACCGCGACCAGGACCGCGACCAGGACCGCGACCAGGACCGCGACCAGGACCGCGACCAGGACCGCGACCAGGACCGCGACCAGGACCGCGACCAGGGCCGTGGCCAAGGCCCCCAGCCCTCAGAACCCGGGCGGGCTCAGTTCCGTCCGGCCCAGATGTTGGTGCCCTCGGTGTCCACGGCGAAGGAGTCGATCTCCTTCAGCTCCTCCTCCGTCAGTGGCGGCCCGGCCAGCGCGGCCACGTTCTCCTCCAGCTGCCCGACGCTGGACGCGCCGATCAGCGCGGAGGTCATCCGCTCGTCGCGCAGCACCCACGACAGCGCGAGCTGCGCGAGCGACTGTCCGCGGCGCTCGGCGATGTCGGCCAGGCCGTGCAGCCGCCGCAGCACCTCGTCGGAGAGCAGGTTCGGGTCGAGGGACTTGCCCTGGGTGGCCCGCGAACCCTCCGGGATGCCCTTCAGGTACTTGTTGGTGAGCAGCCCCTGCGCCAGCGGCACGAAGGAGATGCAGCCCATGCCGGCCGCCTCCAGCGTGTCGAGGAGGGCGTCCTCCTCGGTCCAGCGGTTGATCATCGAGTACGACGGCTGGTGGATGAGGGCCGGGACACCCATCTCCTTGAGGATCCGCGCGGCCTCGGCGGTCTGCTCGCTGTTGTAGGAGGAGACACCGACGTACAGCGCCTTGCCCTGCTGGACGGCGGAGGCGAGCGCCCCCATCGTCTCCTCCAGCGGGGTGTGCGGGTCGAAGCGGTGCGAGTAGAAGATGTCGACGTAGTCGAGGCCCATCCGCTTCAGCGAGGCGTCGAGCGAGGACATCAGGTACTTGCGGGAGCCCCACTCGCCGTACGGGCCGGCGTGCATCAGATAGCCGGCCTTCGTCGAGACGATCAGCTCGTCCCGGTAGGACGCGAAGTCCTGCGCGAAGATCTTGCCGAAGTTCAGCTCGGCCGAGCCGGGCGGCGGCCCGTAGTTGTTCGCCAGGTCGAAGTGGGTCACACCGAGATCGAAGGCGCGGCGCAGGATCGCGCGCTGGGAGTCGAGCGCGCGGTCGTCGCCGAAGTTGTGCCACAGGCCGAGGGAGACGGCGGGCAGCTTGAGCCCGCTGCGGCCGGTGCGGCGGTACTCCATGTGCTCGTAGCGGTCCGCGGAGGCGCGGTACAGGGAGGAATCAGTCACGTATCTCTGCTTATCACGGACTTGTGACAGTCCCGGGCTGGGAGCCTTTGACCCGTGCGCAGTAATGTGGCGGCTTCGGGGACCGCCGCTGCATGGAGGGGTTAAGAACAGTGAACCTGCGCGACCTGGTGTACGGGCTCTACGCACGCCGGGTGGAAGGCCGCCTCGACCATGACCAGGTGCCCAAGCACATCGGTGTCATCCTCGACGGCAACCGGCGCTGGGCCAAGGCCTCCGGTGGGACCCCCGAGCAGGGCCACAAGGCCGGCGCGGACAAGATTCAGGAGCTGCTCGGCTGGTGCGCCGAGACCGACGTCGAGGTCGTCACGCTCTGGATGCTCTCCACGGACAACCTGAACCGGCCCGAGGACCAGCTCCGCCCGCTGCTCGCCATCATCGAGGACGCGGTGCGCGCCCTGGCCTCCGACGGCCGCTGGCGGGTGAACCACGTGGGCACGCTCGACCTGCTGCCCGCCCGCACCCAGTCCGTACTGAAGGAAGCCGAGCAGTCCACCCACGACAACACGGGGATACTCGTCAACGTCGCCGTGGGCTACGGCGGCCGCCAGGAGATCGCGGACGCGGTCCGCTCGCTGCTCCTGGAGCACGCGGACAAGGGGACGAGCTTCGAGGAGCTCGCGGAGATCGTCGACGTCGAGCACATCTCCGAGCACCTCTACACGCGCGGCCAGCCCGACCCGGACCTGGTGATCCGTACGAGCGGTGAGCAGCGTCTGTCCGGATTCATGCTGTGGCAGAGCGCCCACTCGGAGTACTACTTCTGCGAGGTCCACTGGCCGGCCTTCCGCAAGGTCGACTTCCTGCGCGCGCTGCGCGACTACGCGGCCCGGCACCGCCGCTACGGCACCTGACGGAGGCCGGCAGTCCGCCGCGGGGCGGGTCATCCGACGTTCACGAACACGTCGTCATATGCCATGGCATGGCGGCGGGCGTTCGAGGGAATACCCCTTCCAGAGTGAGCGGCACGGAGACCGCCACCCGGGAGGCCCGTTGCACCAGGACGACCGTGCAGGACATGTACGGACGGAGCGGAGGGCCGGAGCTCGGCCCGCGCATCGTGGCCAGAGCCCGGTCCCATCCCGCAGCGACACCGCTTCCGTCGCGCCCCGACCTCACAAGGGTCGTCAAAGGGGGTCTGTCCTTCCGTGGTGACCAGCACTAAGCGCCGCTTGTCCGACAGGCGCACCTATGTACTCGACACCAGCGTCCTGCTGGCCGACCCCAACGCCGTGTCCCGCTTCGACGAGCACGAGGTCGTGCTCCCGATCGTCGTGGTCACCGAGTTGGAGGCCAAGCGGCACCACCCCGAGCTCGGCTACTTCGCCCGGGCGGCCCTGCGCCTCCTGGACGACTTCCGGGTCAGGTACGGGCGCCTGGACTCCCCGCTCCCCATCGGGGACCTGGGAGGCACCCTGCGTGTCGAGCTGAACCATTCCGACCCCGGCGTGCTCCCGGCCGGCTACCGGTTGGGGGACAACGACTCACGGATTCTGGCGGTCGCGCGGAATCTCCAGGCCGAGGGGTACGACGTCACGGTCGTCTCCAAGGATCTGCCGCTGCGCATCAAGGCGTCCTCGGTCGGTCTCCTCGCGGAGGAGTACCGCGCCGAGCTCGCCATCACGGACTCCGGTTGGACCGGAATGTCCGAACTGGCCCTCTCTGCCGACCAGGTGGACATCCTCTACGACCAGGACACGCTGTACGTCCCGGAGGCCGCCGAGTTCCCGGTGCACACGGGCCTGGTCCTGCAGTCCGAGCGGGGCAAGGCGCTCGGCCGGATCACGGCCGAGGGCAACGTCCGGCTGGTGCGGGGCGACCGGGAGGCGTTCGGCATCCGCGGCCGCAGCGCCGAGCAGCGGATCGCGCTCGATCTGCTCCTGGATCCGGACGTCGGCATCATCTCGATGGGCGGCCGGGCCGGCACGGGCAAGTCCGCGCTGGCGCTCTGCGCGGGCCTGGAGGCGGTCCTGGAGCGCCGGCAGCACCAGAAGGTGATGGTGTTCCGTCCGCTGTACGCGGTCGGCGGCCAGGAGCTGGGCTATCTGCCGGGCAGCGAGGCCGAGAAGATGAGCCCCTGGGCTCAGGCGGTCTTCGACACGCTCTCGGCGGTGGCGAGCCGTGAGGTCATCGAGGAGGTGCTGGGCCGCGGGATGCTGGAGGTCCTGCCGCTCACCCACATCCGGGGCCGCTCCCTCCATGACGCCTTCGTCATCGTGGACGAGGCCCAGTCCTTGGAGCGGAACGTCCTGTTGACCGTTCTGTCCCGTATTGGGGCGAACTCCCGTGTGGTGCTGACCCATGATGTCGCCCAGCGCGACAACCTCCGGGTCGGCCGGTACGACGGAGTGGTCGCCGTGGTCGAGAAGCTGAAGGGTCATCCGCTCTTCGCCCACGTGACTCTGACCCGCTCCGAGCGCTCGCAGATCGCCGCGCTCGTGACCGAGATGCTGGAGGACGGCCAGATCTGACCCGTTTCAAACCGTCCCGTACCCGTACGGGAGTTGGCGCCGCCCGGCAAAGCGCAGGAGCTTAGCCGGGCGGCGTCGTGCTGTCCGCAGAATTCGCCAAAACCCCTGTGACTTACGAGGTGTGAGCTTTCACACGCAACGCAGAATTGCCTTGCGGCGTCGCCGTCCGGCAGAGTCTTGCTTCCGTCAGGCCCCGCATACGGCACACGTGCACCCTCAAGGGTGCTGCACCACACAACTCAACAACCGTCAGCCGTATGCCGCCCACAGCACCACGGGCCCGTGTCTTCTGTGACCCAGTACGTCGGAGACCAGCGCAAGGGGCACGATTTCGCCCGCTTGGTCACCTGCGTGGGCGATGCTGGAAGGAAACCGTGTGAGCCGGATCTCGGTCCGGGGATTCGCGGTGGCTTCGGCCACTGCGGTCACCACCGTCGGCGCCGTCGTGGGTGTTGCCTCGGGCAGCACTCAGCCCTCGGACGACAACTTCGAGGCCACCGCGGCCGACACCACGCTGCTCGCGGACATCCCCGCGGGCGAGCAGGCCCAGGTACAGGTCTCCTCGCTCTCGGAGCAGGCCGACGTCCAGGCCGCTGCGGCCGACTCGGCCATGAAGAAGTCCGCGGAGGAAGCGGCCCGTATCCAGGCCGCCAAGGACGCCGAAGCGAAGAAGACGGCCGCCGACAAGGCGGAGAAGGAGCGCAAGGACGCCGAAGCGCGCGCCGAACGCTCCTCGGTCCGCGACGCCTCGAGCTTCTCCGCCCAGGGCTCGTACTCCATCTCCGAGGTCAAGGCGATCGCCCGGCAGATGATCCCGGCCTCGCAGTTCCAGTGCTTCAGCAACATCGTGGACCACGAGTCCGGCTGGAACTACCGCGCGACCAACCCGTCCTCGGGCGCCTACGGTCTCGTCCAGGCTCTCCCGGGTTCGAAGATGTCGACGGCCGGCGCCGACTGGCAGACGAACCCGGCCACCCAGATCAAGTGGGGCCTGAACTACATGAACAACCGCTACGACAGCCCCTGCGGTGCGTGGAACTTCTGGCAGGCCAACCGCTGGTACTAGACCTGCGAGCTCAACCTTGTGGAGCCCCTCACCGTCCTACGGTGGGGGGTTTCATGCGTGTAGGTTTCTGGTCCACGGGCTCCCGGGGGGAGTGAGCGGGGGAAGAGGAAAGATCATGTCGAGACTGCCAGGGTGGCTGAACCGACTGGGCGAGGGCCTGAGTCGACTGGGCGACCGGCTGGACGAGCGCCGAGCGCACGCGGAACGGCCGGACGGACCGGGTGAATCGGGCACTCCGGGCGGCGAGTCGATGCCTCCGCCCGCCGAAGACGTGGGCGGTACGCCCGAGTCCGCGCCCACGCCCGGGCAGGAGCCCGGCGCCGAGGCGGCCACCGCACCCGGCACCCGACCCGCTGCCGAGGCCGAAGAGGAGGCCGGCGGAGGCCCGCACCCCAAGGGCACGTTCGAGTCCGCGCGGTGGCCCGGGCGGCGTGCGCCGTGGACCGGTAGCTCCGCCGTCTCCGTACCCGCCCCGCCCGCCTACGCCCCCGCCGTCGCCGCGCGGCCCGACCCGGTCGCCGCGATCCCCTGGGGCATGAGGGTCGCTGCCGAGGCCGGCTGGCGGCTGCTCGTGCTCGCCGGCACGGTCTGGGTGCTGATGAAGGTGATCAGCTCCGTGCAGCTGGTCGTCCTCGCCTTCGTCGCCGCGCTGCTCGTCACCGCCCTGCTCCAGCCCACGGTGAAGTGGCTGCGCCACGCCGGGCTGCCGCGCGGGCTGGCCACGGCCGTCACCGCCGTCTCCGGCTTCGTGATCATGGGCTTGGTCGGCTGGTTCGTGGTCTGGCAGGTCATGGACAACATCGACAACCTGTCCGACCGGGTCAGGGACGGCATCGAAGAGCTCAAGCAGTGGCTGCTCGACAGTCCGTTCCACGTGACCGAGAAGCAGATCAACGACATCGCCAAGAACCTCAGCGACACCGTCGGCGCCAACACCGAGCAGATCACCTCCGCCGGACTCCAGGGCGTCACCGTCGTCGTCGAGGCGCTGACCGGCATCCTGCTCGCGATGTTCTCCACGCTCTTCCTGCTGTACGACGGCAAGAAGGTCTGGCAGTGGACGCTGAAGCTGGTGCCCGCGCAGGCCCGCCCAGGCGTCGCCGGCGCGGGGCCCCGGGCCTGGCGGACGCTGACCGCCTACGTGCGGGGCACGGTGCTCGTCGCACTGATCGACGCGGTCTTCATCGGCCTCGGGCTCTACTTCCTCGATGTCCCGATGGCCGTCCCGCTGGCCGTGTTCATCTTCCTCTTCGCCTTCATCCCGCTGGTCGGCGCCGTCATCTCCGGCGCCCTCGCGGTCGTGGTCGCCCTCGTCACCAACGGGGTGTTCACCGCCCTGATGGTCCTCGTCGTGGTCCTCGCCGTGCAGCAGATCGAGGGTCATGTGCTCCAGCCGTTCATCCTGGGCCGCGCGGTCCGGGTCCACCCGCTCGCCGTCGTCCTCGCGGTCGCGGCCGGCGGTCTCACCGCCGGTATCGGTGGCGCGGTGGTGGCGGTGCCGCTGGTCGCGGTCACCAACACCGTGGTCGGCTACCTCCGTGCCTACAGTCAGGAACAGGCCATGCTCAGCGCACCGGGACCGCACGGAGCGACGGCGTTCGAAGTGGCGCCGACCCCGGCGCCCGGTTCGGCGGAGCGGGGCGACGCATGATCTCCGAGCCGGAGCTGGCGGGCGGCACGGAGTTCCCCGCGGCGGAGACCGTACGGATCGAGCCGGCACCGCGCCCGCCGCGTCCCCGCCGCCCCTGGCTGTGGGCGGTCGGTGGCGCGGTGGTGGCGTCGGCGGTGTGGGCCGGCGGACTCTACGCGTACGAGCGGACCCAGGACGAGGGACCCGACCTGGGCGGATACCGGACCACCTCGAACCTCTGCGAGCAGGCGGAGCTGAAGGCGCTGTCCACGGCCCTCGGCAAGAGGTCGGTCGACGCCAACGGCCTGACCATGGAACATTCCGCGCTGGACATCGCCCGGTGCAACGCGACGCTGGGCAACCCGGAGAGCGGCTACGACGTGGCAATCACCTACTCGCTGCACAAGGAGACCGACCCGGGACCGGAGTTCGAGGCCCGGATCGAGGACTCCGGCTACGAGGAGGACGTCGATCCGGTCGACGGGCTGGGTGAGACGGCGCGCCTGTACGTGGACAGGCCCCCGAAGGGACCCTCCACCGGTGCCTGGATCCATGTCCTGGATGGCCAGGCCGAGGTGAAGATCGAACTCATTGCGAGCGGGGCGTACGAGGTGAATCCGGCGACGGGGGAGGCCGTCGAGCAGCCGAGGCCCTCCGCCGATCTGTCGGGGATCGGGGACTTCCTCGCCGAGGACGCCCGGGCGTTGATGGCCTCGCTCAAGAAGTGACGGCGACGGAGAAGGGCCCCGGGGTTCGCACCCCGGGGCCCTTCTCGTCACGTCACACGCCTTACTCGGCGATGAGCGCTTCCGCGTCCAGCGTCACGCCGACCGCCTGGATCACCGAGGCGATCTTGACGGCCTCCTGGATCGTCTCGCGGTCGACACCGGCCTTGCGCAGGACCTGCTCGTGCGAGTCCAGGCACTGGCCGCAGCCGTTGATCGCGGAGACGGCCAGCGACCACAGCTCGAAGTCGACCTTCTCGACGCCCGGGTTGCCGATGACGTTCATCCGCAGACCGGCGCGCAGCGTCCCGTACTCCGGGTCCGACAGCAGGTGCCGGGTCCGGTAGAAGACGTTGTTCATCGCCATGATCGCGGCGGCGGACTTGGCGGCCGTGTACGCCTCGGGCTTGAGGTTGGCCTTGGCCTCCGGCTCCAGCTCGGCCAGGACCTTCGGCGAGCGCGAGGCGATCGCGCAGGCCAGGACCGTGCCCCAGAGCTGCTGCTGCGGCAGCTCGCTGTTGCCGATCACCGAACCGAGGTTCAGCTTCAGGTCCTTGGCGAAGTCCGGTATGGCGGACTTCAGTTCGTCGAGAGCCATGTCAGATCACTCGCCCGACAGGAGCGAGGCGGCGTCGAGGGTGCCCTCGCCCTTGTTCCAGTTGCAGGGGCACAGCTCGTCGGTCTGCAGGGCGTCCAGGACCCGCAGGACCTCCTTGGGGTTACGGCCCACGGAGCCGGCGGTCACCATCGTGAACTGGATCTCGCTGTTCGGGTCCACGATGAAGACGGCGCGCTGGGCGAAGCCGTCCTCGCCCTCGACGCCGCAGTCGCGCATGAGCTCGTGCTTGGAGTCGGCGAGCATCGGGAAGGGCAGGTCACGCAGGTCGGCGTGGTCCTTGCGCCAGGCGTGGTGCACGAACTCGGAGTCGCCGGAGACGCCGAGGATCTGGGCGTCGCGGTCCGCGAACTCGTCGTTCAGCTTGCCGAAAGCGGCGATCTCGGTCGGGCAGACGAAAGTGAAGTCCTTGGGCCAGAAGAACACCACACGCCACTTGCCCTCGTAGGACTTGTGGTCGATCTGCTCGAACTCCTTGCCGCTCTCCAGCGACACGCAGGCGGTCAGGTCGTAGGTGGGGAACTGGTCACCGACAGTGAGCACGCGCTCTCCTTGCACAGGAGGAAGTCCCTTTTGGGGCCTTCCGAGGGGGGTTGGACGTGGGCTCATCCTGGCACGGAGTGCATTGATCAGTGAAATAGCTAGACTGCCTCGTGTTGATCGAAGGTGGTTATCAGTGGTCTCTCTGTACAGCCCGTACACCGGCCCGATGCGTGGCAAGCAGCCCAGTCTTTCCCAGCTCAGAGCGTTCGTGGCGGTCGCCGAGCAGCTGCACTTCCGTGACGCCGCCGCGGCGATCGGAATGAGCCAGCCGGCGCTCTCGGGCGCCGTTTCGGCTCTCGAAGAGGCACTCGGTGTCCAGCTCGTCGAGCGTACGACGCGCAGGGTGCTGCTCTCGCCCGCCGGGGAACGGCTCGCGGTGCGGGCGAAGGCCGTCCTGGACGCGGTGGCGGAGCTGATGGAGGAGGCGGAGGCGGCGCAGGCCCCGTTCACCGGGGTGCTGCGGCTGGGCGTGATCCCGACGGTCGCCCCTTATCTACTGCCCACCGTCCTGAGCCTGGTCCACCGGCGCTATCCGGAGCTCGACCTCCAGGTCCACGAGGAGCAGACCTCCTCGCTCCTGGAGGGCCTCGCGGCCGGGCGGCTCGACCTGCTGCTGCTCGCCGTGCCGCTCGGGGTCCCCGGAGTGAGCGAACTCCCGCTCTTCGACGAGGACTTCGTGCTCGTCGCCCCGGAGGGCCATCCGCTGGCCGGCCGCGACGACATACCGCGCGAGGCGCTCAAGGAGCTCAACCTGCTGCTCCTGGACGAGGGGCACTGTCTGCGCGACCAGGCCCTCGACATCTGCCGCGAGGCCGGGCGCACCGAGGGAGCTCCGGTCACCACAACCGCGGCGGGGCTGTCCACCCTGGTCCAGCTGGTGGCGGGCGGCCTCGGTGTGACGCTGCTGCCGCGTACGGCCGTCAAGGTCGAGACCGCCCGCAACACGGCCCTGTTCACCGGCTCGTTCGCCGAGCCCGCGCCCTCGCGGCAGGTCGCCCTCGCCATGCGGACGGGCGCCGCCCGGCAGGCCGAGTTCGAGGAGCTGGCCGAGGCGCTGCGGGGCGCGTTGAAGCGCCTTCCGGTACGGGTCGTGGGCGCGGGTTCCTGAAACCCCCCGGCTTCAGGAACCCGCGCCCACGCGTCGTACACACGCTCGACGGGTTACTCCGTCCTCAGCCCGTCCGCCCGCATCAGCCGCCACAGCACCGGCATGCTCAGCAGCGTCACGGCCGCGATCAGCGCGACCCCGATCCCGGTGATGGGCAGGAAGACCCACCAGTCCCGGACCTGTTGCCCCGTCATCTTCAGCAGGACGACGCCGAGACCGAGCCCGCCCGCCACGGCGAGGACGAGGCCGAGCACGATCGGCACCGCCGTCTGCCACAGCACCGACCAGCTCAGCGTGGTGCGCCGGGTGCCGAAGGCGACCAGCGAGGACAGCAGCCGCTTGCGGTCCCTGAGCTGTTCGAGCGTGGTCACCAGGAGTGAGGCCGCCACCAGGAGCATCGTCAGGGTGGAGCCGACGAGGATGCCGGTGCGGACGCTGCTGAACTGCGCGTTCCGCTCGGTGTTCTTCAGCGTGCGGACCCACGAGGTCGGGTCGAGGGCCACCGCCGTGTTCCGTACGTACTCGGCGGCGTCCGGCACGGCCGGGTCGAGCCGCACCATGGCGAGCGCGGCGGGATCGTCGAGCCGGGCCGCGTCGACCGACGACGGGGTGGCGAG
The DNA here is from genome assembly GCF_036237275.1 of Streptomyces sp. NBC_01353. Classification (GTDB taxonomy): domain Bacteria; phylum Actinomycetota; class Actinomycetes; order Streptomycetales; family Streptomycetaceae; genus Streptomyces. The sequence continues at coordinate 3,306,081 of NZ_CP108352.1, read as the reverse complement.
GATCCCGAACTCGTACATGCCCGTCGGGTCGGGGCGGGAGTCCACGATCCGGGTGGTTGTGGGGATCCGCCACTGGGGGAGCGGGCCCTTGTGCTCCTCCGGGTCCCGCAGGACGACCGTCCTGCCCGGCTTCGCGGTCTCCGTGACCCAGCTGTCGGGCGGTGCTCCCTGGGCGCCGTGAGCGAGGGCGATGAAGACGTCGCCGTCCGTGCAGGAGGGCAGGTTCGCGAACTCGCGGAGGGAGGCGCAGTCGCCGACCTTGATCGAGGTGAGCGGGGAGAACTCCTCGCCCTCCTTCAGGCCGCCCGGCCGCCACGTGTACGACGTGATCGTGCCGGACACTCCACTGACG